>NZ_BAAACZ010000019.1:0-96299 GCF_039521975.1 Alkalibacillus silvisoli | reverse complement strand
GCTACATGGATGTTATTCTCTGATGTTTACGCTTAGCTACCGAGCCATAAGTATTATTAATATTGTTGTGTAATTCACGCTTACTTGTTAGACTTCTCTGTGCTCACAGACTTAGCTTATTCTCCGGTGGCTTTTTGCTCCTAAAGCTACACGGATGAACCTTACATATTACTTAAGTTATACCATTTTCCATTTTATATGTACCGAAAAAATGGCGGTCCGGACGGGACTCGAACCCGCGACCTCCTGCGTGACAGGCAGGCATTCTAACCAACTGAACTACCGGACCTTTTGCCAACAGCGTTAATATTACCACAGTCTTAAAAGTTTTGACAAGTTATTTTGTATTTTTTAATAAAATATTTCTTTGCTCAGAACTATTAGACTTAAAAAGGTTGTTTAGTTTTTATTTAAAACCTAGTTTCTTAGGGGTGTATCTTAATTCACAATTATATTATACTAAAAATTTATATTTACGAGAAAGAAAACTTGGAAGTGACGTAATTTATCCTCAAATTTATTTCTGTACATTATCAAATTTATTTGCTATTATATTTAAAAATGATTGATTAATCAATCGTAAGGAGTGAGATAAATAATTATGCCTTTATCTGAACAACAGTTACTTAATATGGAAAAGAAAAGAAAGAGAATTCTTGAATCTGCCACATTTCTTTTTGCAACGGAAGGGTTTGAAGGAACAACCATAAAGAAAGTTTCTGAAGTAGCAAGTGTTAGTTTTGGAAGTGTTTTCACATATTTCAAAGATAAAGAAGAACTTTTTTATACTGCTGTTGTGGAACCTCTTAAAGAATTCTCTGAGGTTGTATTTGATTTTGATACAGACGCCGATAATCCCAGGCAAGAGTTAGAAAATATGATTAAAACTCACATTGAACTTTTTGCAGGGGTCAACAATTACTTAACGCTTGTCGTTCACGTAGTAGGACAGCATCAGAGATACCCTGATATATTTAAAGAGCTAGATGATTTTCATAACAAATTTAGAGAAAGAGTTGGGTTACTTGTAAAGAATGGGCAGCAAAAAGGAATGTTTGTTGAACAAGATCCATTAGTGGTTGCTACTTTATATACCAGTCTTCTAATTGGTATTCGTTTAAATACAACAGACTCTAGATACAGTGAAATGTGGAAACAGTATATTTCCTCAGCAGTAAATTTATTCGGACCTATTTAAAAATAGGTTCTATTTTTACCACAATAACGATTGATTAATCAATCGTTTATAAGGGATAAGGGGTGTATAATATGACTATTACTAAATTAAACCCGACAATTAAAATTCGATTGTTTCTTTTATTAATATCAACGGTGTCGACAATGGCGGTACTTCCTTACATAATCATTTATTTTTCGGGATTAGTAGGGACGATTATCACGGGGATTTTGTTTTTGGCAGTAATGTTTGTTAATGTCTTGGGATCTATTTTAGGAGGCTATGTCTCTGACAAAATTGGAAGGAAGAGGATTATTCTTTTGTCTGAATTTATTATTTTTATTGGGTTTGTTTGTGCTGCTTTTGCCAACTCCCCCTTGGGCACATTCCCATACGCTACATTTGTTGCGTTTTTAGTTATTCAGTTTAGTACTGGAGTAGGTAATCCGGTTTATCAAGCCTTAATCATTGATATAAGCTTACCTGAAGAAAGGAGGGTTATTTATACTTACTCCTATTGGATAAGAAATATCGGTATTGCAATTGGCAGTATGATCGGTGCTTTTCTTTTTTTTAATTACATTTTCCCTCTTTTTATTGGGGTTGCAGTAGCTTCTTTATGTGTTTTCTTCATCACCCTTTTGTTTATTAAAGAAACTTATACACCTGCCTTTGAAAAAGTGAGAGAGAATAGTTACAAGAGTTTTTTAATGTTTAAGGCATACATCCAAATTCTCTCTCATAGATTCTTCGCTATTTTTTCCATTGCTAGCCTCCTAATTGTATCTGTTGAAGAACAGTTAACTAATTATATAGGGGTTCGTCTCGCAAACGAAATCGAAAACCCAGTTCCACTTGCACCTTTTCTTTTAATTGAAATAGATGGGGTTAACCTTCTAGGAATACTTAAATCAACAAATACAATCATTATTGTTTGCTTTACAATTCTTGTTACGAAGCAAATTAAAAACTGTAATGATAGGAGTTTATTGTTAATCGGTTTGATTCTTTTTTTCGGGGCATACACTGTCATAAGCATAAGTACGACACCTTATATCCTTATTATAGCGATTATTATTGCATCCATCGGAGAAATGATTCATATCCCGGTTAAACAAACTATGCTCTCAAATATTGTACCTGATCACGCTCGAAGTACTTATATGGCAGCGTACTCAATTGCTATTATGATAGGTGTAAGTATGGCTGGAGTTTTTTTGATACTTAGTAGTTGGTTACCACCATCTTTATTAACATTTTTGATTGGTTCCATGGGAGTTTGGAGTACACTTTTATTTTTCAATTTAACAAAACAAGAAAGTCCTCTCTATAATAAATAAAGAAAACGTGTTCAATAAAATTTCATTTATTAAAAGTAGATGTGATGTGACATACTAACATATAAATTTTATTTGAAGAAGAAGCAAAAAAATAAAAACAGAGTTCACTCTCCTCTCCTTTTATCTTTTCCACTTTTTCTGAGCTAATGGGATACATATTTTATTAAAAAAATGAAGCTCCATAAAATATTAGGAGCTTCATACTAATTTTCATAAACTTATATTTAATAAATCGCATTCCTTACAACTGTTTGTTCACGGTCTGGTCCAACAGAAAAGATTGCAACACGAACGCCTGTCAGCTCTTCAATGCGGTTAATATAACTTTGAGCCGCTTCAGGTAAGTCTTCAAAACGTTTAACCTCTGTTAAATCCTCGTGCCACCCTACTAACTCTTCGTATACTGGCTGACATTTTGTTAATTGTTTTTGGCTAGCTGGATAACCTTTAATCACTTCTCCTTCATGTTCATAACCGACACAAATCCTTAATTGATCAATTCCTGTTAATACATCTAGAGAATTCAATGAGATGTCAGTAATGCCGCTTGTCCTTCTTGCATGGTTAATGACGACGGAGTCAAACCAGCCTACTCGTCTTGGGCGCCCAGTTGTTGTTCCATATTCACGACCTACTTCACGAATTTGTTCACCAATTTCATCATGTAGTTCTGTTGGGAAAGGTCCATCACCGACGCGTGTTGTATAAGCTTTAGATACTCCAATGACACGATCGATTTTATTCGGGCCAATTCCACTACCTGTTGCTACACCAGCTGCTGAAGTGCTTGATGATGTGACATATGGATATGTGCCATGGTCAAGGTCGAGCATAACCCCTTGTGCACCTTCAAATAAGATGTGGCGTCCTTCTGATGTAGCTTCATCTAACAACACAGATGTATCTGTTACGTAATGTGCTAATCTTTCACCATATTGCTTATATGTTTCATAAATCTCTTGAGCATCTAACTTTGGTGCGTCATATATTTTTTCTAACAATTCATTTGTCTCTTCGACCTGCGTCATGACTAACTCATATAAAGATTCAGGGTCAATTAAATCTGCAAAGCGCACACCTGAACGGTTTACTTTGTCACTATAAGCTGGCCCTATTCCTTTTTTAGTCGTGCCTATCTGCTTTTCTTTACCTTTTCTTTCTTCTTGAAGACGATCTAGTTCAATATGATACGGCATAATGACATGTGCACGGTTACTTATTTTTAAATGTTCTAAAGTCAGACCGAAGCCTTCAACATATTCCATTTCTTTAATTAATGACTCTGGATTAATGACCATCCCATTGCCTAATAGACAGACTTTATCAGAGTTAAACACACCTGATGGTATTAAATGTAATTTATATGTATCTCCGTTAAATTTAATCGTATGACCTGCATTGTCGCCGCCTTGATAACGTGCTACGACATCTGCATCTTGTGCTAAGAAGTCTGTAATCTTACCTTTACCTTCATCGCCCCATTGCGTACCAACTACAATCGCTGTTGTCATAAAATGGACCTCCTAAAATTCCGATATTCAATCAATACAAACTAATATTATCAGTATTACTCCTCTATTTCAATCGAAAACCGAATTTATAATTTGTTTTTTGTTTAATTGTACGGTTTTTGTAAAAAGGAGTGTGCTTTTTTAAACAATACTATTCTTTACTTTATTCTCTATAAATACACAAAAAGAAATGCATCTCTTTAATAAAATGAAATGCTTCCTCACTACTAAGACTCAATTATTAGATCTCAACAAGCGTAATAGTTGTAATCCGTCTGATGGATGATTACCCAAAACACCAAACCAACGAGGATAGGTCATTGGAATAGCTGTTACTAGAAATTGAAGTAAATTATAAACTAATACCCCATTTAGAATGGAAACTAGACCTGTATATGAAACCTCAAGTATCAACAGTAAAGATAAGCAAACAAGTATAAGAGACATCATTGGTCCTCCTGCTAGTGCGGTCATTCTTTGTTGTTTTTCTAAATTTCCATCCCAACTACAATAACCTAAGTAAGACCATCGAATGTGAAAATGTAGCCTCCCGATATTAAAGTTTTGCTTGTTCCCTTTACTCCCACCTAAATAAATATAGGCATGGGATTTTGAGAACAATACAACACCAATACCGTGTCCTACTTCATGAAGTAAGGTACATAAAGGAAAGATCAAAAGATAAATTATCACGTAAGTTATTATATCCTTTCACCTCCATTCTTATCTATATTCCTAAAAAATAACAGACCTAACTATAGCTTTAGGTCTGTTATTTCTGTCTCACTCTATTATTTTAGTTTGTTAAATTAACCATTTACAAAGATGCCATGAATTAATAGATTATGCAGGCGGTATGTCAGCTTCACCATATCGCCGGTCTAAATCGACGAATTTGTTATATTCTTTAACAAAGGCCAAATCAACCGTGCCTACAGGTCCATTACGTTGCTTAGCAATAATAATTTCAATGATATTCTCTTTTTCACTATCTTCCTCATAATAGTCATCACGGTATAAGAAACCTACAATATCAGCATCCTGCTCAATACTTCCTGACTCACGTAAGTCAGACATCATTGGGCGTTTATCTTGTCTTTGTTCAACACCGCGGGATAACTGTGAAAGTGCAATGACCGGTACTTCAAGCTCACGTGCTAAAGCTTTTAATGACCTTGAGATCTCAGATACTTCTTGTTGACGACTTTCACTACCACCTGGAGGGCCTTGGATTAGCTGTAAATAGTCAATCATAATCATTCCTAGGCCAGACTCCTGTTTAAGTCGGCGGCATTTAGAACGGATTTCGTTAATCTTAACACCTGGTGTATCATCAATATAGATCCCAGCGTTTGATAAGCTACCCATAGCCATAGTTAGTTTACCCCAGTCTTCCTCTTCAAGCTTACCTGTACGTAGTCGTTGAGCATCAATATTCCCTTCTGCACACAACATACGGCTCACTAACTGTTCAGCACCCATCTCTAAACTGAATAAGGCAACATTCTCACTTGAATGAATGGCGACATTTTGAGCAATATTCAATGCAAAGGCTGTCTTACCTACAGATGGACGGGCAGCAATAATGATCATATCGTTTTTTTGGAAACCAGAAGTGATCTGGTCTAAGTCTCTAAACCCTGTTGCTACACCTGTTACTTCTTCATCATGATGGTGTAGTTGTTCAATATTGTCATAAACATTGATTAAGACATCTTTAATGTTACGGAACTTACCAGAAGACTTATCTTGTGAAATATCTAAGATCGTCTTTTCAGCATGATCTAGAAGCTCTGTAACTTCCTCATTTTCTTCAAATGTTCTCGTTACAATGCCAGTTGCTGCTGAAATAATACTTCTTAAAGTTGATTTCTCTTCTACAATGCGCGCGTAGTAATCAATATTAGCTGCTGTTGGAACTGAATTCGCAATATCCGTTAAGTAAGATACGCCTCCAACATCATTTAACATTTCAGCATCAGTTAATGCAGTGGTGACTGTTACTAAGTCAATGGGTTCACCTTTATCCATTAAACGAAGCATAATTTCAAAGATTCTTTTATGACTAATACGATAAAAATCTTCTGGTGATAACATTTCACTTGCTGAGACAATGGCATCAGGTTCTAGAAATATTGCCCCTAAAACGGCTTGTTCTGCCTCTATATTATGAGGGGGCGTACGGTCTTGCATCATATCGTCTGCCACATCAGTTCCTCCTTTAAAACCGGAGTTTCTTTACCATTATTGTTCGTTAACATGTACTTTTAAAGTTGCTGTAACGTCTGGGTGTAATTTAACAGGTACATGGGTATAACCTAACGTTCTAATGGGATCATCTAACTCGATTTTACGTTTGTCGACTTTAATGTTGTGAGATTTCTTTAAATCATCAGCAATGTGTTTGCTCGTCACAGAACCAAATAAACGTCCAGAGTCACCTGATTTAGCAGACAGTTCTACTGTTAAGTCTTCCATTGTATTTTTCAGCTGTTTAGCTTCATCTAACTCTTGTTGTGCTTGTTCTTGTTGCTTTTTCCTTTGGCCTTCTAACTGTTTAAGATTGCCCTTATTCGCCTCAACAGCTAAATTGTGCTTAAATAAATAGTTACGTGCATAACCTTCGTTAACATCTTTTACTTCGCCTTTTTTACCTTTACCTTTAACATCACTTGTAAAAATTACTTTCATGATGAGTCTCCCCCTTGTAAATATTCATCAATTATATCCCTTAACTGCTCTTCCACTTGTTCAAGTGTCGTATCTTCTAGTTGTGTCGCTGCATTCGTTAAGTGGCCACCACCATTCATTTGCTCCATGATGACCTGAACATTAATATCACCTAACGAACGGGCACTCACACCAATTTTATCGTCTTTACGTTCAGAGATTACAAAAGAAGCTTGAACACCATCCATTGTTAATAAGGTATCGGCTGCTTGTGCGATAATAATTGGACCATAACTTTCACCTGAGCGACCTTTAGCAATCGCGACACCTTCTTTATAAACGATCGCATTTTTAATCAGTTCACTTCTTCTAATATAAACATCTAAATCTTCTTTTAGTAACTTTTGAACAAAGACTGTATCTGCACCTTTTGATCGTAAATAAGAGGCTGCATCAAACGTTCTTGAGCCTGTTCTTAACGTAAATGACTTCGTATCGACAATAATTCCTGCTAATAAGGCTGAGGATTCTAAAGTACTTAACTTAACCCGCCCGTCTTGATATTGTAACAGTTCAGTTATTAATTCTGCAGTTGAAGAAGCATATGGTTCCATATAAACCAAGGTCGGATCATCAATAAACTCTTCTGCACGCCTATGGTGATCAATAACTACAACATGTTCAGTTCGACTGAGTAATTTCTCTTCCATAACCATAGACGGTTTGTGAGTATCGACTACGACAACTAACGTGTTTTTCGACACGATATCTAATGATTGCTCAGGGGTAATAAACCAATCAGCTAAGGATTCATCTTCATCAATTTCATCAATTAGTTTTTGAACTCCAGTATTAACACCGTCTGGGTCAAATACGATAAAGCCGTCTTTATTATTTTGTTGCACCATCTTCAAAATACCGACTGATGAACCAATCGAGTCCATGTCAGGCATTTGGTGTCCCATAATAATAACTTTTTCACTTTCGTTAACGAGTTCACGCAAAGCATGTGAAATCACTCTTGCACGAACGCGAGTTCTTTTTTCCATTGGATTTGTTTTACCACCGAAAAATTTAACTTTACCATGTTCGTTCTTAATCGCGACTTGGTCTCCGCCACGTCCTAAAGCTAAATCTAGACTTGATTGTGCCATTTCACCTAACTCAGGTAAGTTAGAAGTCCCTCTACCAATTCCAATACTTAAAGTCAGTGGAACATTTTGATCTGAAATTAATTCTCTTACTTCATCCAAAATTTCAAATTTAGATGCTTCGAGTTTTTCTAAGATTTCACGATTCATAACAGCTAAGAACCGTTCTTGGGAGGTTCGCTTTAAGTAAAACCCATACTCACTCGACCAGTTGTTTAATATAGAAGTCACTTGCGAATTCATATGGCTTTTCGACGTGTCATCCATGGCTTGCGTTAATTCTTCATAGTTGTCTAAATAAATGATCGATAATACAGTCTCTTCGTTATGGTATTGTGTATCTAAATTAGCAAGAGAAGTTCGGTCAAAGAAATATAATAGCTTTTCTTCTCTTTTAATAATGACTTGATAAGTTTTGTCATCTATTTTGACCCAAAATTCTTCATCCTCATCTTTAATCGCTGAAATAATATCTTCAGATAGCTCTGATAGATTTTCGCCAATTAGCGTCTCATCAGCCCCAAAGAAATTATTCATATAAGGGTTAGCCCACTCAATTTGATATTCATCACTAAATAAGATAATACCAAAAGGCATTTCAAGAAGCGCTTCTTCCCCAACCTTCTTCACACGATAAGATAGAGTTGATATATATTGTTCAGTCTTTTTCTTAAGGCGCTCTTCTGTCCTTAAACCTAAATATATAATTAACCCGAGAACGATTGATAAAAACAACCCAATCATCCACTGATAATATATGACAATTAACGTTAAAATGACTGCCATAATATATAGCAACCAAACATTTTTATTAACGATTAAACTCTTAACATCATTCATTCTAACGTCATCTCCCTAAAGACAGACATGCTCTTCCTTTACTTCTTTCCGCTTAGACGATCTCGTAATTGAAATCCTAAGTCAATTATACCTAAAATTCTTAACGGATAAATAAGGAGAAATGGAAATAAGACAAATATAATTACCGTCATTACTGGTAGAGCTCTAGACCAATTTTTATAATGTGTAAAGTAAAAAACAAAAGATAACCCTTGTAACACTAATAATACTCCTGGTAAGGCATATAAATTCGCTGCTGCTAAATACATAGTGTCAGCCGGATCAGTATAAATCCAGGTTAAAATAATTCCTAATAAAAAGATCCAAATGATTGAAGCCGGCAATCTAAACTCTCTAAATGGTGGGAATTTAAATTGAGTTGAATCAAGACGGTTAATCACTTTATAACCTACCCACTGAGATACAAAAGCTAATGTTAGTCCGATTAACACCATTCCAGTCGGTATTAAATACATCAAATCATTGATACTTTGCTGTAAAACTTCAAACTCTTCTTGGCTAACTTGAACACCAACTTGTTCGAATAGAGTCATGGTTGATTCTAGGGAATCTTCTATTAATACATTAAGCTCATGAATCCAATTAACATCAAAGATAAACTGCGTTAAGACATAAACTGTTGCGATACCGATCGCAAAACTAAACGTCCCTTGAGCCCATGTTTCATAAGCTTCTTTCTTACTATAGATAGCCAACCCAATCGCTAATCCACCTAATCCCATAACGAATGTTAAAGGTAATGAGAAAATAGATAATAAGATGACACTAATTAAACTCAATATCATTAACACTATTACACTAGGCTTTATCCCGTACCGTCCTGCAAAAATGATCAATGGTACTGGCAATAAAAAGATCGATATCAAGCTAATAATCGGTATAAAGAACGTCATGATTAAAAGTAGTATAAAAATGGCACCTAATATAGCACCGTCTTTAACGATTTTACGGTCATTCATAACTTGCACCTCTGTTTGATTAATCACATACTTTTTATTTTATCAATTTTTACTTTTATTTGTAAAAATAAACCTTACATAAGGGTTGCATATATCATACATGAAAAGTAAAGCAATGAACAGGTGTAACACCTTAAAGATGAAAGCTTCACATAAATAAAATGGTGTTGTAAATACCAGATTTACAACACCATTTATTATTATTCGCTCACATATGGCAATAGAGCCATTTGTCTAGCGCGCTTAATTGCAACTGTTAATTTACGTTGATACTTTGCAGACGTTCCAGTTACACGACGAGGTAAAATTTTACCACGCTCAGAAACGAAACGTTTTAGAAGATCAATATCTTTGTAGTCGATGTGTGTAATGTTATTTGCTTTAAAATAACAAACCTTACGACGTTTGCGTCCACGACGTGCCATAAGTCATAACCTCCTTTTTGTTACCTTTTAAAATGGTAAATCGTCATCGGATAAATCGACCGGTTCACCACTATCTTCGAATGGGTTATCACTTTTCGGTTTTGCGTCCTGTTGTGATTGGAACCCACTTTGGTTTGATTGTTGTGGTTGGAATCCACTTTGATTTGTCTGTTGTGATTGGTTTGATGTGCGGCCTGGTTGTCCACCCTGGTTAGAGCCTCTTGACTCTAAGAATTGTACACTATCAGCTACAACCTCTGTCATAAACACTCGTTTACCGTCTTGGCCTTCAAAGTTTCTCGTTTGAATGCGACCGTCAACGCCAATCATACTTCCTTTACTCATATAATTTGCTAGGTTTTCTGCTGGACGTCTCCAAATCACACAATTTATAAAGTCTGCTTCTCTTTCGCCTTGTTGATTTGAAAAAGGTCTATTTACGGCAACTGTGAAATTAGCGACAGCTACTCCATTGGGTGTATAACGTAGTTCAGGGTCTTTAGTTAACCTACCAACTAATACTACACGATTTAACACATCAAACACTCCTTATTGATCGTTACGAATAGCCATATGACGAATAACATCATCAGTAAACTTCGCCTTACGGTCAAACTCGTCAATTGCAGCTGCATCGCCTCCGAAGTTAACAACTACGTAATAACCATCACGGTAATCATTAATTTCGTATGCTAAACGACGCATACCCAATTCATCTACATTTTCGATCTCCGCACCATTATCAGTTAAAACCTGGCTGAAGCGCTCGACTACATCTTTACGAGCTTCCTCCTCAACATCTGGGCGGATGATGTACATGATTTCATATTTATTCATCCGTCTTCACCTCCTCTTGGACTTAGCGGCCCTTTTGTTTAGGGCAAGGAGTAATTTTTCCTGTCAATTACTCACATCATAAAATTATAACAAAAACTTATCCCACTGACAATAATAATATTAGACCCTTTTTACACGTTAAACCTAAAATGGATGACGTCTCCATCTTGAACAAGGTATTCTTTACCTTCTAAACGAACATTGCCTTGCTCTTTTGCCACAACCATTGAACCAGCTTCATTTAAATGATCATATGAAACTGTCTCAGCTCGAATAAAACCTCTTTCAAAGTCAGAGTGTATGACACCAGCAGCTTGTGGTGCAGTCATTCCATTCTTAAATGTCCAAGCACGCACTTCCTTTTCACCTGCTGTAAAATACGTTGCCAAACCTAACATATCATATGAAGCTCTAATTAATTGATCTAACCCTGATTCCTCAATGCCTAATTCATCCAGAAACTCTTGCTTTTCCTCACCTTCAAGTTCAGCAATTTCAGATTCCACTTTAGCACATACGACAATCACGCCTGCACCTTCATTTTCAGCATACTCATTTACTTGCTTTACTTTCTCATTACTCTCTACATCTAATAGCTCGTCTTCTCCAACATTTGCTACGTATAGAATAGGCTTAATAGTAAGTAAATGTAGTGATTTAACATATTTCATTTGTTCTTTTGTAAATTCGATAGCACGAGCAGGCTGTTCATTTTCAAATGCATTCTTTAACTTCTCTAAAACTTCGAATTCATAACCCGCTTCTTTATCTTTCTGTTTAGCAAGCTTTTCTACTTTTGGATAACGTTTCATAACTGTCTCTAAATCCGCTAAAATCAACTCTAAGTTAATCGTTTCAATATCACTAATTGGATCTACTCGACCAGATACGTGAGTAATGTCGTCATCAGAAAAGCAACGTACAACATGACAAATTGCATCTACTTGTCTAATATGTGATAAGAATTGGTTGCCTAGGCCTTCACCTTTACTAGCGCCCTCAACAATCCCGGCAATATCTGTAAATTCAAATGATGTTGGAATTGTTTTTTGGGGATTTACTAGCTCAGTTAATTTATACAAACGCTCATCAGGCACCTCAACAATACCAACGTTAGGATCAATCGTTGCGAAAGGGTAGTTTGCCGATAACGCTCCCGCTTGTGTAATTGCATTAAATAACGTCGATTTCCCAACGTTAGGCAAACCTACGATTCCTGCTGTTAATGACATGTAACACTCCACTCCTTCAAAGTTCCGTTCCCAATATTCAAGATTAGTCATACCAATTATAGAGATTAAATAGGAAAAAAACAAGTTCAAACAAAATCAAAAAAACAAAGGCCCAATGACCTTTGTTTACACATTTTTACTACTTATTTTTATTTACTACAAAAACTTAATAAAATGTTTCACGTGAAACATTTTATTTTTCTTCTTTTTTTATAATTTTTTTTATGTTTTTATTAAATTTCTTTCTTGGGATTAAGACACTATGTTGACACCCTTGGCATTTTATACGGATATCCATGCCCATACGTATAATTTTCCATTCATTTGAACCACATGGATGTTCTTTTTTCATTTCAACTAAGTCATTAAGTTCATAGCTTTGCTGGTCCACGACAACAACCTCCCACTTAACCAATCTAATTATAGTTTATCAAATTTTAAACTTCTCTGCTCGTTTAATAATTGGGAAAAGTAAAAGCATAGCTAATACATATAAATTGATGACACCATATAAAGGATATAAATAGCTGACTAAAGTAGAGAAGCCGACAAACGTAAATGGTAATGCCACCCCAATAAGTAATAACCCTAACTTGCCTTTACTCAATTTCAATATGTCCTCTACTCTTGCAATTAAACCAAATAAACTTGTTAAGGCAGTTGTATAAATCGCGAATATTAATAGTCCTGCCATAATTAAAAATAACTCGATTGGATAGCCATACAGTATAGCAAATAACGGAATTTCATAGAAGTATAGCTGATCAGCTACATGAACTAAACTTATATTATAAAAATAAGATATAAGCCCTAACACAACCCCACTACCAATACTAGCTACATAGATTTCTTTTTTACTTTTGATCTCTTTACCTATGGCGCCTAAGACAGCTATCAATGGTAACACATTTAAAGAGGTAAATGGAATAGATGCAACCCAGTTTGATTGTTCTTTAATTTGATAAATTATCGGCACCTGTTGTTGAAAAATAAAATAAAGTAGTACAGAAAGTAGAGTAATAATCATCACAGGTAACAGTATTCGATTAATAGATAAGATCCCGTCCATCCCTCTTGGAATAATTAGAAGTAAACCTAATACCATAATCATTACTCCAACAATAAATGGTAGGTCAAACATTGACACCGCTGCCCCACTACCCGAAATCATTACAAACAGCGTCGTAAATAAGTAAAGTAAAATACACCAATCATAAACTTTAGCTGCTCTCTCTCCTAATACCATTTGCAATAGTGGCATATAATGTTTTGTTCTCAGTTCATAGCTAACCGTCAAAATGACATGACAGCTAATAATGAATAATATTGTAAAAATACTAATAGCTAAACTACTTTCATGACCAAAAAACTCCCATATTTCACGTCCAGATGCATAACCTGCCCCAACCATAGTTGCAATAATTAAACCGATCCAACGAATACCTCTTATCATATTGATCCTCCAGTGAGTTCTAAGTATAAAATACAAAGCTTATCCATATACTATTAAAAAGTATGATTAAGGAGATAAATCTATGTCTAATTTAACTAATGATTGTCCAAGTTCTTTTCACTGTGAGGAAAGGCTAGTAAGTTGGAAGATTGCTAATGTATTAGAAGATGCACTCCCAAAGAACTACAACGAGATTATCTTACTTTTTATCGGAACTGACCGGTCAACAGGTGATAGTTTTGGTCCTTTAACTGGCACACTACTACAAGCTAAACTAATAAAACACTTTCATATATTTGGAACACTTAAAGAACCAGTCCATGCAAAAAACATACAATCTTCATTAACTTACATCAATAAACACCATAATAACCCCTTTATTATAGCGATTGATGCAGCTTTAGGTCAGACGGACCAAATTAAAACATTTAAAATTGGCAATGGTGGTTTAGAACCTGGTGCGGCCTTTAATAAACAAATCCCTCCTGTTGGTGACTTAAATGTTAAAGGCTTCGTTAATACTGGCGGATTTCTTCAATTAGCTGTTTTACAGAGCACTAGACTCTCTCATATCATGGAAATGTCCGAAACTTTTGCCCAGGCTATTTCACTTTTAGACTCAAGACTTAAAAGGAAAAACAAATTAAAAGTAACGTCATTGAATGACAAATCCTTTTTAACAAAGACAGAAGTGTGACATTAAAATAGGCCACCCCCTTTAATTTTGGAGAAGGCCTATTTTATATAAGGGTCACTATCATAAGATTAAGTCTGTTCATTTTATAATCAAAGTTTATCCGGAAATAGAATATAGTATAAACTTATCGCACTTAGTTTCACTTGAAATGAGGGCTTCTTAGTCAATCCCCTGACAAAATCAAGATGTTCAGACACCATTAACACTTATATTAATTTAAAGCATAGATTCTATTTGAATATAAACATATAAAACAATACCTACAGTTAATAAGCTAGGTAACAAGTTAGCCACTCTTATCTGTGTAATTTTAAGTAAATTTAAACCAATAGCTACAATTAACAATCCGCCTGTAGCTGTCATATCTTCAATAAACAACTCAAGTAAATCTTCAGGAATGAACTTGTCGATTTGTGTTGCAAATAACGCAATTCCACCTTCATATAGTACAACTGGCACTGCTGAAAAAATAACACCAATTCCTAAAGTAGTTGTTAAAACTAGTGCAACAAATCCATCAATTAATGCTTTTGTGTATAATATTTCATGATCTCCTCTTAAACCACTATCTAATGCGCCAACTACTGCTAATGCACCAATTACAAAGATTAAGGATGCTGTTACAAACCCTTCGGAGATCTTAGATTCATTTTTACCATCTTTATTGAATTTTGCTTCAATATATGCGCCCAGACGATTTAACTTTTCATCTAAATCAAACAATTCACCGATCACTGCACCCGTTAACAAACTTAATAAAATCACTATAATTCGGTCAGACGCTAATCCCATTGATAAACCTATAATTATCACTGTTAAACCAATTCCACTCATGATAGTCTCTTTAAAACGTTCTGGAATTCTACTAAAAAACAGTCCGAATAACGTACCAATTATAATCCCTATACCGTTAACAATTGGTCCAAGCAGCTCCAAACATTCCACCACACTTTCATCTTTTTATTAACAAACTTAAAATGTTTCACGTGAAACATTTTAAAAACAAATAAAACACACCCTCTCTGCTGAGCTGTTTGCAAAAAAATAAAGAGAACAAACTTACTCTGTGTGCAATTAATAGCGATTCTACTTTATGAACTAGTAAAGGAGGCACTTGATTTCGATTATAAATATAAATTAGTACCTGATCAGATCGTGAAACATACAATTCTCACCCAAGCAAAATGTTTCACGTGAAACATTTAAAATATGTAGTGAAGGCTCGCTCTATTCAAAACCTTAAACAGTATAGTCTGAGGTGCAATTTCACTTATATTATTCCCTATCTGTAAAAATAGTCTATCCTTATTTAAGGATAGACTATAGCTCAAAGACTAAGATTTCTCTTGAATTAAAAGGTCGATAATTCGATCTAAATCTTCGTGATCGAAATATTCAATTTCAATTTTTCCTTTTTTCTTACCTTGTTGAATACTAACGCCGGTTCCTAATCTTTCTTGCAGTTCATTTTCCTTTGAAGTAATAAATACATCTTTCTTTTCACTAGCCTTTTTCTTCGGTTTATCATTCAACTTCGTAATAAGCTGTTCAGTTTGCCTTACATTTAAGCCTTCTTTTCGTACTTTCTCTGCTACTAACATCAACTGATCTTCATCTTTAATTGATAACAAAGCGCGGGCGTGCCCCATGGTTAATTCCTTACTGTTAACCATAGCTCTGACTCTTTCAGGTAATGATAGTAAACGAACCATATTAGTAATATGCGGACGACTTTTTCCAAGTCGCCTTGCAAGTTCATCTTGTTTGATCTTTAGTTCGTTAATTAATCGATCATAAGCTTCTGCCTCTTCGATTGGATTTAAATCCTCGCGTTGTAGGTTTTCGAGTAAAGCGAGTTCCATCATCTGCTCATCAGACAGTTCCCTAACGACTGCTGAGATAGTTGTTAAACCCGCTTCTTTAGAAGCACGGAAACGTCTTTCGCCTACAACAATTTCATATCCCTTTATCCCTTTACGTACAATAATTGGCTGTAAAACACCGTGTTGAACTATTGAATCCTTTAGCTCTTCAATTGCCTCAGTGTCAAATACTTTCCTTGGTTGATATGGATTTGGACGACAATCTTTTAACTCAATTTCCTGAACCGACTCTTCATAATAATCAACTTCTTGGAAAATTGTATTTAATCCTTTACCCAACCCTTTGGCCATTCGCCATCACTTCCTTCGCTAGATCACTATATACTTCTGCCCCTTTAGATTTAGAGTCATATTGGATAATAGGCTCTCCATGACTTGGCGCTTCACCTAGACGTACATTTCTTGGGATGACTGAATGGAACACTTTATCCTGAAAATACTTTTTAACTTCTTCTATTACTTGAAGACCAAGATTTGTTCTAGCATCTAACATCGTTAATAACACCCCTTCAATCTGAAGGTTTTGGTTCAAACGACGTTGTACTAGTCTTACAGAGTTTAATAATTGACTCAATCCTTCTAATGCGTAATATTCACACTGCACCGGGATAATGACGCTATCTGCTGCAGTTAAAGCATTTAATGTTAGTAACCCTAATGATGGTGGGCAATCAATAATGATATAATCATATTCATTTCTGATACCTTCTATAGCCTTCCTTAATCGAAGTTCTCTTGAAATAGTCGGGACTAACTCTATTTCTGAACCAGCTAATTGAATTGTTGCTGGAATTGCATCTAAGTTAGGTACTTTTGATGGAACACACACAGACTTAGCATCTTCTTCTTCAATTAAAATATCATATATACATGTTTCCATATCCCTTTTATTAATTCCCACACCACTCGTGGCATTTCCTTGGGGATCTATATCAATAAGTAGTACTTTATTGTCTAAATTAGCTAAACAAGCACTAAGGTTCACTGCTGTTGTCGTTTTACCTACGCCACCTTTTTGGTTTGCGATGGCAATGACTTTCCCCATATTGTCACCTGCCCTATTATATATTTCAATATCTATTATTTTATCATGAAACAGTCAATAGTAATATGTTATATGCTAGAAAAAAAGACCCATCTTTTATAAAAAAGATGGGGAATTGCAATAAAACGTTTATTTTTTCGGGATTTTAATAGTGATTTGATAATAATCATCGACATCTTCTTCTTCAGTTTCTACATCCATTCCTGTGTCTTGCACCATGTTCAATGACTGTCTAATTGTGTTTAGTGCGATTCGGACATCTTTATTAACACCCTGTATAGTTGGTTTACGTTTTTTCTTTTCTTTATCTTGTTCCTGATCCGGGTTTAATAATTGTTGGACCCGCTCTTCAGTTTGTTTCACATTTAGTTGTTCTTCTATAATAAAAGTTAGTACTTTTTCTTGTAATTCTTCGTCTTTTAAGGATATTAGTGCTCTTGCGTGTCTTTCTGTAATTTGTTTATTTAACAATGCTTGTTGGACAACACTCGGAAGCTTTAACAGACGCAATTTGTTAGCAATGGTTGATTGGCTCTTCCCTAGCCTTTGCGCTAAAGCTTCTTGCGTTAAACCGTGTGTATGAAGAAGTTGGTCATATGCAATAGCTTCTTCAACAACCGTTAATTCTTCACGCTGTAAGTTTTCAATTAAAGCGACAGATGCTGTTTCCGTATCTGTCATGTTTTTAACAATTGCAGGAATCGTTTCCCATTCTAATGAAGATACTGCACGCCATCGTCTTTCACCAGCAATCAGTTCATAAGCATCCTCATCTTCTAACTTACGTACAACGATCGGCTGGATCATACCATGTGTATGAATTGTTTGTGCTAACTCAGAAATCTTTTCTTCATCAAATATTGTTCTTGGTTGATATTGGTTTGGCTGAATCTTACTAACTTCTATCTCTAGTACTTCGTTAGTCTGGATGTCACTCTGTTCCTCTGTTGCTTTAGCTTCATTTTTGCCAAACAATCTACTAAGCGAACTCATTCAGTTGGCACCTACCTTCTACAACTCTCTCATAATCTATGTAAAAAATGAAATGTTTCACGTGAAACATTTCATTGAAAAGCATAGTATATACTCCCACTTCTATTCTATACCGCTCTCACTCTACTTTTATATTACCATAAATATAGAGTGAATATAAAGTAAAAGTTGGCTACATTCTTTCGTGCTGATTTGGCAAATATCAACAATTTTCTTGATCTACTCAATTGGTTCCTTGTTTGGTGTGCCCGGTTTACGCGGATATTTCTTAGGTGAAATTCGTACTTTTTCAACATGAACAATGTGTCGTTCACTGTCCTCTATTGGTAAATTAAAACGGCTATTGTCTAATAGCTCCCCACCTAATGTTTTAATAGCTAGTTTCCCTGTTTGTAACTCTTCATCAATGTTAGGCCCTTTCATCATAATAAATGAACCATCCACTTTAACTAATGGTATGCACAGTTCACTTAATACTGAAGTTCTAGCGACAGCTCTTGCAATCACAACATCGAATGATTCTCTAAACAGTTTATTTTTAGCAAAAGTCTCGGCACGATCATGATAAAATGCCACGTCGTTTAATTCCAATTGCTCAGCTAAATGGTTTAAAAAGGTGATTCGTTTTTTCAATGAATCAACAATGGTTATTTTTAAATGAGGGAAAACAATTTTGAGCGGGATTGACGGAAACCCCGCTCCTGCTCCAACATCACAAATAGATAAAGGTTTTGAAGCAAAATCATAATAAAATGCTGCAGAAATTGAGTCAAAAAAATGTTTTAAATAAACTTCTTTCTGATCTGTAATGGCTGTTAAATTCATTTTATTATTCCACTCTACTAATGTTTCATAGTAAAGGTTAAATTGATTCAACTGACTATCATCTAACTCTATTCCATATTCTTTTAATGCGGATTGAAATTGTAGTTCGTTCATAAGCACCCTCTATTCATTAGCAGCTGTTTTTGATTTAGTACTTTGTTCTAAATAAACAAGTAAAATCGAGATGTCAGCTGGATTAACGCCTGAAATACGTGAAGCCTGCCCAACCGAAAGTGGACGAACTTTCTTTAAGCGGTCTTTCGCTTCTGTTGCTAGGCCACTAATTTCATCATAATCAATGGAATCAGGAATTTTTTTATTTTCCATTTTACGCATTTTTTCAACTTGTTGATTCGATTTCTTGATATATCCTTCATATTTAACTTGAATTTCTACTTGCTCCTCTACATCATCTGGAAGTTCAATTTCAGGTGGTGTCATACGTTTAATGGTTTCATATTTCACTTCTGGACGGCGCAATAAATCAACTGCTAATATACCATCTTTCAATCGTGAACCACCGATTTCTTCTATCATGTTCTGAATTTCATCTGTCGGTTTAATCCGATCCTCTGTTAAACGGCCGATCTCTTGTTGAATAAGCTCTTTTTTACGGTTAAATTGTGCATAACGCTCTTCTGTAATTAATTCCATGTCATAAGCAATATCCGTAAGACGTAAATCAGCGTTATCGTGACGTAATAATAAGCGATATTCAGCACGTGAAGTTAATAATCGGTAAGGTTCATCAGTTCCTTTCGTTATTAAATCATCAATCATGACACCGATATAAGCTTGAGAACGATCTAGAATTAATGTTTCTTTTCCTAATGCTTTAGCAGCTGCATTGACTCCAGCCATAAGACCTTGACCTGCTGCTTCTTCATAACCACTCGTTCCATTAATTTGACCCGCGGTAAATAAGCCAGCAATATTCTTCGTTTCAAGTGTCGGCCATAGTTGTGTTGGTACAACCGCGTCATATTCAATTGCATAGCCAGCACGCATTATTTCAGCGTTTTCTAGTCCTGGTACAGTTTCAAGCATTTTTTTCTGTACATACTCTGGTAAAGATGTTGATAAACCTTGAACATAAATTTCATCTGTATTTCTTCCCTCTGGCTCTAGAAATACTTGATGACGTGGCTTATCGTTAAAACGTACAATTTTATCTTCAATGGACGGACAATATCTTGGTCCAGTCCCACGCTCAGCCCCAGAATACATCGCTGAGGTCGCTAAGTTATCATCAATAATTTGGTGGGTTACTTCTCCTGTATACGTCAACCAGCAAGGTATTTGATCAGTAATAAATTCTGTCGTTTCGTATGAAAAAGCACGTGGCTCTTCATCACCTGGTTGAATTTCAGTTTTTGAATAGTCAATCGTATGAGAATTGACTCGCATTGGTGTACCAGTCTTGAATCTAACTAAATCAATCCCTAATTTCTCTAACTGTTCAGATAAAGTAATTGTTGGACGTTGGTTATTTGGACCACTTTCATATTCAATGTCTCCAATTAACACTTTCCCGCGCATAAATGTGCCAGTTGTGACAATAACTTGATCTGCATAATAACATGCTTTCGTTTCCGTTTTTACCCCTTTACAAACGCCATCTTCAATAATTAATTCTTCTACCATACCTTGTCTTAACGTTAAGTTTTCTTGTTGTTCAATAACACGCTTCATTTCTTGCTGATAAAGTACCTTATCTGCTTGAGCACGTAAAGCTCTAACAGCAGGGCCTTTACTCGTATTTAAAAGACGCATTTGGATATGGGTTTTATCGATTGTTTTCCCTATTTGACCACCAAGTGCATCAATTTCTCTAACGACTACACCTTTAGCTGGCCCACCAACAGATGGGTTACATGGCATAAATGCAATAAGGTCTAAGTTTAGCGTAAGCATTAACGTTTTAGCACCGCGTTTAGCTGCTGCTAATCCAGCCTCTACACCTGCATGCCCTGCACCAATGACGATCACATCATAACGTCCTGCATCATACATAACGATAACCTCCTTTTGTTCAGTTTATTCCATTTATTTCCCAAGACAGAATTGAGAAAATAACTGATCGATGAGTGATTCATGCACATCTTCACCTATAATTTCACCTAAGAGCTCCCACGATCTTGTTATATCAATCTGCACCAAATCCAATGGCATTCCCATCTCCATCGAATTCAAAGCATCATTTAACGCATCATCTGCTTGTTCTAATAATTGAATATGGCGAACGTTCGAAACGTAAGTTAAATCACCATGATCTAATTCACCATCGAAAAATGTATCCGCAATGGCCTGTTCTAACTCATCAATTCCTTGTTCTTCAATTAAAGAAGTCGTAATAACTGGTGCACCGTTCGCAGCTTGTGACACCTCATTCATATCAATCTTTTGATCAAGATCTGTTTTATTAACGGTCACAATGATATCAAGGTCTTTAGCCGCTTCAAATAAAGCAGCATCTTCTTCACTAAGTGGTTCATTACCATTTAATACGAGTAAGATTAAGTCTGCATCTTGAAGTGCCTGTCTCGATCGTTCTACACCAATTTTCTCAACAATATCCTCTGTTTCACGAATCCCCGCTGTATCAATTAATCTTAACGGTACACCGCGCACGTTAACGTACTCTTCAATGACATCACGCGTTGTTCCGGGTATATCAGTAACAATTGCTTTATTTTCGTGTGCTAATATATTCATTAATGAAGACTTTCCAACATTAGGTTTCCCAATGATTGCAGTTGCAATCCCTTCACGTAAAATTTTCCCTTGTTTCGCTGTTAGTAGTAAAGATTGAACTTCGCTTTTTACATACCGAGTGCGTTCTTCTAAGAGATCATGTGTCATCTCTTCAACATCATCGTACTCTGGATAATCAATATTAACCTCGACATGTGCAACCGTCTCAATTAATTGTTGGCGTAAGTCACGGATTAGATTGGATAACCTTCCATCCATTTGTTTTAATGCAACAGACATCGCTCGGTCAGTTTTCGAACGAATTAAATCCATAACAGCTTCAGCTTGCGATAAGTCAATACGTCCATTTAAAAAGGCTCTTTTAGTGAACTCACCTGGTTCAGCTAAACGTGCTCCTTCTCTTAAAACAAGCTGTAGCACACGGTTTACAGAAACCATGCCACCGTGACAATTAATCTCTATTATATCTTCACGGGTGAAGGTTTTAGGTGCCTTCATAATTGAGACCATGACTTCTTCTACTTTTTCTTCTGTTTTAGGATCCATCAATTTTCCATAATGAATCGTATGCGAATCTACATGCCTTAAATCTTTTGATGTAAATAGTTGATTTGTAATGGAGACAGCTTCATCCCCGCTCAGTCGGACGATAGCAATTGCCCCTTCTCCAGCTGGTGTTGAAACTGCCGCAATCGTATCATTTTCCATGGCCTTCACCCCTTTATTTAGCAATTACCTAACTAAAAAACAATATCATAAAAACCTTTAAAAGAAAAGAAATATAGAAGGATATAAATGGTATTAAGCTGACTTATTAGTCAAGTTATTATTAATCCTAGGATGACCATTTGTGCTGTTTTTAGAAATCATAACTATAAAAAAGTAGCTAACCCATTTTTATAGGTTAGCTACTTTTTTTATGATAAGCTGTTTGGACGAATCACAACTCTTCTGTTAGGATCTTTACCATCTGAATAAGTTGATACTTCGCTGTGGTCATGAAGAGCAGTGTGAATAATTTTACGTTCAAATGAAGGCATTGGTTCAATTTGAACTTCCTCATTAATTCTCTGTGCCTTTTTAGCTAAATTGTTGGCTAAGTTCTCTAACGTCTCTTTTCTTCTTTCACGATACCCCTCAGCATCTACAACAACAGTAAAATATAAATCTTTATTTTGATTAACTACTAAGCTTGTTAAATACTGAAGTGCGTTAATCGTTTGGCCTCTTTTTCCAATGAGTAAACCAATCTTAGGGCCAATTAATTCATACGTGACTTCTTCTTCATTTTCAATCACGTGAACTTCTGTACCTTCAGCACCCATTTGATTAGCGACATTTTGAAGATAAGATTGACCTTCACTAATTAAGTCAGGTTTTTCTTGAACTTTTACATACGCACGTTTAGCACCAAATACACCTAAAAGCCCTTTTTTACCTTCATCAATAACTTCAACATTTACTTGATCTTCTTCTAAACCTAATTGATTAAGGGCGTTTTCTTTTGCTTCTTCAACTGTTTGACCACTAGCCGTTATTTCTCTCACTTGTTCGTTCCTCCATTATTCTTTTCAAATTCTCTCATCATTGGACGACGAATTAATAGTGTTTGAGCAATCATAAAGAAGTTACCTACTACCCAGTACAATGCTAATGCTGCTGGGAAGAACAATGCAAACACACCAATCATAACTGGTAACAAGTATAACATAATTTTCATTTGTGGGTTATCTGCTGCAGGTGTTCCTGCCATCATAATCTTTTGCTGAATGAATGTCGTTGCAAAAGTAATAAAAGCTAGGATCACACTTGGTTCACCTAACTGGAACCATAAGAAACCATATTCACTAATTTCCTCAGTCCTAACAATTGCATGGTAGAATGCAATTAAAATCGGCATTTGAGCTAAGATCGGTAAACACCCAGCTAATGGGTTTACCCCGTGACGTTGGAATAACGCCATTGTTTCTTGCTGTAGCTTTTGTTGTGTTTGAGCATCTTTTGATGAATACTTTTCACGGACCTCTTTTAATTCGGGTTGAATTAATTGCATCGCTTGAGACGATTTTAATTGTTTAATATTTAAGGGTAATATTAATGTTCTTAATAGAATTGTAACAATAATAATCGCTAATCCAAATCCATGATTAAAAATATCTTCAGCAATATATGTGATTAAAAATGATAATGGGTATACGAAAAAACTATTCCATATCCCTTCACTTTCAGCGTTAATTGGTTCATTGATTTCAAAACAACCTGATAATAAAGTTGCCATGGCAATTAACAAACCAACTAGTAACAGCCTTTTACGCACTTCGTGTTCCTCCTAACTTTCCTTCCATTACAAAACAATGCTTGTTTCACTACCGTATTTTAGCATTATTCGAAAGCTCGTACTATATAATTATTTACTTTTTATTGACGAAATTTTTTCGTTTTCTTCAATAAATGATTTAAACTGCTTTTAATTTCATGATAGCCCATGCTTCTAGTTGGGATCCGTGCAATAATAATATAATCATAATCGGGCTTTATATATGGGTCTAAATCGATAAATGCTTGACGCAAATAACGTTTTATTTGATTACGTGTAACAGCATTGCCGATTTTCTTTCCTACTGAAAACCCTACTCGTAAATGAGATTGCCCTTCCTTATTTAATGTATAAATTACTAATTGTCGATTAGCAAAGGAATGGCCCTCTTTAAATATTTGTTGAAATTCTTCATTTTTCTTTACTCGATAAGCTTTTTTCAAACATGATCTTCCCATCTAGTTAATGCTAAAGCATTTTACTATAAAGAAAACTTGCCTCTTTCATGCGTTATAGCCGTATCCAGAGGCCTATTTGCATTTATAATAGAAGTTTATACTCCTTATCTACCTAGAAAAAAGACCACTGATATTGCTTCAGTGGTCTAGGCAGAAAGAACTTTTCTTCCTTTACGACGGCGACGCGCTAGAATTTTTCTTCCGTTCTTTGTAGACATACGTGCGCGGAAGCCATGTACTTTATTACGCTTTCTATTATTTGGTTGATAAGTGCGTTTCATGAATCTACACCTCCTGCTATTAGACAAACTTACTAAAAACCATAAGCAGTCAAGACTTAGTATATTAAAATTTTGCATTGAATGTCAACAGACAAACCGCCTCTTATTATAACGTAATTCTTTCAATAACTCAATTACCTGCTTCAATTTTTATTATCCACAACCCCAGTTTAACAAAATAGATCAGCTTCCTTTTTGTCCACACCCAACTTTATAAATTAACCACAAACTTCAGTGCTGTGGATAATAATCGTTAACAGCCTTGTTTTTAGTGTGGATAACTCCTATCCCCCATTGAAACTAACGAACTTATTTGATATGATTATATTGTTTTTACCGTGGATAAGTGGATAGATGTAGTATTGTTTTCCACAAACTGTGGATAGTATGTGAATAAAGATACACAAGCTATTTATAAGTTTATAAACATGCGTGTGGATATTGTCGATAAATGTTATAATATCATATATATACATATTTAAATAATCCACAACCCTTTTTCATTCACGATTTAATCAAAAGACTCTGATATAGCCTATTGTTGTTATTTAAATTCGCTTTACAGACCCAGCCAGAAAGGATGTGTAATTGTTTGCAAAACATCTCTGAAATTTGGAATCAAACACTAGCTGAATTAGAGAAGAAAATAAGCAAACCTAGCTTTGATACTTGGTTAAAATCAACTGAAGCTAAATCAATTGAAAATGAACACATTTATATTATTGCGCCTAATGAATTTGCAAGGGATTGGTTAGAAAACAGTTATGCTGCACTAATTTCAGAAACTGTTTTCGATTTAACTGGTTCACGTTTAACACCTAAATTTATTATTCCTGAGAATGAAGATAATGAAGAACCCGTCAACCAACCGATCAAAAAACTAAATCATCCAAAAGCGAATGATCAAAATTCTAAGACGATGCTTAACTCTAAATATACGTTTGAAACCTTTGTTATTGGATCTGGAAACCGCTTTGCTCACGCGGCTTCCTTAGCTGTAGCAGAAGCACCAGCTAAAGCCTATAACCCTTTATTTATATATGGAGGAGTAGGGTTAGGTAAAACTCATTTAATGCATGCAATTGGGCATTACGTTATTGAACATAATCCTGATGCAAAGGTTGTCTACTTATCATCTGAGAAGTTTACAAATGAATTTATTAACTCTATTCGAGATAATAGAACAATTGATTTTAGAAACAAGTATCGTAACGTTGATGTACTATTAATAGATGATATTCAATTTCTAGCTGGAAAAGAACAAACACAAGAGGAATTTTTCCACACTTTTAACTCGTTGCATGAAGACAATAAACAAATTGTTATATCAAGTGATCGACCACCTAAGGAGATTCCAACACTTGAAGATCGCTTACGTTCACGTTTTGAGTGGGGATTAATAACTGATATTACACCACCTGATTTAGAGACAAGAATTGCGATTTTAAGGAAGAAAGCAAAAGCTGATGGGTTAGATATTCCTAATGAAGTCATGCTTTATATTGCCAATCAAATTGACACTAATATTAGAGAGTTAGAAGGTGCTTTAATTCGAGTAGTCGCTTATTCATCATTAGTTAACGAGGATATCGATGCTTCATTAGCTGCAAATGCTTTAAAAGATATTGTGCCAAACAAAAAACCAAAAGAAATTACAATTAAAGGCATTCAAGAAATGATTGCTAGTCGTTTTAACATTCAATTAGAAGATTTCGCAGCTAAAAAGCGAACAAAATCAGTTGCATTCCCTAGACAAATCGCTATGTATCTAGCTCGAGAGCTTACAGACTTTTCGCTACCTAAGATTGGCGAAGAGTTTGGTGGACGTGATCATACGACTGTTATTCATGCTCATGAAAAAATATCAAAAATGATATCAGAAGATCTACAGCTACAAAGAGAAATTGATGAGTTAACAGAACAAATTAAATCAAACTAAATCATTTGTTAACAATGTGAATAACTGTTACACAGGTACAAACAACTTATACACATGTGGATAACCCTTCAGCACTAAACAAAACTCTACTTTTCCACATATTCACATGCTCTATTACTATTAAGACTATTTTATTTATAAAAAAATAAATATATATGAGAAATATAAAATAGGAGGGCCTTATGAAAATCGTCATCAATCGAGACCAATTAATGCAAAGTATTCAAAATGTCATGAGAGCTATTTCACCTAAAACCACGATCCCTATTCTTTCTGGAATGAAATTAGAAGCAAATGAAAATGAAATGAAATTAACAGGTAGTGATTCAGACATTACAATTGAATCTATCATTCCAAAAGAAGAAGATGGAATAGTCCACATTCATGAAGTGATTCCAGGTAAAGTTGTTGTTCAGGCTAAATTTTTACCAGATATTATCAAAAAGTTACCTGAAGATTTAGTAGAAATTGAAGCAGATGGTGAACTTAATATAACGATTCGCTCTGGAAAAGCTGAGTTTAAATTAAATGGACAAGATCCAGAAGAATATCCACAATTACCAATATTGCAAACAGAAAACAGCTTTCATATTCAAACAGATCTATTAAAAACATTAATTAGACAAACTAATTTCGCTGTATCAACATCTGAAACGCGACCAATTTTAACTGGGGTTCATTTTAAATTAGAAAATAATCAATTAGAATTAGTTGCAACAGATAGTCATCGTCTAGCATCAAGAAAAATTGCAATGAATGAAAATACAGAAACGTTGTCATTTAAAAACATTGTAATTCCAGGTAAAAGTTTAGGGGAATTGAATAAAATATTAGATGAATCACAAGATACAATACAAATTAGTGTTTCTGATAACCAAATATTATTTAGAACCAAGCATTTATTCTTCTTATCGCGTTTACTAGATGGTAATTATCCAGAAACATCTCGTTTAATTCCTGAGCAAAGTAAAACGGAAGTACAAGTAAATTCAAAAGAACTAATGCAAACGATCGACCGTGCGAGCCTTTTAGCTAAAGATAATCGGAATAATATCGTTAAACTTGTTACTAAGGAACAGAATGCGATTGAAATAACTAGTAACTCTCCTGAAATTGGAACAGCAGAAGAAACGTTAAATACGAATTCTATTTCAGGTGAGGAATTAAAGATCTCGTTTAACGCTAAATATATGATCGATGCATTAAGAGCGATTGATGCAGAGGAAATAAAAATCCAGTTTACTGGTGCTATGCGTCCGTTCATCATTGAACCAATGGATGAAGAGGAGCAAATTTTACAGTTAATTACACCGGTAAGAACATATTAAATTTTAAATATGGAACTGAGCCAAGAGAACTATTCTAACTCTGGTGGCTCAGTTTCTTTTCTTATAGGCTAATCTTTAGTAAAATATATAGTTAGGGAAATTCTACAGTAGAAACTAAAATTAAGAAGGTGACAATATGGCTGAGGCGATTGAGATCCAAACAGATGAAATAACGTTAGGACAATTTTTAAAGCTAGCTAACATTGTAGAGTCTGGTGGTATGTTGAAGTTACTCTTACAAGATGTTGCTGTTTATGTAAATGGAGAACAAGACCAAAGACGAGGGCGAAAATTAAAAATTAATGACCAAGTCGAAGTTGAGGATATCGGTACTTTTATTGTAACAAAAGAAAATTAAACATAAAGACTAGGGGTCCCATTATGTATATCAAGGAATTAGCTATTAAGAATTACCGTAATTACGATGAATTATCGTTAAAGTTTGATAATCAAATTAATGTCATTATAGGTGAAAATGCCCAAGGTAAAACAAATCTCATGGAATCTATTTATGTTTTAGCCTTTACGAAATCACATCGTACGTCTAAAGATAAAGAATTAATAAAATGGGACTCTGATTATGGTAAAATAAAAGGTAGTGTGTTTAAACGGAACCGTTCTTTTCCTTTAGAGCTCATCTTCTCTCAAAAAGGAAAAAAAGCAAAATTTAACCACATCGAACAAAAACGTTTAAGCGATTATATTGGATCATTAAATGTTGTCATGTTTGCACCTGAACATCTTAATTTAGTAAAAGGTAGTCCACAAGAACGGCGAAAATTTATAGATATGGAAATTGGTCAGATAAAACCTATTTATATTTATCATTTAGGCCAATATCAAAAAATATTAAAACAACGAAATGCACTATTAAAAGACTTACAGCGACAAAAACAGACAGATCGAACCATGTTAAAAGTGTTAACGGATCAATTAATTGAACATGGAAGTATAGTTTTAGAGAGAAGGCTTGAGTTTTTGAAGAAATTAAGAGAATGGGCTCTGCCAATTCATAAAGGAATTAGTAGAGGTTTGGAGCAATTAACTATTAGTTATGACGCATCTATTGATGTATCAGAAGACATTAATTTGGAGAGAATAATAGAGACATATACCTCTCATCATGACTCCATAGAAGACCGTGAAATTGAACGGGGTACTACTTTAGCTGGCCCACACCGTGATGATCTATTTTTCTTTGTTAATGATCGTAATGTTCAAACTTATGGTTCTCAAGGACAACAAAGAACAACAGCCCTTTCATTAAAATTAGCAGAAATCGAATTAATTAAACATGAAGTCGGCGAATATCCCATTCTTTTATTAGACGATGTATTAAGTGAACTAGATGACCAAAGACAATCACATTTATTAAATACAATTCAAGGTAAGGTCCAAACATTTGTTACAACGACTAGTATTAGTGGTATTCACCATGAAACATTAAATCAAGCCGAAATATTTAATATTCACAACGGACAGTTGTTATGAGAAAGGTGAGGTTAGCTGTTGTTTATACATATTGGCGATGAACATGTCATTCGTGCAGAAGAAGTTGTTTCAATTATAGATTATAATTTATATAGTTCTTCTTCAATTGTTGAAGAAATGATTTTTAATCAACGGAAAAATGGGAATGTAACAGAAGTTGAATATGAAGAGCCTAAATCGATTGTTATAACGGTTGATCATATATATTTCAGTTCTTTATCTGTGTCAACTCTAAATAAACGTGCACAAATATCAAATATATTAGATCAAATAGATGAGGTAACTGAAGATACGCCTGAATAAAGGTATGTAAGACCATTATGGAAAATGAAGGTGAGAAAATGTCAATGGAAGATAATCTAAATCAACAAGATTACGGTGCAAGTCAAATTCAAGTATTAGAAGGCTTAGAAGCTGTTAGAAAAAGACCAGGGATGTATGTCGGTTCAACTAGTGAGAGAGGTTTACATCACTTAGTATGGGAAGTGGTTGACAACAGTATCGATGAAGCTTTAGCTGGTTATTGTGATTCAATTGATATTGAAATTGGAGAAGATAACAGTATTACCGTGACAGACAATGGCCGTGGGATTCCTGTTGATTTACATCAAAAAGCTAAAAAGCCAGCACTTGAAGTTATTATGACTGTATTACACGCTGGTGGTAAATTCGATGGTGGTTCTTATAAAGTTTCAGGTGGTCTCCATGGTGTAGGTGCTTCAGTCGTTAACGCATTATCAAGTGAATGTGAAGTATATGTCCATCGTGATGGAAAGATTTATTTTCAAAGCTATACACGTGGTGTTCCAAATGAAGAAGTAACTGTAATCGGAGACACAGAAATCACAGGTACAAAGACACGTTTTAAACCAGATCCAGAGATTTTCTCAGAAACTCAAGAATATTCTTATGAGTCACTTTTAAATCGTACACGTGAATTAGCCTATTTAAATAAAAAACTTAGAATTGCTATTGAAGACCTTAGAGAAGAAGAAACAACTAGTGAAGAATTCTATTATGAAGGTGGAATATCTGAATACGTTGAACACTTAAACCGTACGCGTGAAACTCTTCACGACCCAATTTATGGTGAAAGTGAATTAGAAGAAATCACAGTAGAGTTTGCTATTCAGTATAACGATGGCTTTGCAAGCAATTTATACTCATTTGCAAACAACATTAATACAGCTGAAGGTGGAACGCACGAATCAGGGTTTAAAACAGCTTTAACTCGTGTTATTAACGATTACGCACGTAAAAATCATCTTTATAAAGAAAATGATCCTAATCTAATTGGCGATGATGTTCGAGAAGGTATAACGGCTATTATTTCGGTTAAACACCCAGATCCTCAATTTGAAGGTCAAACGAAAACGAAATTAGGAAATAGTGAAGTTCGTACGATTACAGATCAAATTTTCTCAGATAAATTTTCACAATTTTTATTTGAGCATCCAAAAGTAGCGAAACAAATTGTTGAAAAAGGGTTGATGGCATCACGTGCAAGAATTGCTGCCAAAAAAGCTCGTGAAGTAACAAGAAGGAAAAGTGCTTTAGAAGTTTCAAGTTTACCAGGTAAGTTAGCTGACTGTGCTTCTAAAGATGCTTCAATCGGCGAGCTATACATCGTAGAGGGTGACTCTGCTGGTGGTTCAGCAAAGCAAGGGCGCGACAGACATTTCCAAGCGATTTTACCTTTAAGAGGTAAAATTATAAATGTCGAGAAAGCAAGACTAGACAAGATCTTATCTAACAATGAGATTCGTGCCATTATCACAGCTTTAGGTACAGGAATCGGCGAAGAGTTCGATGTATCTCAAGCCCGTTACCAAAAAATTGTTATTATGACAGATGCAGATGTAGATGGAGCACACATTCGTACATTGTTATTAACATTTTTCTACCGTTATATGCGTCCGTTAATTGAACATGGGTATATTTATATTGCACAACCACCTTTATACAAAATGACTCAAGGTAAGAAATTCTATTACGCTTACAATGAACATGAAATGGAGAAAATATTCGATGAATTACCAAGCCAGCCGAAAATAGGTCTTCAGCGTTATAAAGGTTTAGGTGAAATGAATCCCTCTCAGTTATGGGAAACAACCATGAACCCAGAATCAAGAACATTACTTCAAGTAAATTTACAAGATGCTATGGAAGCAGATGAAATCTTTGAAATATTAATGGGTGATCAAGTAGAACCGCGTCGTGATTTTATACAACAAAATGCTCAATACGTACAAAATTTAGATATTTAACAGTTAGTCCTTGATGCCTTTATCATAAGGTAATCATGTTCTTCTGATTAGGGAGGTAATTACTTTTGGATCAACAACGTCCTCAAGTTCAAGAAATAAATATTAGCCAAGAAATGAGAACATCATTTTTAGATTATGCGATGAGTGTTATTGTGTCGCGTGCGCTACCAGATGTTCGAGATGGGTTAAAGCCTGTTCATCGTCGTATTTTATATGCTATGCATGATTTAGGAATGCATGCAGATAAAGCGTATAAAAAATCAGCACGTATTGTTGGTGAAGTAATCGGTAAATATCACCCACATGGTGATTCTGCTGTATATGAGGCTATGGTTCGTATGGCACAAGATTTCAACTTCCGCTACATGTTAGTAGAGGGACACGGGAACTTTGGTTCAGTTGATGGTGATTCTGCTGCTGCTATGCGTTATACGGAAGCTAGAATGTCTAAGATTTCAATGGAAATTTTAAGAGATATTAATAAAAATACAATAGACTATGAAGAGAACTATGACGGTACTGAAAAAGAACCAGTTGTATTACCTGCACGTTTTCCTAATTTATTAGTCAATGGAGCATCAGGAATTGCTGTAGGAATGGCAACGAATATACCACCACATCAATTAGGTGAAGTCATTGATGGTGTACTTGCTTTAAGTGAAAATCCTGATATTACTATTCAAGAGCTAATGGATGAATATATTCATGGTCCAGACTTTCCAACTGGTGGGCAAATCCTGGGAAGAAGCGGGATTAGACAGGCGTTTGAAACTGGAAAAGGTTCTATTACAATACGTTCTAAAGCAGACATTGAAGAAGAAGCTAACGGTAAATCACGTATTATCGTAACGGAAATCCCATTCCAAGTTAATAAGGCTAGATTGATTGAGAAAATAGCTGAATTGGTTCGCGATAAGAAGATCGAAGGAATTACAGATTTACGTGATGAATCAGACCGTGACGGTTTACGAGTCGTAATAGAAATTCGACGCGACACGAACCCAAATGTTGTTTTAAATAATCTTTACAAACAAACAGCGCTACAAACTTCATTTGGAATTAACATGTTAGCGTTAGTGGGTGGTCAGCCAAAAGTATTAAACTTAAAGCAAACATTAAGCCACTACCTAGAACACCAAAAAGAAGTTATTATTAGAAGGACTCAGTTTGAGTTAGATAAGGCTGAGGCTAGAGCCCATATATTAGCAGGTTTAAGAATTGCTTTAGACCATCTTGATGAAGTTATTGAACTAATTCGTCAATCACAAACAACTGATATTGCACGTGATGGGTTAATGAGCCGCTTTGGCCTATCTGAAAAGCAGGCACAAGCTATTTTAGATATGCGTTTACAACGTCTAACAGGCTTAGAACGTGAAAAGATCGAAAATGAATATAAAGAAATAACAGACTTAATTACGGAGTTAAAAGCAATTTTAGCTGACGAACAAAAAGTTTTAGATATTATTCGTGAGGAGTTGTTAGAGCTAAAAGAGCGTTTTAATGACAAACGCCGGACAGAAATTGTTGTTGGCGGTGTTGATTTAATTGAAGATGAAGACTTAATTCCAGAAGAAACAGTTGTTATAACTGTAACGCATAAAGGATACGTTAAACGTTTACCGGCTACAACATACCGAACACAAAACAGAGGTGGTCGAGGTATTCAAGGTATGAATACACATGATGAGGATTTTGTTGAGCATTTATTATCGACTTCTACTCATGATACGTTGTTATTCTTTACGAATAAAGGTAAAGTCTATCGTGCTAAAGGATATGAAATTCCTGAATTTAGCCGTACAGCAAAAGGAATTCCTCTTGTCAATGTCATTGAAATTGAAAATGGCGAGTGGGTTAATGCTGTTATTACTGTTCGTGAATTTGTAGATGATTGGTATTTATTCTTCACAACGAAAAACGGCTTATCCAAACGTACAACCTTAGAGCAGTTTTCTAATATTCGTCGAGGCGGTTTGAGAGCGATTAATTTACGAGAAGATGATGAATTAATCTCAGTTCGCTTAACGGATGGCGACAAACAAATTATGATCGGTACACAAGAAGGCTTGTTAATTCGTTTTGATGAAAAGAATGTTCGCGTAATGGGACGTACTGCTACAGGCGTTAAAGGGATAACCTTACATGAAGATGATGAAGTGGTTTCAATGGAAATTTTAAATGAAGGTGTGGATGTTTTAACTGTAACTTCAAAAGGTTATGGTAAGCGTACACCTGAAAGTGAATACCGTATGCAAAACCGTGGTGGTAAAGGTATTTTAACGTGTAAGTTGAATCCTAGAAACGGTCAAGTCGTTGCCGTTAAACCTGTAACAGGAGAAGAAGACTTAATGATTATTACAGTCGATGGCGTATTGATTCGTATGCCATCTGAGTCTATTTCAATGACAGGGCGCAATACACAAGGTGTCCGTTTAATTAGACTATCAGATGATGAAGCGGTAGCAACAGTGGCCCCTGTGGAAAAAGAAGATGATGAAGAAATAGAATCAGAACAAGAGCAAGAACAATTAAATAACGATGACGAATCAGGTGAAGAATAAAGTAAAAATTAATACGAGAGGTGTTAGGTTATGAAAGTACATCCACAACAGCTTGTATCAGGTTGTCTAATAACGAAAGATGTCATGGGTCAGACTTTGACTCCATTAATCCCAAAACACACTGTTGTGGAGCCTATACACTTACAAGTTTTAAATAAGTTTAGAGTTTATGAAGTTGAAGTGGCGAATAAATTAGTTAACGGTGAATCATTTGAAGCAGAGAAAAAGATCGATCAACCAGACAAAGAACAGCAGGATGATCCTATTTCCTTTTATGAGCACTATGTAGAAGTGGTAAAACAAACGAAAGCAATGTTTGAAGGCTTTGACTATCGAAGTAAAATTGATATTCAAAAGATCCGACAATTGATTTATCCACTAGTAGAACAAGGTGAAAACAAACTCGATGTTCTATTAAAATTGTATCACTATAATGATCCTAATAATTACTTCTATTATCACATCGTGTCTATGCCTGTTATTGCTACATTCTTAGCTAAAAAGCTAGGCTATAGTGAAAAAGATCGATTAAATATTGCATTAGCTGCTTTCTTAAGTGATATTGGAATGCTTAAAGACCAAGAAGGATTGTATTTGCTAGATCGGAGTTTAACACATGCTGAGTATGAACAAGTAAGAAAACACCCGATTGAATCATACCGAATGATTGAAGACTTACCAGTACATAAAGATGTAAAAATCTCCGTCTTACAACACCATGAACGTTTGGATGGATCTGGATACCCAATGGGGGTTCAAAATGATAAGATTCATCCATTTGCTAGTATTATCGCAATTAGTGATATGTTTCATGCCATGACTTCTGAGAGGATTTATCGTCAGAAGCAATCGCCGTATAAAGTAGTGGAAGAGATGACTAAAGACTATATAGATAAACTTGATATGAAGGTACTAAATCAAATCGTAAATACGATTGTTAATTTTAGTAACGGAACTCAAGTCAAGTTATCAAACAATGATTATGGTACGATTGTTTTCACAGATGAAAAGCATCCGACACGACCCTATGTTAGGCTGTCTAAAAATAAAGAAATAATTAATCTAATAGACGAGCGGGATTTATATATAGACGAGGTTTTATAGATCAGTACTTCTTCTTATCAAGGAGCGCGGAGCCGTACTTGTTTAAAAACGGAGCAGTTAATCTAGCGATATCCAATTGCAATAATCCGAACGAATTCATTTATGATGAATTCGTTCGGATTTTCTTATTATTACGATCAATATTCACCCAAATCTCTAATTCTTAATGTGAAGAAAACTCATCGATTCAAGAGCAGCAGGAGGTTTTATACCTTTTATATTAAGTCTATTTTCACATTTTTAATTTTTAGTATAAAAGCCGATGTGAGTAGAGTGAAAATGTTGTATAATAATAAATGTTGGAATAGCCTAAATAACAATAGTGAATATTAGCTATTCAAATAGATTATTTTTAAGATTAATGTGGGGGAAAGAATATGAAACAATCGAGGAAATTCATCATGATAACTATAATGGCTGTCTTTTTATTCGGGTCATTATTAGGAACACCAGTTACAGCTCAAGCAGAAGTTGATACAGAAGCTGAATCAGCAATCTTAGTAGATGCTGAAACTGGAGATATATTATTTTCTAAAGATGCAGATATTGCATTACCACCAGCGAGTATGACTAAAGTTATGACAGAGTATTTAGTTTTAGAAGCGGTGGAAAATGGTGAGATTAGTTGGGATACAACGACAGAAATTAGCGATTATGCTTTTTCGATCTCCGCAAATAATACCTTTTCTGGTGTAGGATTACGCTTAGATCATGAATATACGGTTAAAGAATTGTATGATGCAATGGCAATCTATTCAGATAATGCAACATCGATTGCTTTAGCTGAATTAGTTGCAGGTTCTGAAGGCGAATTTGTTCAAATGATGAACGATAAAGCAGAAGATATGGGCTTACCGGATGCTCAGTTTGTGAATTCAACTGGTTTATCTAATAGCCACTTAGGAGAAAATTATCCTGAAGGTACAGACCCAGATGCAGATAATTTAATATCTGCTCGCTCTATGGCGATTTTAGCTTACAATCTTGTTAATGATTATCCTGAAGCTCTAGAAGTTTCGAGTGTACCTACTCAAGAATTTGAAGGGCACGAAATGTTAAACTTCAACTGGATGTTACCAGGAATGCCTGGTCATATTGCACAGTATACGTATGAAGGCTTAGATGGCTTGAAAACCGGATTCACAGAATTAGCAGGTTATACTTTTACAGGTACAGCAGAACGTGATGGTACAAGGCTAATTTCAGTCGTCATGAGAACGGATAGTGTAGAAGCTCGATTTGCTGAAACACAAAAGATATTAGATTATGGTTTTGAACATTTTTCAAAAGAAATGTTGTATGAAGAAGGATATCAAGTAGATGATGAATCAACACTATCTATTGTTAAAGGTAAAGAAAATGAAGTAGAGATCGCTTCAGGTGAACCGATTGAATCAATGATTAAAAATGGTGAAGAAGACCTTTACTCAGTTCAATTAGAATTAGATGAAGAAGTATTAAATGATGAGGGTGCATTAGAAGCACCTGTAGAAGAAGGTTTAGAAGTTGGGCAATTAGTGTTAACATATGAAGGGGAACTCGATTACGGTAATTTAACATCTGATGATGCAACGATCTCAGTACCTGTTTATACGGCTGATGAAGTCGAGCGTTCAAATTGGTTTATGCTAATTTTACAAGCTATTGGCGACTTCTTTGTTGGTCTATTTAATAGTATTAAAGGGATTTTTACTTAATAGTAAAACCTTGCCAAGAAAAGATAGGGGGACTTTATAATGTCAACAAGTGTTGGTACGAACCGTGTAAAAAGAGGGATGGCTGAAATGCAAAAAGGTGGCGTCATTATGGACGTTGTCAATGCAGAACAAGCTAAAATTGCAGAAGCTTCTGGAGCAGTAGCGGTTATGGCTTTAGAACGAGTACCATCAGATATTCGTGCTGCTGGTGGCGTTGCACGTATGGCAGATCCAACGATTACTGAAGAAGTTTTAAATGCTGTTAGTATTCCTGTCATGGCTAAAGCACGTATTGGTCATATTGTTGAAGCGCGTGTATTAGAAGCGATGGGTGCAGATTATATTGATGAAAGTGAAGTTTTAACACCAGCTGATGATATCTATCACATTGATAAAAATGACTTTACTGTACCGTTTGTATGTGGTTGCCGTAACTTAGGAGAAGCTTTGCGACGTATTGGCGAAGGTGCATCTATGTTACGTACAAAGGGCGAACCAGGTACAGGTAATATTGTAGAAGCGGTTCGTCATATGCGTGAAGTTCAAACACAAATTCGCCAAATTCAAAATATGGCTAAAGATGAACTAATGGTTTATGCAAAAGAAACTGGTGCACCATATGAGTTACTTCTACAAGTTCAAGAAGAAGGTCGTTTACCAGTTGTTAACTTTGCAGCAGGTGGTATTGCAACACCTTCTGATGCAGCGCTAATGATGGAATTAGGTGCTGATGGTGTGTTTGTTGGTTCAGGTATTTTTAAATCTGATAATCCTGAAAAGTTTGCTCGTTCAATTGTTGAAGCGACAACTCATTATCAAGACTATGAGTTAATTGCAAAGCTTTCAAAAGATTTAGGTACTGCGATGCCAGGATTAGAAATGTCTACTTTACAAGAACAAGACCGCATGCAAGATCGTAGTGAATAAAGGGGTATTATGATGACAACAATTGGTGTATTAGGACTACAAGGTGCTATTATAGAACATGTTCGATCTATAGAAGCTTGTGGTAAAGAAGCAGTTGTTATTAAAAGGCCAGAGCAGTTACAAGAAATTGATGGTTTAATCTTACCTGGTGGTGAGAGTACAACGATGCGTCGTCTTATTGATCGGTATGACTTCTTTGACTCTCTTGTTAAATTCGGTCAGTCAGGTAAACCAATCTTCGGTACTTGTGCTGGATTAATCTTACTTGCTTCAGATATTGATGGTCAAAACGATGCCCATTTAGGGTTAATGGATATGGTAGTCGCTCGTAATGCATTTGGTAGGCAAAAGGAAAGCTTTGAAGCCTCAATGGAAATTAAAGGTGTCACATCAGACTTTGAGGCTGTATTTATTAGAGCACCCTATATACAACAAGTAAAAGAAGATACTGAGGTATTGGCTACTTATGATGATAAAATTGTAGCTGCTAAGCAAGGCCATTACTTAGCAACTGCCTTTCATCCAGAATTAACAGATGACCATCGCCTTGTCTCTTATTTTGTTGATATGGTTGAGGTAGCCAAAACAAAGAAGCTTGCATCTGTGTAAAATATAAGGTATATTTGTGTCTATAAATATGAAATGAAATGCGTTTAAAAGGAAATAGTAACGGCATTTGTTTATTTAAGAGAGCTAGTGGTTGCTGAGAACTAGTATAAACAAGTTGTGAATCCATCCTTTAGCAGATTAACCGAATTCTAAGTAAGTTAATCCGGGTTTAGCAACGTTATAGCTAGCTTGAGTTGGAAGAGAATGTCTCTTTAACAAGGGTGGCAACGCGGGAAATATAACCTCGTCCCTTTACTACTTCGTGTAGTAAAGGGACGTTTTTTTATTTTAAGCTCTGTTAAAGCTTAGTGTTGATTATTTAAAAGGTTGCTCTAAGTTGTTGTATTGTGATGAGTGAAGGTGGCGACTCCTGGTCGACTAAAGTCGGCCACGTCCTGTGGCCAACGTCGACATTAGACCGTCCGGGTCGTCACAGGAATAGCACGAGTCTCGAGACCCCACAGGCAATGTTTTCCTGCCGAGAGATGCACCTGTGTCTGGCTAGTAACGCTCCGAAGTAGGCTTCCACGGTGCAAAACACTAAGATGTTTAATCGATGAAGCTGTTTAGCTCGAGCCGTGCTGCGGCAAAGAAAACACTGCGACAAATGACCGTAGGGAAATTTGAGCAGATGTTACACTTGTGCCCTGCGGGTGAAAGCATCCACCGAAAGCGATTCACAATAACAACAACGGACTTTAACAGAGCGTTATTTTAAAACTGATTAGGTTTTAATAATTATGAAAATATAGGAGGTATAAGCATGCTTGATTTAAAGTTTTTAAGGCAAAATTTTGATGAAATTAAAGTAAAAATGCAACATCGTGGTGAAGATTTAACAGACTTAGACCAGTTTTTAGACTGGGATGAGAAGAGACGAGCTTATATTCAAGAATCAGAAGAATTAAAAGCTCGTCGTAATGAAGTTTCTAAAGAAATTTCTCGACTCAAGAAAGAAAAACAAGATGCTGATGATTTAATTAAGGAAATGCGTGAAGTTGGCGATCGTATTAAAGAAATTGATGGTCAACTAAATGAGGTAGAAGAAAAATTAAATGAATTACTTTTATCCATTCCTAACGTTCCACATGAAACAGTACCAGTGGGTGAGACTGAAGATGACAATATTGGTGTTAAACACTGGGGTGAAGTGCCAACGTTTGATTTCGAGGTAAAGCCTCACTGGGATATTGCTGATGAGCTAGATATTATCGACTTTGAACGTGCATCCAAAGTAACCGGTAGTCGTTTTGCCTTTTATAAAGGGTTAGGTGCTCGTTTGGAGCGTGCACTGATTAACTTTATGATGGATTTACATGCAGATGAACATGGTTATGAAGAAATGCTACCACCACAAATCGTTAATCGCAGTAGTTTAACTGGAACAGGACAATTACCTAAATTCGGTGAGGATGTCTTTAAACTTGAAGATTTGGATTATTTCTTAATTCCAACTGCAGAAGTTCCTGTAACGAATGTCCACAGAGATGAAATATTAACGCTTGAGGATTTACCGAAGAAGTTTGCAGCTTTTAGTACGAATTTTAGAAGTGAAGCAGGTTCTGCGGGTCGTGACACGAGAGGATTAATTAGACAGCATCAGTTTAATAAAGTTGAGCTTGTTCAATTAGTTAAGCCAGAGGATTCTTATAACACTTTAGAAGAGTTAACTTCTCATGCGGAGAAAGTTTTACAATTACTAAAACTACCATACCGTGTGATGAATATGTGCACAGCTGATTTAGGCTTCACTGCGGCTAAAAAGTATGACATAGAAGTTTGGATCCCAAGTTATAACACATATCGTGAAATTTCTTCATGTTCAAACTTTGAGGCTTTTCAAGCTAGACGTGCTGGGTTAAGATTCCGTCGTGAGGCGAATGCAAAACCTGAATTTGTCCATACTTTAAATGGTTCTGGTTTAGCAGTTGGCCGTACAGTAGCTGCTATATTGGAAAACTATCAAAATGAAGATGGTTCAGTGACAATACCAGAAGCGTTACGCCCGTATATGGGGAATGTAGAGCGAATTTCAGTTAAATAAAGTCAATTTAGAGGTTTAGGCTCTAGTAAATAAAACAGGAGCCTAAACCTCTATTTAAAATTTCCGCAATAAATTCAAATTCACCCTTTATAATTCGAGATTGCCTGTGGTATACTATAAAACGTTGGCGATTAAAGGTTTGTAAACTTTTGCTGCAATTTGACTCTTTAGGTAAAAATATTTATGAATTTATTATTTTACCTTGCAACGTGTCGAATCATGTGATATATTTTATTTTGTCAGTTCACGGAGGAGTACCCAAGTCCGGCTGAAGGGAGCGGTCTTGAAAACCGCCAGGGGCTTCACGGCCCGCGGGGGTTCGAATCCCTCCTCCTCCGCCATATAATTTAATAATTATCAGCATAGACAGCAATGGTTACGTTTTAGTAGCCTTTTTTTTATATCTAATTTTGTATAGAAGATTCAAATAGTACATAAACTCACGGTTAGAGTTTAAGGTCAAAGGTAGGTACCTTTTATGAAACGTGTTAACAAATGGCGAATATTAGTTGTATCTGATGCTAGTCAAAAAGTGAAACATTTATCATTAAGTAAGTTTTTAGTATTCAGTTTTATGACTGGTATAGCAATCCTCACATTAAGTTTGATTGGTTCTTTAACATTTGTAAGTCAATTATCAAATGAAAATACACAATTAAAACAAACGGTTGTACAAGTAGAAGAAGTATTAACAGAACAGGAAGAACAAATTACTACATATGAAGATGATCGAACAGAAATTGAAATGCATATAGAGGAATTGGAACTACTAGAAGAACAGCTGACTGAAATGATTGCAACTCTAGAGCCAAATGAGATTACTGCGTTTGATGAAGAGGGACCACAGGGTGGAATAGAACTTGCGGTTGATCGTAAAGATATCCAACCCAGTAAATCAATTAAAGAGGAAGATGAGACGATCGATTTAACCTCTCTAAAACAATCAGCTCCATCATTAGTTGATCGTTATGAGAATGCCATTGATCAACTTGAAGGAGTTAAGACAGATTTAGAAACAATTCCAGTATATTGGCCGGCAGATACAGAGAGAATTACGTCTGAATACGGTTATCGATCTGATCCGTTTACATCAACAGAAGCTTATCATAGTGGCATTGATTTAGCTGATGGCTGGGGAACAGAGATTTATGCAACAGGTGATGGTATTGTTTCTTTTGCAGGACGAGATGGTGGGTATGGTTTGTCTGTCATTATTGATCATCCTAATTCATATGAGACAAGGTATGCTCACTTAGGAGAGTTAGATGTTGAAGTGGGTGAACAAGTGCAACAAGGGGATTTAATTGGTCTTATGGGCTCAACAGGAAGAAGCACTGGTGTTCATTTACATTATGAAATTATTAGAAGTGGTGAAACGGTCGATCCTTATCCATATATGTCTTTTTTACAACGTGTTTTAAATGATTAAAAGGTGGTTTTAAACATGTTTTCAAAACAAGAAAAACTGATCAATAATGTTGATACTGTCATTGGGGCTTTAACTCAATTTGAAGGGGACTTAAATACACAAGCAAGTATTCGGATTGATGGTGACTTTAAAGGAAATATTCGTTGTGATGGTGATATAGTCATAGGTTCTGAGGGTAAAGTAGAAGCGGATGTTAAAGGACGTGATTTAACTATAGCAGGTCAAGTGAATGGTGATGTGTATGCCTCTGGGACCTTAAGAATTGAAGCAACAGGTGTTATTAATGGTGATATTACAATGGGTGTATTGGTTATTGAAGAAGGTGGTAATTTAACTGGTCGTAGCAATATGATTGTTGATGATTCTAAAAAATCAAAGTCAAATCAAAAACAAGAAGCTTCACAAGAAGAACAAGTTTCATAACATAAAGAAATCCCAGCTAAAGGGCTGGGATTTCTTTATGATTTAATAAATTTCCTTGATATTTGGATGTGTTCACTTATTCGCTCAAGGATTGGCTCTATAGAAGTGTTTGGATTTATAAGGTCATAATCATTAATATTAATACGCATGACAGGACAAGTATTAAAGTTATTAATCCAATTTTCATATCTCTCATACATCTCTTTCCAATACTCAATTGGTGTTTCTTGTTCCATTTGACGTCCACGGCTTCTTAAACGTTCTAACACATCATTAAAAGAACCCTCTAGGTATATTAATAAATCAGGATGCGGAAAGTATGGTGTCATCACCATCGAGTCAAACAAGTTGGTATACGTATTATAATCTGTAGGTGTCATTGTCCCTTTATCATAGTGCATTTTAGCGAAAATCCCTGTATCCTCATAAATAGAACGGTCTTGAATAAACCCGCCTCCGTATTCAAAGATCCTTTTTTGCTCTTTAAACCTTTCAGCAAGGAAATAAATTTGTAAATGAAAGCTCCAGCGTTCAAAATCAGAATAAAATTTATCTAAATAAGGATTGTTCTCGACTTTTTCAAAAGATGTTCTAAAATTTAACGCATTTGCTAATGCCTTAGTCATCGTGGATTTTCCAACCCCTACTGTACCTGCGATCGTAATAACGGCATTGTTAGGGATTTCATATGGGTTTGATTGGTTCATGATAAGACTTCTCCTTTTTGGATATGTTGTTTAACAATTGACAAGATGTAATCTAAATCAGATTGGTGTTTAATGAAATCGAGTTCATCTCCGTTTAATCGAATGACGGGTATATCAGGATTTTCAGCTTCAAAATGATCCATAAAAACATCATAATCATATGAAAGCTGTTCTAAGTAAGCAGGCTGGATATTTTGTTCTACCTCACGTCCACGATTTTCAATCCGTGTTAATAATGTATCTAGACTTGCATGAATATAAATCATCACATTAGGCTTTGGCATATCTTTAGTTAAGATATTAAATATTTGTTCATATTTATCAAATTGATGTGTTTGAAGTGTCCGTTTAGCAAAAATCATATTTTTCATAACATGATAGTCTGAAACAACAGGCTTTTCGTTATTTAAATAATGCTTTCCTATATCTTCTAGTTGTTTATATCGATTACATAGGAAAAACATCTCCGTTTGGAAGCTCCACTCTTCAATATTGTCATAAAACTTGCCTAAAAATGGGTTTTCTTCGACAATTTCTTTTAATAAATGAAAATAAAAATGTGTCGCAATCTTTTTAGATAAAGACGTTTTACCAACGCCAATTGGACCTTCTACTGCGATGAATGGCACATGTTTAGAATTCACCTTCATTCCTCCATTCGAAACATAAATATTACTGCCCTCCATCATATCAAATTTTTAGTCATAATTGGACAAAAATCTACTTTTGAAAAATATGGTCAAAATCTTGCCACTCACCTATACACTTTTTGTTGTCCAACATAATCTATAATAACGATACAATAAAGGAGTGAAATTAACATGTGGGATGATTGCAAAGACTTCGATTGCAAGGATAGTAAGTGTGTATGTAAGACGGTAAGACAAATTGCAGCAGCACAAGATGAGATTACAACACCTGAGTGTGATGTAAGCTGTAAGCAATCCATTCAAAATTTAGTATCGCCAGCAGTTACAACTGGTAATGACACAATTCCATTTATTCTATACTGTAAAGGAAGCTGTAAACCGTTCTTAGGTAGCGGGGTATTACAATCCGTTGTAAATAATGTAACAGAATTCAACTGCTTTGAATCACCGATATTCCGTGTCAGTAAAGTTTATAAAGACTGCTGTGCGGACCTAGAACTTCTATTACCTGTTAACGGTAATGGTCAGTGCCCAGGCAGAAAGAAGAGAGATGTATGTGATTACTTCGATGGTGCAACAGGACTACAAAGAACAGGAATCTGTATCAAAGTTGACCTTTGTGACTTTGTTGCGATTTCTTGCCTAGAACCAGTAAGAGCTCTACCAGTATCTGACTTTAATGTAACAAGAGCAGCAGGAAGAGAATAACTAAACTAGTGAAAAAGGCTGATATCTTATTAGATATCAGCTTTTTTGTTTTTCCCCTACCTGAATAAATAAAGCTACGACTCTTGATCCTCATTGAATCCCCTTGTTTAAAACTTCTTAGAGTGATTACTAACAACCTACTATGAATAATACGTTTGACAAAATACCTACAGGGGTATAAGATGAATGTGTAAGTTAAACAGTAAACTTTCAATGTATTTGGAAAGGAGTCATGAAAATGGAATACGATCCAAAAGTTAAAAATAGAATAAAACGTTTGGAAGGTCAGTTGCGTGGAGTTCTTCGTATGATGGAAGAAGGTGAAGATTGTAGGGAAGTAATTACACAACTTTCAGCAAGTCGAACAGCTATTGACCGAACAATTGGTGTGATTGTAAGTGAGAATTTAATTGAGTGTGTAAGAGAAGCTGAAGAGAATGGTGAAAACACAGACGATCGAGTTAAAGAAGCTGTCAACTTATTAGTTAAAAGCCGTTAAAGTATTAAAAGGTTAAAGGGTTGACACAATTTATTTTATAACATAATATACCCCATATGGTATTAGTTAAAAGAAAAATTAGGAGGAATAACAATGAATATCACAAAAACATTAGACGCAAAAGGTTTAGCATGCCCAATGCCAATCGTAAGAACGAAAAAAGCAATCGAAGAAGTAAACTCTGGTGAAGTATTAGAAGTTGTCGCAACAGATGCAGGAGCAAAAAGTGATTTAACAGCATGGACGAAATCATCAGGTCATGAACTATTAGAGACAAAAGAAGAAGACGGTGTATATACGTTTTACGTCGAAAAAGGCTAAGTTTTTTTATTGGAATATATACCTTTGGGGGTATAAAAATGAGGGGGAATTAAGATGTCAGAACAAAAGAAAACAAATATTATCTTATTCAGTGGAGATTATGATCGAGCGATGGCTGCTTATATTATTGCTAATGGTGCTGCAGCTTATGACCATGACGTAACGATTTTTCACACATTTTGGGGATTAAACGCTTTAAGAAAAGACGAAAAACTACGTCCAAGTAAAACGTTTATGGAAAAAATGTTTGGCAAAATGATGCCAAGAGGTGCTGAAAAATTACCACTATCGAAAATGCAGTTTGCTGGTATGGGACCTAAGATGATTAAAAATGTTATGAAAAAGCACAACGCGATGCCGTTAGATGACTTAATTTCAATGGCTCAAGAACAAGAGATTACACTACTAGCATGTACAATGACCATGGATTTATTAGGGCTTAAAGAAGAAGAATTGTTAGATGATATTAAGTATGGTGGTGTAGCAGCTTATATCTCTGAAGGTGAAGATGGTGCTATTAATTTATTTATTTAAGCAGTAGAACAGGCGGCAATTTTAGAAAAAAGTTGCCACCTATTATCCATAAACAAATAACAACTTATAAAGTGAGGGTTTACTATGAAGGAAGTTACAATTAAAGAAGTACAAGAACGTTTAGAAAATGGTGAAAAACTTAACTTAATTGATGTAAGAGAAGCAGAAGAAGTCGCACAAGGTATCATTCCAGGTGCAAAGCATATTCCATTAGGATTAATCGAATTTCGTGAAAATGAATTAGAAAAGAATGAAGAATACATTATGGTTTGCCGTTCAGGTGGTCGTAGTGGTAAAGCAACGCAATATTTAGAAGAACGTGGCTATAATGTAACAAATATGGCTGGTGGAATGTTGGAATGGGAAGGTCCTGTTGAAAAATAAATTTGGAGGGATTTTGCATGGCTGAAATTAAATCCGATCACATTTTAGATGCAAAGGGTATGGCTTGTCCGATGCCGATTGTAAAGACGAAAAAAGAAATGAAAAACATTGGTTCAGGGAAAGTGTTGTTAGTTGAAGCGACAGATCCAGGCACTAAGGCAGATATGAAAGCTTGGGCTGAGAGTACTGGGCATCAGTATTTAGGATTTAAAGAAGATGGTGACACACTTAAGCATTATATTCGTAAAGTAAGCGATGAAGAGGCTAAAGGTGAAACATCATTTGAACACATCGTAAATAACGAGCAACTTAAAGAAAAAATGGCAATTGGGAATGCCACTATTGTAGATGTTCGAGAATCAGCAGAGTACGCATTTGGTCATATTCCAGGTGCAAAATCAATTCCTTTAGGTGAATTAGATCATCGAGCTGATGTACTAAGTGAAGACGATGAAATATTTGTCGTTTGTCGTACAGGGAATAGAAGTGACCTAGCCTCTCAGAAACTTTCTGAAAAAGGTTATAAAAATGTGACGAATGTTGTACCAGGTATGAGTGAATGGGATGGAGATGTAGAAAAAGCTTAAGTAATACTATAGGAGGTATCATTTATGAGCTTTAAAGAGTTATCAGTAGACCAATTAGCAAAAAAAGTAGTGAACCAAGATAACTTGTTTTTACTAGATGTACGTAATGAAGATGCGTTTGAAGATTGGAAAGTAGAAAGTGACAGCTTTGAACATCTAAACAAACCTTACTTTGATTTAATGGATGGAATCGAACCAATCCAAGATCAAATTCCAGAAGATCAAGATGTTGCTGTTATTTGTGCGAAAGGTGGTTCATCACAGTTTGTTGCTGAGCAATTAGTTGATGCAGGTTTTGATAATATTTATTCAGTAACAGGTGGAATGAAAGCTTGGAGTGAACATTTAGAGCCAGTTAAAGTTGGTGTCTTAGAAGGGAACGGTGAGCTATATCAGTTCGTACGCCTAGGTAAAGGTTGCCTATCGTATATGGTCATTTCAGATGGCGAAGCTGCTGTAATTGATGCGACACGTATGGCGGATACATTTATAAATTTTGCTGAGGGAAAAGGTGCAAAAATTAAATATGCACTAGATACTCACTTACACGCAGACCATATTTCTGGTGGCCGCACAATTGCTGAGAAAACAGGGGCAACTTACTATTTACCACCAAAAGATGCTGAAGAAGTACAATTTGATTATGAGCCAATTGAAGATGGCAATGAAATTAAAGTTGGATCATCTGAAATTGACGTGCAAGCACTATATTCTCCAGGACACACAATCGGTTCAACTTCATTTATCGTTGATGAGAAGTATTTAATGTCTGGTGATATTTTATTCGTTGAATCAATTGGACGCCCTGACTTAGCAGGTAAAGCAGAAGATTGGGTAGGCGATTTACGTAAGACGTTATATAAACGTTACAAAGAACTATCAGATGATTTAATCGTATTACCTGCACACTTCTCTTTCAAAGAAGAGTTAAACAACGACGGTTCTGTACAAGAGAAGTTAGGTGTTCTATTTGAGAACAACGATGGTCTGCAAGTTGAAGATGAAGATGAATTCCGTAAGATGGTAACAGAAAACCTACCACCTCAACCAAATTCACACGAAAAAATTCGTTTTACTAACATGGGTAAAGAAACACCAGGTGAAGAAGAAGAGCGTGAAATGGAAATTGGACCAAACCGGTGTGCAGTAAGATAAAGGATGTATTAAGAAGGAGCGGTTGAGGCTCCTTCTTAATTTTTGCACAAAGGTGCAGTTAAAAGTAAGAGAGGTGAAAATATGTTAAGTAAATACGTACCGTCGGTGGACTGGCTTAAACGCTATAACGGAATGGATTTTAAAGGTGATTTAATTGCAGGTCTGATCGTTGCAATTATGTTAATTCCTCAAGGTATGGCTTACGCAATGCTTGCTGGCTTACCACCTGTTATGGGTCTTTATGCATCAACTATTCCACTCATTATATATGCGTTATTAGGATCATCTAGACAATTAGCTGTTGGTCCAGTTGCTATGGTGTCTTTATTAGTTTATTCCGGTGTTTCTACATTAGCTGAGCCAGGAAGCGATCAATTCATTTCCTATGCTTTGCTACTAGCACTCATGGTTGGTATCATCCAGCTTGCTATGGGCTTATTTAAACTCGGTTTTATAGTTAACTTTTTATCACATGCTGTTATTAGTGGTTTTACGTCAGCTGCTGCTATTATTATTGCCTTATCGCAGTTAAGTGGGTTACTTGGAATTGAATTGCCGAGTAAAGGTAATGTGTTGGAACTACTAACTGAAGCAGTTGTGAACTTAAATGCGGTCCACTTACAAACAGTTGCTTTAGGTATTGGAAGTATCGTCATTTTGATATTATTTAAAAAATATGTACCTAAAATACCAGGGCCATTAGTGGTAGTCGTTGCGACAAGTTTAGCAGTATATTTGTTTAACCTTGATTATCAAGGTGTTGCAATCGTTGGAGACGTCCCTTCAGGCTTACCTTCTTTATCTTTACCGTCAGTGAGTTGGGATTCTATTTCAGCTTTACTTCCAATCGCTTTAACAATCGCGTTTGTCGGGTTTATGGAGTCGGTAGCTGTGGCAAAGAAGCTTGCAGCTAAAGAAGGTTACAAAATTAATTCTAATCAAGAGTTAAATGGTTTAGGTGCTACGAATATAGTTGGTTCCTTTTTTTCAGCCTTTCCAGTGACAGGTGGTTTTTCGCGTTCAGCAGTTAACTATCAGTCTGGGGCAAGAACAGGGATGGCAACCATTATTACTGCTGTTATGATCATTTTGACGTTATTGTTTTTTACAGAATGGTTTTACTACCTACCGCAATCAGCGTTAGCGGCGATTATTATCGTAGCTGTATATGGATTAATTGATGTGAAAGAAGCTTTTCACTTATTTAAAGTAAAACGTGCAGACGGCTGGACTTTAGCTGTTACGTTTTTCGCAACACTATTGACGAGTATTGAGACTGGTATTTTAACAGGAATTGTTTTTTCATTAGTCGTATTTATTTGGCGTAGTGCTTACCCACACGTAGCTGAGTTAGGGTATTTAGAAGGAGAAGGTGTGTATCGTAATATTGAACGTTTCCCTGAAGCTAAAACATTTCCTAACACGATCATCTTTCGGATTGATGAATCACTATACTTTGCGAACATAGCATTCTTAGAAAATAAATTAGAAAAGTTGTTAGACAAAAAGCCTGATACTAATCAAATCATATTAGATTTTTCAGCAGTCAATGATATGGATGCTGTAGCGATTGATGAGTTAGATGAACTAATCCAAGAGTATGATGATTATGGTGTAGAGGTTAATATTGCGAATATGAAAGGACCAGTTAAAGATTTAGTGAAAAAAGCAGGTTGGTATGATAAGTATGAAGGCCGAATCCAGTATTATTCTATTAACCAATGTGTAAAATAACGTTATGTATGGCTTTTCATTAAGGGGCTGTTTTAAATCGAACCAACAAAAGATTCTAACTATATACAACAACATCTGGCTAATGAACGAACGTATTTAGCATGGATTCGTACAGCCTTAGCTATTATCGGAACTGTCCACTATGAGCGCAAACGAACACAAATTAATGAACAGACATTTAAACCTGCTGTTCATCTTGTTTGGCTTATTTCTGGATTGATGGTTGTGATGGTTATTTTGTTTTTTCTTTACTTTTATTTATATTAATTAAGTTGAAATCCACTTATGGTGTGTCGTTCAGGTGGCCGTAGTGGAAAGGCAACACAGTATTTAGAACAACGTGGTTTTAAAGTGAAAAATATGGCTGGTGGAATGTTAGATTGGGAAGGTCCTGTTGAAACATAAGCTTTTGGAATATCTCCTATTGCCCCTTGTATAAGAATAAAAAGGTGACTTTAAAGTCGTTTAACGATTTTAGAGTCACCTTTATTTTTACCACTTTTCATAGGGGAGGAATTTACCGTCTAACGTAATGACGACCCGCTCACCTTCTGGGTCTGGTTTTTTATCGACACCAATTTCGAGGTTAACAGAACTCATAATTCCATCTCCGAACATTTCGTTAATGAGTGCTTTAAATGTAGTTCCATAAACTTGCATTATTTCATAAAAACGATAAATTAATGTATCAGTCGGTACAGTTTGATCCAAAGAGCCTCTTATAGGTGGCCTTTGTAAAAGGTTGGCTATATAAGGATCAACATGAAGTACCTGCGTTAATCGAATGGCGTCATCTGCGTTCATGGATTGTTGACCTAATAGAACAGCTGCGATCCACTCTTTACTGCCCCCAACATCTTGTGCGATCTGATCAAATGATAGTTGCTGACTTTCCTTGGCTGCTAACAAAAGGTTAGTTAGCTCTTCACGGGTACTGTTAAACATTGGTATTGGATGTGTTTTTTGATGTGTTGGATAGGTGTGATGAGGTCCATTTATATGACCATAATTATAACTATCGTGTGAAGCATTATACATGTGGATACTCCCCCAATAAAAATTTATTTGTATCATAATACTCATCGACCCCTGTATAAGTGCCTAACTTTCTAAGGTCTGTTTTTCCTTTTGTTGAGTCTAGGTCAATTAACCAAGCTTTCTCAAAAAATGGGTAGATATTGAAATTAAGGACTTTTAAAAATTGATATTTTACTATACAATATCATTACTAGAATATTTTTAAAATTTGTAATGTTTTATTAAAAATAAAGGATGAGGTGATGGTTGTGAGTGAAAGCGTTTTAAAGGCTAAAAGTAATCAACACAATTTAGTTAACTATGAAGAAACTTACCAAAACTTCAATTGGGAAGAAGCGAAAAAAGCTTTTTCTTGGAATGATACAGGGAAGGTAAATATTGCTTATGAAGCGGTCGACCGTCACGCTGAAAACCCTGATAAGAAAGATCAAGTAGCATTACATTATGTTGCTTTAGATCGAAAAGAATCCTTAACTTTTGAACAATTGAGTCTAAAAAGTAATCAGTTTGCTAACGTTTTAAAAAGTCAAGGAATTGAAAAAGGCGATCGTGTATTTCTATTTATGCCGAGATCCCCTGAGTTTTACGCTTCGTTTTTTGGTGTTTTAAAAGTAGGCGCTATTGCTGGACCGCTGTTTGAAGCGTTTATGGAGCAAGCTGTCCAAGACCGCTTAGAAGATAGTGAAGCCAAAATGTTAATTACAACACCCGAACTATTATCACGAGTCCCTGTAAAGGAATTACCAAACCTTGAGAAAGTCGTTTTAGTTGGTGAAGCCAAAGATATTTCAAACGGTTATGTTGATTACCATAAAGAAATGGATCAAGCTAGTGATCAATTTAATATAGAGTGGGTTGATTTAGAAGATGGTATGTTAATTCACTACACTTCAGGTTCAACAGGTAAACCAAAAGGTGTTTATCACGTACACAATGCGATGGTTCAGCATTATCAAACTGGTAAGTGGGTGTTAGATTTACAAGAAGGTGATGTTTATTGGTGTACAGCTGACCCAGGTTGGGTAACAGGTACGAGTTATGGAATTTTTGCCCCATGGTTAAATGGTGTAACGAACGTTGTTGTGGGTGGCCGCTTTACACCAGAGGCATGGTATGGTGCTTTAGATGATTATAATGTATCTGTTTGGTATTCAGCTCCTACCGCCTTCCGTAAATTAATGAGCATTGGAGAAGAGACTGTTAAACAGTTTGATTTATCGAGTGTTCGTCACATTTTAAGTGTAGGTGAACCATTAAACCCTAAAGTGATTTACTGGGGCAAGAAAGCATTTGAATTACGAATTCATGATACGTGGTGGATGACAGAAACGGGTGCACAATTAATTTGTAATTACCCGTCAATGGACATTCGACCTGGTTCAATGGGTAAACCAATTCCAGGTGTCGTTGCCTCAATTGTTGATGATCAAGGTGAAGAATTACCACCGAATCAAATGGGGAACTTAGCGATCAAAGCTGGCTGGCCTTCAATGATGCGCGCCATTTATAAGCGTCCAGAGAAGTATGAGAGTTATTTCTTAAATGGTTGGTACGTTTCAGGTGATAGTGCTTATCGTGATGAGGATGGCTATTTCTGGTTCCAAGGGCGTCTTGACGATGTGATTAATACATCTGGTGAGCGAGTTGGACCATTTGAAGTTGAAAGTAAATTAATTGAGCATGAAGCGGTATCTGAAGCAGGAGTCATTGGTAAGCCTGACCCAGAACGTGGGGAGATTATAAAGGCTTTTATTGCTTTAAACGAAGGGTATGAAGAATCAGACGAATTATTAGAAGACATTCGTCAGTATGTAAAGACAGGTTTTGCAGCACATGCTGCACCTCGTGAAATCGAAGTAACAGAAGCTATTCCAAAAACGCGTAGTGGTAAAATTATGCGCCGACTACTGAAGTCTAGGGAGCTAGGTTTACCTGAAGGCGACACATCAACATTAGAAGAATAATATGAATTTAAGAAGCTTTTAAAAAAGCTATAAGTCTTTAAAATTGATGCGTGTTGAATAGCTAATAAAGTGGAGTAGTTTTGATGTAATGGGATCGAAGCGTCAAAATCCGAACGAGTTCATCTATGATGAGTCGTTCGGATTTTTTATTACTCAACTAATTTTGTTCCAGTCTCTGTCTTGTATAGTTTTATAAAGTAGTTTAAGTCATAAGTCGTTAGGAAACGTAAATAAGTACATACTAATAAAAAAGTGAAAGGATGTGATCGAAATGCAACATAAGTTATACACATTTATCGGCATCGGAATTGGCCCATATAATTTAGGTTTAGCTGCCTTAACTGAAGATTTAGAAGATGTTGATCGAATCTTTTTTGATCAAACGCCTCAAATGGATTGGCACCCTGGAATGTTAATTGAGGGAACAGATTTACAAATCCCTTTCTTAGCTGATTTAGTTACATTTGCTAATCCTAAAAGTCGTTATAGCTTTTTAAATTACTTACATGAGCATGGGAGGTTATATAAGTTTTATTTCTTTCAGAAAATGGAAATACCTAGACAAGAGTATAATGATTATCTTCAATGGGCTACAGACCAAATCAGTGGCTTAATTTTCGGTCAACGTGTAGTAGATATTATTGACCATCAAGATGCAGAAACACCTCATTATGAAGTTGTAATAGAGGATCAGGAAACGATGGAAACGTCGAGGTATTTTACAAAACATGTTGTCATGGCAACAGGCTCAGAACCTTTTGTACTCGATTCAACGGAAAACTTACGAGAAGATGATGTCTTGCATACAAGCCGTTATTTATATTATAAAGAACAATTGCTTAATTCAAATCATATAACGATTGTTGGCTCAGGTCAGAGTGCTGCTGAGGTCTTTTATGATTTGCTTGAGGAAAGGGAGAATAAAGAATTTCATTTAACATGGTTTACACGAAGTAAAGGCATCTTCCAACTTGAGTCCGCAAAAATTGGTCAAGAGTTTTTCTCACCAAAATATGTGGATTACTTCCATCAATTAGATTTTGAAAAGCGAAAAGAAACGTTAGATTCGTTAGACCCTTTACGCCATGGTGTTGATGAATCAACCTTAGAGGGTATATATGATATGTTGTATCATTACTCAATTGGTGAGAAGGACCCTAAGGTAACGATACAGCCCATAACTGACGTTAAGGAAATTAAACCTTCTGGTGAGTTTTACGAGATTCAATGTGAACAGTGGCAACAAGAAGAGTCTTTTAATTATCAAACGGAGAAGGTGATATTAGCTACGGGTTATAAACCGAATATTCCTCAATGGTTTTTGGAACGCTTTGAAAATAAAATACATTGGGAGGACCGGGAAGACTTATTGTTTAAAATAACTCGCCATTACCGCTTAGATTTTAAACAAGAAAGAGACCACCATTTTTACATGGTGACTAATATTGAACATTCGCATGGTACAGCCGCGACTAATTTAGGTTTAGCGATCCAACGGAATATGGAGATTATCAATGATTTGTTAGGAAAAGAGGTGTATCAAGCTAAAGGACATTCAATCTTTCAACAGTTTCAACATGATACTTAAATTCAGTTTTTAATTTGAATAATTAGGGAATAGTGCTTTTAGGTTAATCATTGATTAATAAAAGGAGGCGTTTCTCTATGTCTAAGTTAGTTGCTTGCGTTATGACTAACCTATTTGAAGATAGTGAGTACACTGAACCGGCTAATGCCTTTCGAAATGAAGGTCATAGTGTTGTAACGATTGAGAAAGAAAAGAATCAAGTTGTAACAGGAAAAAAGGGAGAAGTTGAAGTAGCTATTGACCACGGGATTGATGAAGTGAATCCGAAAGATTTTGATGCATTATTCATTCCTGGTGGCTTCTCTCCGGATATATTAAGAGCAGATGAGCGTTTTGTTAAATTTGTTAAGCATTTTATGAATGAAAATAAACCCGTTTTTGCTATATGTCATGGCCCGCAATTGTTAATTACAGCTAAAGCATTAGAAGGTCGTGTTGCAACAGGTTTTAAATCAATTGCAGTTGATATGGAATATGCAGGAGTTAATTTCAAAGATGAAGAAGTTGTTGTCTGTCATAACTTAGTAACAAGTCGCAAGCCTGATGATTTACCTGCATTTAACCGCGAATCATTAAAGCAATTGGCTAATTAAGTTGATATTATACGGATTTTTTAAAGTAAAATTAATTAAGCCGGCTTAAGGGGTCTATCTTGGGCTGGCTTTTATAACTATACATAAAAGGAGAGGTTGTCATGATCGTGACTTCTTTTTATGATCATTTTAAGATGATGGCACAACATGATCATGCTTTAGTAAGTGGCGAGTTGGCTAGTCAATGGAGTTCATCGATATTTGAAGGTACTGTTTATCGAAATGAGGTGGAGTATGCAGTTAGTCAACACGACTGTGCATGGATTCCATTAGATCGTGAACCATTATGGAATAAGGAGAAAGGCCAGCCACATTCATTTATCGATTTCCCATTACAACCTAAAGTTGAACACTATGAACAAGGGATTAATCAAGTTGAAGATCACTCCGAATATGCAGCTTTATTATGTAGTTTACATTATACTTCATTTTTCGATAGAAACTCTTTAGATCCGACTATTTCCAACTTCATTTCCCGGGAAATGAGTCGACAAAATCAAATTAAAAAAATACTTAAAGCTCAAGTACCTGAAAAGTATATTGATTTTCACTTTCACCTACTTCAGTTTTGTGACGACTTGTCTTTATATATGTTCCTAAATGAACCTGGCACTTCTAAGGAAGAAGAAACCCCAATGTTTAAAGAAGGGTTTAGACAACGGTTTAATGGAATTACCGGGGAAATCAAAGCAAAATGGCTAGACGAACAGTCAGTTGCTGTTACGCCTAACCCATTTGCTAACCCTTTTAAAGTAGAAATTGCGTACAAACAAGTGTCTAAAATAGATATTAAGCAAAGAGGTTTACAACAAGCTTATGATTTATCACCTTTTAAGCTGAGAGAAGTTTTTATAGTTTAAACAATTTTATCAATATCGAAATTGTAATTTAGTAGTGCCCAATTTTGTGGGAAGGATAGGCCAAGTTTCCAATAACTAATCCCTTTTAATCCAAGCTCGTTAATGAGGTCAAATTTTGCTTGAATTGACCTCGCATCTTCAAACCAAACCTCATGCTGATTACCTGCTTCATCCCAGTAGAAGTAGTAGGGTGCCTGTGCTTCTTCATCAAATTCAATTGCTTGATTATACTCTCTTGCCCTTTGAATTGCTTGATTTGGACTAATGGCTTCAGCAGGTTCGCCACCTTCTACATATGGTAATGTCCAGTCATATCCATAAGTGTTTTGACCGAGTATTATTTTGTCAGCTGGCATCTCAGTTAAGGCATATTCTACTACTTCACGAACAGGACCAATTGGTGATACAGCCATAGCCGGACCTCCACCATAACCCCATTCGTAGGTCATTAAAACAACGAAGTCTACAATTTCTCCGTGTGCAGCATAATCGTGTGCTTCATACCATGCACCTGGTTGGTCTGGCCTTGTTTTCGGAGCAAGTGCGGTTGAGATGAGGAGCCCCTCGGGACTAAGTCGCTCACTTGCTTTACTTAAGAAATTGTTATAATCTTCTCTGGTTTCAGGTGGTAAAAATTCAAAATCAAAGTGAATATCTTGATAACCGACTTCATTAGCAATACGAATAATCTCATCAAGTAAGCGATCTTGAACTTGTTCATCAGTTAATATAATTCTACCTAGCTCTTGGTCAAAAGCACCTTCTTGTAAGTTTGTAATTACCATCATTAATGCTGTATTATTAGTTTGAGCAATGTTCGGAATATCATCAAGTGGCGGAGGGGTGAGTGAACCGTCTGGATTTACCTCATAACTGAACATACCTAAGTATGTTAATAATGGGGTTCTAGCCCAAGCTGATTGAATTAAGTTCTCACTAACAGTATCACCAAATGGCTCAATGTAAGCATTAGTTGTAATGGTACGACGATCTGGTTCAGGCAATTGTAATACCTGATCAATCATTAATGGTTCATTTAAATCTAAGTCGTTATATGATGCTAATAACTCATACGGAATATTTAACCGTTGACCGATTGAATAAAAGCTGTCCCCTTCTTGCACAGTGTATTGAGTGGCCGGTATAACTAAGGATTGACCGACAACAAGACTCTCTGGTTGATCCAACTCATTTATTTCAATAATGTCTTCTATTGGCGCTTGGTAACGGTTTGATAAAGAGTAAACAGAATCACCTTGTTGAATGACGTGTATGAGCAATGAGCACACTCCTTTCCAATTTATTCTTTCCTGAATGTATGTGTCAGTTACTATAGGTATGCTAAAAAGTTATAGATGTTCATAAGCCTAGAGGTGAATTAAATGCATGAATATTACATGAATCAAGCGATTAATGAAGCGAAAAAAGCAGAAGCAATAGGTGAGGTTCCAATTGGGGCTGTTATAGTTTATGATAATGAGATTATTGCAACAGGTTACAATATAAGAGAGTCCTCTCAAAAAAGTTCTTCACATGCTGAGATGTATGCAATTGAAGCGGCTAATGAAGTTTTAAAAAGTTGGCGTTTAGAAAATTGCCGATTATATGTTACACTCGAGCCTTGCCCAATGTGTGCTGGTGCTATCATTCAAGCACGTATTCCGCATGTCATTTATGGAGCGAAGGATCAAAAGGCTGGTTGTGCAGGAACCATTACTAATTTACTTGAAGAGCCACAGTTTAATCATCAAGCAACTGTTGAAAGTGGTGTGTTAGAACAAGAGTGTTCTCAGCTATTAACGAACTTTTTTCGTAAGCTACGTCAACAGAAAAAACATTCCAAGTAGGAGAAAATATTGGTTCATGATATGCATTGCATTTTTATTTAAAAAATAATATACTTGTATATGCGCTAATTAAAGCGCAAATATTATATTAACACTTGCCGTGCTAGGTGGGGAGGTAGCGGTGCCCTGTTACCCACAATCCGCTATAGTGGGACTGAATTCCCGTCTGAGGTAAAGTAACTTTAAGGTCTGCCGTAAGTGAATAGTGTTGACGTTTGGGTCCTGTGCAATGAGAACCCGTGAACCCTGTCAGATCCGGAAGGAAGCAGCAGTAAGCGGTCATTCTTGTGTGTCGCAGGGTCACCTGAACCGAGCTAGGATCTTACGTAACGCTTATGAGTTACTTTATCGAAGATGGGTGCACGGCGTACATATTTAAGGAACTCACCTGGGAATCAGGTGAGTTTTTCTATATAATTAGTAAAATTCTCTGTTTCATTTTGAAATGTCTGAATCGAATCAGTTATAATAAAGAAGAGGAATTAAAAGGAGATTATGTCCATGGCATATCAAGCTTTGTATCGTGTTTGGCGACCACAACAATTCCAAGATGTCGTCGGTCAAGTACATATAACAAGAACGCTTCAAAATGCAATTGAACAGTCCAAAGTAGCACACGCCTATTTGTTTACTGGACCTAGAGGGACAGGGAAGACGAGTGCGGCTAAAATCTTTGCTAAAGCTATTAATTGCGAGCACTCACCAGTTAAAGAACCTTGTGGATTATGTGATGCATGTAAAGGAATACAAGATCATTCGATATCAGACATTATTGAAATTGATGCCGCATCCAATAATGGAGTCGACGATATCCGTGAGATTAGGGATAAAGTAAAGTATGCTCCGAGTGCAGTACCGTATAAAGTTTATATTATTGACGAAGTGCATATGTTATCGACAGGTGCATTTAACGCCTTGTTAAAAACGTTAGAGGAACCACCAGCTCACGTTATTTTTGTTCTAGCGACAACTGAACCGCACAAAATTCCACTCACGATTATTTCAAGGTGTCAACGCTTTGATTTCAAGCGTATTTCACAGCAAGCTATTGTTGATCGCTTGAAATTGATTTTAGATGATGGTGGTATTCAGTATGATGAGCATGCAGTCATTCATGTTGGATTAACAGCTGAGGGTGGTATGCGCGATGCGTTAAGTATATTAGATCAAGCGATCGCATATAGTGAAGATGGTCATATTTACATGAAAGATGTGTTAGCTGTAACGGGCTCGATCGCCCAAGAGCAATTGTTAGCTACGATCGATGCTCTCGTTAATCAAGATGGAAAAGAAGCTTTAACCTTGCTTGATCACATGATGCAAGAAGGAAAAGATCCGAGTCGTTTCGTCTTTGATTTTATTCACTTTTTACGTGATTTGTATATGTATAATAGTGCAGAGGGGATTGAAGAAGCATTAGTTAGAGCGATCCCTAATGAACAGTTCCATCAAGTAAGAAAGTTATTAACGCCGCATTGGTTAGAAGAGGCTATATCCATATTGAATCAAACACAACAAGATATGAAGTGGACGAATAGCCCTAAGATCTTAGTTGAAGTCGCCTTACTTAACATACAAGAAGTGAGTAGTCAGAAGGAGGAACAAGCACAAACACAATCCGCTTCACCAGAATTATTACAACAAATAGCGACCTTAGAAAAAGAGCTTAAGGCATTAAAAGAACAAGGTGTAGCGACTAATACAGAACAACCTCGAAGTGAGACACAAAAACGCCAAAGTCCGAATCGTCAAAATAAATATAAAGTACCTTATGAAAAGGTACGAAAAACCTTGGCTGAGGCAACTAAAGAGGATATAAATAAAGTTAAATCAAATTGGGCTAGCTTTATGGACGGATTGAAAAAGACAAGTCCGCCAGCACATGCTAAACTAGTAAATAGTCAGCCTAAAGCAGCCTCCTCCCAATCGCTTATTTTAGCGTTTAAATTTGAGATCCATTGTTCACTCATTCAAGAAAATCAAGAGATGGTGGAAACAGCTTTGAGTGAATATTTAAGAAATAGGCTTACGATTATTCCAATTCCTGAGGAAGAATGGCACTCTATAAGAGAAGACTTTTTAAGCCAACAACCTGATCAAAGTCAAAGTGAACAAGGTGAGGAGTCAACACAACAAAGCAATGAAGATGAACAATTAATTACAGAGGCTCAGAAGTTAGTTGGCGAGGATTTAATAGAGGTCAAGGATTCTTAAGGAGGAAAATCTTATTATGAAAGGTATGGGCAATATGAATAACATGATGAAACAAATGCAAAAAATGCAGAAGAAAATGATGAAAGCGCAAGAAGAGCTTCATGAAATGACTTTTGAAGCAACTGCTGGTGGCGGTATGGTTAAAATTGTAGCCAATGGAAAGAAAGAGATTACAGATGTTGAAATCAATGAAGAAGTTGTCGACGCAGATGATGTAGATATGCTACAAGATTTAATCATTGCTGCTACAAACGATGTGTTAAAGCAAGTTGACGATACAACAAATGAAAAAATGGGACAGTTTACGAAAGGTATGAATATGCCGGGAATGTTCTAGGAGGCATGCCATCATGTATTATCCAGAACCGATAACGAAATTAATTGATAGTTTTACGAAATTGCCAGGTATAGGTCCAAAAACTGCCGCACGCCTGGCATTTTTTGTGCTAGATATGAAAGAAGATGACGTTTTAGACTTTGCAAAATCACTCGTTAATGCTAAACGTGAATTAACACATTGTAGTGTGTGTGGACACATTACTGATGAAGACCCGTGTAGCATTTGTAGTGATCAAGAACGTGACAATTCAATCATTTGTGTCGTACAAGATCCTAAAGATGTCATCGCAATGGAGAAAATGAAAGATTTTCAAGGAAAGTATCATGTCTTACACGGTACGATTTCTCCTATGGAAGGGATTGGGCCAGAAGATATTAATGTTTCGTCTTTAATTGAACGCTTAAAAGATGAAGAGGTAGAAGAGTTAATATTAGCGACTAACCCGAATGTTGAAGGAGAAGCAACAGCAATGTATATTTCGAGGCTAGTGAAGCCATCTGGAGTTCACTTAACTCGGATTGCTCATGGACTACCGGTTGGTGGGGACTTAGAGTATGCAGACGAAGTTACCTTATCTAAGGCATTAGAAGGAAGACGGGATCTATAAAAGATTTTCTTTTTTATGTTCTATTAATACGAGTGATGACATAGCGTATTAGTAGGACAAGCGAAAGGAGATCAAATATGGATCCAATAGTTGTGACATTAGCATTTTTAGCGGTCGTTGTGTTGTTATTATTCTTTGGGCCACCACTTAAGTTTATGCAATGGGCATCGAAGGGTGTATTAAAAGTTATTATAGGTGCTTTGTTTATTTTCTTTGCCAATGTTTTTGGTTCGATGTTCGGCTTGCATATTCCTATTAATTTGTTTACATCAGTAATAGCTGGGTTTTTAGGTATCTTTGGTGTTGGTGCATTAGTTGCGATCCATTTATTAATTTTATAAGTTTAATTCAGGGAGGGGTGCGAATGCGCCTCTTTTTTATTCGCAGTTTATTAAAAAAAGTTTAATAGATATGTATAAAAATCTATTAAGTTGTCCACTCTAGTTAGTGGAGGTGGGAGACGATGGAAGGTCAATCAATTAACCTTAATCATTGCCAAATTTGCGAGGAGTTTAGACAAGATGGAATCTATGTTTTAACGACATTTATTTGTAAAAGTTGTGAAAGAGAGATTGTTAATACGAGCCCTGATGATGAACAGTATCAATACTATGTTGATCGTATGAAATTGCGCCGTTTACAAAATCAAACAATGTCATAACTTAATAGATAACCCCCCTTATAAATATAAAGCAGAAGCGGCTAATGAAGCCGCTTCTGCTATTTTTCAAGATCTTCACCGATAATTCGCACCTCACGTTCTAGTGCCACATCGAATTTGTCCTTAACTGTTTTTTGGACCATTTCAATTGATTGAATATACTCAGTTGCTGTTGCGTTATTTTTATTAATAATAAAACCAGCATGTTTTTTAGAAACTTCTGCTCCACCTATGCCTTTTCCTTGCAAGCCGCTATCTTGAATTAACTTACCGGCAAAATAGCCAGGGGGTCGTTTGAATACACTGCCACAGGAAGGGTATTCAAGTGGTTGTTTGGATTCACGTTTATACGTTAAATCATCCATGACGTCTTTAATGTAATCATAATTACCCGGTTTTAATTCGAATAAAGCTTCTAGTACGATATAACCGTTTTCTGGAATGTTACTATGGCGGTATTGTAAATCAAATGCATCAGCTGGTAATGTTAAAAGGTTACCTTCACGATCGACAACGACTGCTTCTTTTAAAACATCTTTAATTTCCCCGCCATAAGCTCCTGCATTCATAAATAATGCGCCGCCAACTGTACCTGGGATTCCACAAGCAAATTCTAACCCTGTTAAATGCTCAGTTAAAGCCTCTCTTGATGCGTCGATAATGCGTGCGCCACTTTGGGCAATCATTTCATGGCCATCGACAGTAATTTGATCAAGCTTTTTTAAACTTAATACGATTCCTCTCACGCCACCATCTTTCACTATTAAATTCGATCCATTACCAAGGAGTGTAAATGGGACTTGTTCTCGGTTGGCTAATTTAACAACGTCTTGAACAGATTCATAAGTGACCGGTGTAACAAAGAAGTCCGCTTTGCCACCTAACTTTGTATAAGTATGGTTATTTAATGGTTCATTGATTAAAATATTGTCATCTGAAAGCACTTCATGTAATTTATGTTCAATGGATTGATGATCTAACATTTGGATAATCACCTCTAATATTTATCTTAGTGAAAACAATTAAGTATGTGTCTAAAATCTTTATTTTTACTATTGTATATTCTTTTATTATAACATGAATTGAAAGAACGTATGAGCTTGTTATCTTTACGAACGATCCTAAAGGGTATTTTGTTTTAGGTGTCCTGTCTGTGTTAATTGGTCTATTTTCGTGTACAATAAAGGTAAAACTAGCTTAAGTAAGGTGTCAATATGGACCAACGAAATGCTCCTCTATATGAGGCGATGCAAAATCATTTAAAAAATACAAGTTATTCCTTTCATGTCCCAGGACATAAAAATGGGACAATTATTCCAACAGAACTCCATGCATTTAATGAAATGCTTGCATACGATTTAACAGAGCTTAAAGGGTTAGACGATCTACATGAACCTGAGGGGCCGATCTTACAAGCACAACAACTTGCAGCTCAATATTATGGAGCTGATGAGACATACTTTTTAGTAAATGGAACGACTTCAGGCAACTTAGCTATGATCTTATCTGTTTGTGAAGCTGATGATCTCGTCTTAGTTCAACGTAATAGCCACAAATCTATTATGCATGCTTTGGATCTGGTAGGTGCAAAACCAATATTAATTTCACCCAAATATAATCAAGACGTTCAAAGGTATACCGATATTTCTTTTGAAACAGTGAAGCAGGCTTTAGAAGAAGAACCCAACATAAAAGCGATCATCCTAACTTATCCAGATTATTTCGGAACGACTTATGATTTATCGTCCGTTGTTGAAGTTACTCATCAATTTAATGTACCTGTATTAGTAGATGAGGCGCATGGGGCTCACTTCTCTTTTGAGTTTCCTTATCCTAAATCTGCTTTACAGTGTGGGGCTGATCTTGTTGTTCAATCAGCTCATAAATCATTACCTGCTTTAACGATGGGATCATTTTTACATATCAATTCAAAGCGAGTTAAAAAAGAACGCTTAGCTTATTACTTACAAGTCGTCCAATCTAGTAGTCCATCTTATTTAATTATGATGAGCCTGGATTTAGCTAGGCGATATATAGCTAACTATTCAAAAAAGGAACAAACAGAATTATACGATGAAATACAACATTTTAATGAATCCATTAATCAATTACCTTTAATCGATGTATTACCAACAAGAGAAGGAATCGATGATCCATTAAAAACGGTGATCACCTCATTGTATTTAAATATGGATCATGTGTTAGACATCTTACATAAACAAGGTATTCATGTAGAAATGGTAGATCATAACCAACTTTTAATGATTCATGGGATTGAAGTTAACAAAGAGCTACGCCATAAACAAAGTCAAGTTATAGTTGATTGTATAAAAGGTCTAGAGAAATATCGCGAGCATGATAAAATAGTAAACAATGATCTATTTATAAACGAGCTAAGGCGCTTTCCATATTCTTATTATGAACTAAAACAAAAAAAGTCAGAGTGGGTCAGATGGGAGAAAGCTATTGGGCGTGTTGCTGCTGAGTCAATTATTCCATATCCACCTGGGATTCCTATTGTTTTAAATGGCGAACCAATTACCAAACATGCCGTTAATACAATTAAACAGGCAATGGAAAAACAATCACACATCCAAAAGCAAAGTAAACGACTAGATCAAGGAGTTAAAGTTTATATTAATTATTAAGGAGATAAATATAGTGAGTGGATTATTTATAACATTTGAAGGCGTAGAAGGTGCGGGTAAGACAACTGTTATTCAACATATATCAGAGCAGTTCATGAATGAAGGTTATGAAGTAATAGCAACACGGGAACCCGGTGGAATAGAAATTGCAGAAAAAATTCGTGAAGTCATTTTAAATAAAGAACATACTGCAATGGATAGCCGTACAGAAGCATTACTATATGCAGCTGCTAGAAGACAACACTTAGTAGAGCGTGTCATTCCCGCTTTAAATCAAGGTAAAATCGTGTTATGTGATCGCTTTATTGATAGTAGCTTAGCTTATCAAGGCTATGCACGTGGTCTTGGAATTGATGAGGTCTATCAAGTTAATGAATTTGCAATAGAAAATTGTATGCCAGATTTAACGATTTTATTTGAATTGGACCCTAAAGTAGGGCTTGAGCGAATTAGTGATAATGACTCTCGTGAAAAAAACAGACTTGATCTAGAGAAATTAGATTTTCATGAAAAAGTAGAGATGGCTTATAATATATTAAAGGAACAATTTCCCAACCGGATCAAAAGCATTGATGCAGAACAGTCATTAGACCGTGTACAATCTGAGTGTGAATCTGTTGTACGATCATTTTTAAAAAAATAATCATATCAAGTGCTAAATAGTCAGAAAACTTGTTATAATAGTATTAAGAATAGTTACGTTTAAGAGGAGGAAAAGGATGAGACTAATCCTTGCGATTGTTCAAGATAAGGACTCAAACCGTCTTTCAGATGCATTAACAGAAGAAAATTTTAAATCAACTAAATTATCTTCAAGTGGTGGATTTCTAAAAGAAGGGAATACGACATTGATGATTGGTTGTGATGATGACGATATTGACCGTGCATTAGAGATCATTAAAGATAACTGCAGTCACAGAGAGCAAATGGTAGCACCAATCTCACCAATGGGTGGAAATGCTGATTCTTATATTCCAAAACCGGTTAAAGTAGAAGTTGGTGGAGCGACAGTTTTTGTTCTTCCAGTTGATGCTTTTCACCAATTTTAGTAGGAGTGACACTTTGTGAAAGTAAGCCAAGATATCCGTGCACAAGTAGAAGCGTCTCAACAAAATAAACCAAAAAGACCAAGTTCAAACTCATCATTTCAAGGTGTGGTCTCTCAAGAAACCCAAAAACTTAAAGAAGGTGAATTAAACCGTCTTTTAACAGATCTAACGAAACAAGGAGAAAGGGTTTTTAAGTTTCGTTCATTCCAGGACTTAGGGAAGTATAAGCGAATGGTTAAACAGTTTGTTCAAGAAGCAGTTAATTATGGTCTAGAGCTTGAACAATCTAGGAAATGGGACTTAGATGGCGGAAACCAAACGTTAACTTTAGTAAAACAAGTTGATGAGAAACTTGTGCAATTAACAAATGATGTATTAGACCAAGAGAAAAACTCAATTGACGTATTAGATGTAATTGGTGAAATCAAAGGAATGCTAATGAATTTATATGCGTAATAGAACAGGGTGAATGAAGATGACGACATGGTCACAATTACGTGAAGTGCAACCTGTTGCAACGCGGATGTTGCAAAATAGTATTGTTAAAAACAGAATTGCCCATGCATATTTATTTCACGGACCAAAGGGGACTGGCAAAGAAAAGGCCAGTCTTTTGTTTGCGATGAGGTATTTTTGTGAAAATGTAGAAGATGGATCGAGTTATCCTTGTCATGAATGCAGTTCTTGTAAAAGAATTCAATCAGGAAACCACCCGGACCTTCATTTAATTAAACCTGAAGGCCAATCCATAAAAAAGGATCAAATCGGATATTTACAAAAAGAATACACCTATACAGGGTTAGAATCTAATCAAAAGGTATATATTTTATATGAAGCTGAGAAAATGACGACTAATGCTGCCAATCGATTATTAAAGTTTTTAGAGGAGCCTAGCAGACAAACGATTGCGATTTTAATCACTGAAAATATGGGCTCTGTATTAAATACGATTCTTTCAAGGTGCCAACGAATTCAATTTCACCCATTGAAAGATCATGACTTATACGAACAATTTGCTAAGACGGGCGTGCCAGAGTCAACAGCAAGAATCTTCGCAGCTCTTAATATTGATCTAAATCAAGGTGAGGGCCTAAGCCAAGATAGTTGGTTTGCCGAAGCAAGAAGAATAGTGATACAATTAATAGATAAGGTGATGAATCCTAAAGAAGAAGGTTATCTGTTTCTCCATCAAGTGTGGTTAAATCATTTCCAAGAACGCCACCAACAGGAGTTAGGTATAGATTTGCTGTTGTTATGGTATCAAGATCTTATCTCGTATCATTTAGATAGACATCATATGATCGTGCTAACAGATCAACAAGACAAGCTAGAACAATATCAATACGCTATATCGTTAAGTGAAGCTAAGACATGTGTTTATGAACTATTACAAACAAAGCGTAAGTTAGCATATAATGTTCACAATACACTTGCAATGGAACATTTAGTCCTTCAATTGCAGAGGTGATATAAATTGTTAGAAGTAATTGGAGTTCGCTTTAAAAAAGCGGGTAAAATATATTATTTTGACCCCGGCGATGCTGACTTAACAACGGATGGTTACGTTATTGTTGAAACAGTACGCGGAGTCGAGTTTGGGAAAGTTGTTATTGCGAATAAACAAGTAGATGAAGAGGATGTCGTCCTTCCGCTTAAGAAAGTCATTCGTGTAGCTGATGAGAAAGATAAGCTAACAGTAAGTGAAAATAATGAAATGACTGAAGAGGCATTTAATGTTTGTTCTGATAAAATTAAAGAACATCAACTTGAGATGAATTTAGTTGATGCTGAGTATACATTTGACCGTAATAAAATCATATTTTATTTTACAGCAGATGGTCGAGTAGACTTCCGTCATTTAGTTAAGGATTTAGCTGCTGTATTTAAAACAAGAATCGAACTAAGACAAATCGGGGTTCGTGATGAAGCTAAAATGCTTGGCGGTATTGGCCCTTGTGGACGTATGCTTTGTTGTTCAACGTTCTTAGGTGATTTTGAGCCTGTCTCAATTAAAATGGCGAAAGATCAAAACTTATCGCTAAACCCAGCTAAAATATCTGGTTTATGTGGTCGATTGATGTGTTGTTTGAAATATGAAAATGATATGTATGAAGATGCTAAACAAGAACTTCCGGATATTGGAGAAAGCTTAAAAACATCGCAAGGTTCAGGTAAAGTTGTCGGATTAAATATGTTAGAACGATTAGTACAAGTTGAATTATCGGATATGGAACGTGTCGTAGAGTATACGTTAGATGAATTAATTGACGAAGGGGCAATTTCCGTTCCAGCAACAGAGTAATGAGGTGGATGTTGTGAACAAAAAAGAGGTTTTAGACCGTTTTTCACACTTAGAAAAACAGTTTGAAGACTTACAAAAGGATTTTTCATTATTAAAAAACGACCTCGTACAGTTAATGGAAGAAAACCATCAACTAGCACATGAAAATCATCATTTGCGTCAACGTTTAGATGATTTAACACAAGAAGAGCAACATAATCAAGAGCATGCTCCTTCCAAAAATGTCGGTGAGGGTTATGATAATTTAGCTCGAATTTATGAGGAAGGTTTTCATATTTGTCATGTTTATTTTGGCACTCCTCGTGAAGAAGAAGATTGTATGTTTTGTTTAAAGTTTTTTAATTAAATATAAACTGATATGTAACATCCTTTACTGCAATATATGTGGTAAAGGGTGTTTTATGTAGAGTTGGATTATATATTGTAGTACGAAAGGGTATTAGAGACATGGTAGAGTTAAAAGGTGATGAAAGAATTGACTATTTATTAGCTGATCGAAAAAGACAAATTATTCAAAGTCCAACTGTCTTTGCTTTTTCAGTCGATGCTGTATTATTAGCTGATTTTACTTATTTACCAATTAAACGTGGACGAGTGTTAGATTTATGTACGGGTAATGGCGTTATTCCTTTATTTATATCAAAACGCTCACAAGCGAAAATGACTGGTGTTGAGATTCAAGAGCGGTTGTATGATATGGCAATAAGAAATGTACAATTAAATCAATTAGAGGAACAAATTAATTTAATTCACGGTGATTTAAAAGATGTGACGAAGCAGTTTAATCAATCTTTTGATGTCGTAACGTGTAATCCACCTTACTTCAAAACGAAAACACCAGAAAAACGGAATCAAAATGAACATTTAACGATTGCTCGCCATGAAGTTTACTGTGATTTAAATGATGTGCTAAAAGCTTGCAGTCGATCAGTAAAATCTGGAGGTAAAGTTTCAATTGTTCATCGGCCTAATCGCCTATCGGAAATGATTGTCATCGCCCAACAGTATCGACTTGAAGTTAAACGGTTAAAGTTTGTATACCCGAAGCGGAATAAAGAAGCGAACATTGTCTTAGTTGAATTGGCTAAAGATGGCCAGCCTGATTTAAAAGTTGAGCCACCCTTATATATTCATGAGGAAAATGGGGATTATACAAAAGAAATGACTAAAATATTGTACGGTGAAGAAGGGAGTTCTGCTCATGGCCCAAATTCAAAAAAGCTTTAAATCGGATGATGCTAAATTATATATCGTTCCAACTCCTATTGGCAATTTAGAAGATTTAACTTTTAGGTGTTTAAAAGTATTGGAAGAAGCAGATTTAATTGCTTGTGAGGACACTAGGCAGACTCAAAAGTTATTGAATTTCTTTGAGTTAAATAAATCTTTAATTAGTTTTCATGATCATAGTGATGATCGAAGAATTCGAGATATTTTAAAGTATATACAAGATGGTCAAAATGTTGCTTTAGTCAGTGATGCAGGAATGCCATTAGTCTCTGACCCGGGATATGAGCTTGTTAGTCAAGCGCGAGATGAAGGGGTTGATGTTGTCGTCTTACCAGGGGCTAATGCAGCTTTATGTGCTTTAGTTGGTTCAGGACTTCCAACGAATACGTTTACATTTTCGGGGTTCCTACCGAAAAAGAAAAAAGAACTCGTTAATACTTTAGAAAGCTTAGACCAAAGCCAGCATACGTTAATTTTCTATGAATCACCTTACCGAATTAAAAAAACAATAGAGGTGATGAGAGAGGTATATCATGAAGAACGACGGGTTACACTGGCTAGAGAATTAACGAAAAAGTTCGAGGAGTATATTGGTGGTTCTATTAAAGAGGTATATGATTGGACTTTAACAGAAGAAGCTGAAATACGTGGTGAGTTTTGCATCATTGTTGAACCATTAGATGGTTTGTATATGAAACAAGATTACTGGTGGGAGGACTTATCTTTAGTCGAGCACGTAGAGTATTATATGGAGAAGGAACGGCTAAAAACGAAAGCCGCCGTTAAAAAGGTGGCACAAGAGCGTGGCCTTTCAAGTCGCGACGTTTATAATGATTTTCATCAATAAAAAACGGGGCATCATCGCCCCGTTTAATCTCATAATCTCAATTCTTTTTTAGCTCATTTTGTTTTGGATTTCGTCGATTAGCTTTTCTGCGCCTTCTTTGCTAAGGACGATGCTACCATCTCCAACAGAAATGTTATTGTTAGAGATTTCGCCAGTAATTTGGCAAGCCATGTTCGGCTGGTATTTTTTAAGTACGATTTGATCATCGTCAACGTAGATTTCTAATGCGTCCTTTACGTTTATGTCTAGTGTACGACGCAATTCGATAGGAATCACAACTCTTCCTAATTCGTCTACTTTTCTGACAATACCAGTTGATTTCATAATAGTTTCTCCCCTCTCGATCAATAGAATTCGCTATCTTTCGCTTTAAATTTACCACTCTTTGTATGTGGAGTCAATTAATTATAATTAAAATAAGAGGAAATTGTTTCATTTTGAAACAACATGTATGATTGACATTACTTGTAAGATTTTAATAGATAAACTATGAATATCAATGGAAATTGTGTCATTTAATCGTTACAATAGTACCTAGTTATATCATTAGTTATATTAATTAATTGGATTAAAGTTTTTAATTGTTAGGAAGCATTTAAATATAGGAGGTAAAGCCATGCCAGAAGAGCGAAATACGTTTTATATTACAACACCAATTTATTATCCAAGCGGTAACTTACATATTGGACATGCTTATACGACCGTTGCGGGTGATGCAATGGCGCGTTATAAGCGTTTAAGAGGTTATGATGTAATGTATTTAACCGGTACAGATGAACACGGCCAAAAAATCCAACGAAAAGCAGAAGAAGACGGTGTGACGCCACAAGTTTACGTTGATGGTATTGTGAGCGGAATTCAACAGCTTTGGGGAAAATTAGATATATCACATGATGACTTTATTAGAACAACAGAAAAGCGTCACACAGAAATCGTTGAGAAAATTTTCGATCAACTCCTTCAACAAGGTGACATTTACCTTGATGAGTATGAAGGTTGGTACTGTACGCCATGCGAATCCTTCTTTACAGACCGTCAATTAGATGAAGGGAATTGTCCTGATTGTGGTCGCCCTGTCGAAAAAGTTAAAGAAGAGTCGTACTTCTTTAAAATGAGTAAATATGTTGATCGGCTTGTTCAGTTTTATGAAGATAACCCAGAATTCATCCAACCTGAAAGCCGTAAAAATGAAATGTTAAATAACTTCATTAAGCCAGGTTTAGAAGATTTGGCTGTATCACGTACAACATTTGACTGGGGAGTTAAAGTCCCAGGTGATCCAAAGCATGTTATATATGTATGGATTGATGCATTAACTAACTATATTACAGCATTAGGGTACGGAACAGACAACGATGAGCGTTATCAAAAGTTTTGGCCAGCAGATGTACATTTAGTCGGTAAAGAAATTGTTCGCTTCCATACTATTTACTGGCCAATTATGTTAATGGCACTCGATTTACCGTTACCTAAAAAAGTATTTGCGCACGGTTGGTTATTAATGAAAGATGGTAAAATGTCTAAGTCGAAAGGTAATGTTGTTGACCCCGTCGATTTAATTGAACGGTATGGGCTAGATTCTTTACGTTATTACTTACTTCGTGAAGTACCTTTTGGTGCAGACGGTGTCTTTACACCAGAAGCATTTGTAGAACGTTCAAATTATGATTTAGCTAATGATTTAGGTAACTTATTAAACCGAACAGTTGCCATGGTTAACAAGTACTTTGGTGGGGAGATTCCACCTATTGTGTTAAATGAGACAGAGTATGATAAGAACCTAATAGAATTGGCTAATCAAACGAAGCAAGAAGTTGAGCAAGCGATGGATAATATGGAGTTTTCTGTAGCGCTTTCAACACTATGGCAGTTTGTTAGCCGTACGAATAAATATATCGATGAAAATGAACCGTGGAATTTAGCAAAAGATGAAACGCAAAAAGGACGCTTAGGAAATGTTATGGCACATCTAGTAGAATCGCTTCGTCAACTTGCGATTATGCTACAACCATTTTTAACAACAACACCTGATAAAATCTTTGAGCAGTTAGGTATTGAAGCTGATGAACTAAAAACTTGGGATAGTATAGCACAACATGATTTAGTTCAAGGGGCACAAGTCGTTAAGAAAGGAAAGCCGATATTCCCTCGTTTAGATACTTTAGAAGAAGTAGAAGTGATTAAAGATATGATGACTAAAAACACGCCAGCTCAACCAGCTGAGGATGATGATCAATCAAATGAAATTACAATTGATGATTTTTTCAAAGTCGACTTCAAAGTAGCAGAAGTTGTCCATGTTGAGAAAGTGAAAAAAACAAATAAGCTTTTGAAGATCCAAATAGATTTAGGTTCAGAAAAACGACAAGTCATCTCAGGTATTTCTGAACATTATTCAGAAAAAGAATTAATGGGACAGAAGGTAATCTGTGTCACCAACTTAAAACCAGCCAAATTAAGAGGGGAATTGTCAGAAGGTATGATTTTAGCTGGTGAGGATGATGAGGGGAACTTATCATTAGCAACCGTTGACCAATCATTACCAAATGGAACATCAATTAAATAAAACTATAAACAAAAAGGGGACGCTTACAAATACGTTCCCTTTTGTTTTGTGAACCCAGTTAAGGAGCGATTATTTATGTTATTTGATACACACGTCCATTTAAATGCCGATCAATTTATGGAAGATCGTGATGAGGTGATACAAAGAGCACTTGGTGAAGGTGTTACTCACATGGTCGTCGTTGGCTTTGATCGAGGAACAATTCCATTAGCAATAGAGATTGCTGAACAGTATGATTTTATTTACGCAGCAGTTGGTTGGCATCCAGTCGATGCTGTTGATATGCAAGATAAAGACTTAACATGGATTGAAGAGTTAAGCTCTCATGAAAAAGTAGTCGCTATAGGTGAGATGGGTCTTGATTATCATTGGGACCGTTCACCAAAATCTGTCCAAAAAGAAGTGTTTCGTAAACAGATTAATTTAGCTAAACGTGTTAATATGCCAATTATTATTCATAATCGTGAGGCGACAGCAGATATTGTAGATATTTTACAAGAAGAAAATGCAGAAGAAGTTGGAGGCATTATGCATTGCTATAATGATGATGTATCATATGCTAAAGCTTGCTTGGACATGGGCTTTTATATCTCATTAGGTGGGCCTGTTACGTTTAAAAACGCGAAAGCCCCAAAGATTGTAGCGCAAGAAATACCGATTGACAAGTTGCTAATTGAAACAGATTGTCCATTTTTAGCGCCTCATCCTAATCGTGGAAAACGAAATGAACCAGCATATGTTAAGTTAGTGGCAGAAAAAATAGCAGAATTAAAGGATTTATCAGTAGGGGAAGTGGCAAGACAAACCAATCAAAATGCAAAGGAATTATTTAAAATCTAGTTTAAATGCATTCATAAAAATGTCTCATGCACGTACGTATAAGAGTGGCCTGTTTTGGTTATGATGGCATGTAGGTACCTGCTTAAGTCTAGTATTCTATGGCAAAGGGATTACTTGTAATAAACATGTAATGTTCTTTTAACTAAATTTTATTTGACTTATATCTACTAGGTGCCTATAATCGAGTGCGTACAGAGGAGGCATTTTTTATGGCAAGTTCAGAACAGGCGAAAAAGGGTCTAAATCGCTTTGGCTTTAAGCAAATAGCCCTCACCTTGTTCGCAAGCATTTTAGTTTTAGCCTCAATTACTTTTTTTGTCTATGATTCTATGAGGGCTGAGGTAACTATTGTATTAGACGAAGAAGAGCAATCAATTGTTACAACAGCAGACACGGTAGATGAGCTGTTAGATGAACTTGAGATTGAAGTTGGAGAACATGATCATCTATCAGTGGATGTCGATTCAGAAATTACAGATGGTATGGATATCACATTAAATCAGGCAAGAGAAGTTATTGTAACGACAGATGAATATACAGACCATTACTATACAACTGAAAATACAGTAAAAGACTTTTTTGAAGAACAAGATATAGATTTTACAGAGTATGACCAAATGTCGGTTTCATTAGAAGATTCTATACAAGATCAGATGCATATTGCTATTAGTACAGCATTTGAAGTGGAAATTGTAGATGGTGGAGAAGAAACATCTAAGATAGTCCATAACCAAACGGTTCAAAGCTTACTCAACCAGGAAGGGATTGAGTTAAAAGAGCATGACAAATTAAATGTAGAACCGTCGCAAATGGTTAGAGACCAACGCTCAATTGAAATTATTCGTGTGTCTATAGACTATGAAACAGTAGAAGAAAATGTTCCTTATGACACAGAAACACGTGATGATGATTCAATTCTGCGCGGGGAAAGTGAAGTTGTCGAACCAGGTGAAGAAGGTAAAATAGTGCAGGAATATGAAGTTGTAAAAGAAAACGGTGAAGTTGTTTCGCGCGAATTAGTTGATGAGGAAGTTGTTGAAGAGAGTGTTGATCGTGTTGTTGCTGAAGGTACGAAGGAAGAACAACAACAAGAACAACAACAAGAACAACAAGAAGTTCAATTAGCTTCGTCTTCATCAGGTGAGTTTAAAGAGTTCACATCAACGAAGTATACAGCTAATTGCTCGTCTGGTTGTACTGGTCAAACAGCTACTGGAGTCGATGTTACCAACTCAATTCATTATGATGGTATGAGAATTGTTGCTGTTGATCCTAATGTCATTCCATTATACTCAACTGTTGAAGTCAAAACACCAAATGAAACATTTACTGCAATTGCATTAGATACTGGTGGAGCCATTGTTGGAAATAAAATTGATATATTAGTTGACTCACAATCAGAAGCGATGAATTGGGGTTTCAGAACAGTTCAAGTTCGTGTAATTGACTAACAATCTTTTTCGATTTAAAGATAACCCTGCTATACTTATAACGTATAGTAAAAGGGTTATCTTTTTTATTTATTATAAGCTCATGTAAGTGTAAGGAAGGAAGCTAATGATGGAAATTAATGAGGTCATTGTCGTAGAAGGTAAGGATGATACAGTAAGAGTGAAGCTTGCTGTCGACGCTGATACGATCGAGACAAACGGTTCAGCGATTAATGACAAGACGATTGAACAAATCAGGCATGCTAAAGAAAAGCGTGGTGTGATTATTTTTACTGACCCAGATTATCCAGGCGAACGAATACGCCGAATTATTGATGAACATGTCTCTGGGTGTAAACATGCTTTCTTACCAAAAGGACAAGCTAAGGGTAAAAGAGGTTTAGGAGTTGAGCATGCTAAAATAGATGATTTGAAACGCGCGTTAGAGGCTGTATATGAAGTGAGAGAAGGTTCTTATGATGAAATAGACTGGCGGCCCTATTTAGTTCAATATGGATTAATGGGTGGGTCTAAAGCTAAAACTAGACGTGAGTTTTTAGGTGATCGATTAAAGATTGGTTATGCGAATGCTAAACAATTAGAAAAACGCTTAAACATGTTTCAAATAGACCTTAAAACTTTTAAAACTGTTATGGTAGAAATTTTGGCAGAGGAGCGGAATAGTGAATGAAGCCAATAGCAACAATTACAAGAACAAAAGCGATTATGGAAAGGCACAATTTATCATTTAAGAAAAGCCTAGGTCAAAATTTCTTAATTGATGTAAATATACTAGAGAATATCGTATCGAAAGCAAATGTAGATGATAAGAGTATAGTCATTGAAATTGGACCTGGGATCGGAGCATTAACAGAACAATTAGCAAAACAAGCCCAACACGTTTATGCATTTGAAATCGACGGCCGCTTAATTGAAGTGTTAGAGGATACGCTAGCTCCGTATGATAACGTAACTGTAATTAATCAAGATATTTTAGAAGTTGATTTAGAAGCATTTATTGAAGAAAATGTTCAACAAGGTCAGTCTGTTCAAGTAGTGGCTAATTTGCCGTATTACATTACAACCCCGATTTTAATGAAGTTATTATCTAGTCATTTACCGATTGATTCAATAACCGTTATGATGCAAAAGGAAGTGGCAGCTAGAATGTCAGCTGATGCAAATACGAAAGATTATGGATCGTTATCTATAGCAGTTCAATATTATACAACGTCAAAAGTCGTTATGAATGTGCCTAAAACTTGTTTTATTCCACAGCCCAATGTTGATTCAGCTATATTACAGTTAACTGTCCGTCGAGAACCTTATATTCAAGTTGAAAATGAAGACCTGTATTTTGAAGTCGTTCAAGCAAGCTTCGGCCAGAGGCGTAAAACGTTGAAAAATAATTTAAAACGAGCTTTTGAAGATAAATTGGATACTGAAAGGTTAGGACGAGTTTTTAATGAGGCGAATATAGAGCCATCACGTCGAGGTGAATCATTAACATTAGAAGAGTTTGCAAAGTTAGCAGACGCCTTTGATCGACAGTTGGCTAGGTAAGTAAGTATCTTAAAAAGAGGTTAGGACAAAATCCTCAAACTAAATCAATTTAGATTAGGAGGCGAATGCACACTCTGTTCTTTCAACAATACTTTATTAAGAGAAGGAAATAAGTGAAAGGGAGAACGGAGATGAGTTGGCATAAAGGTCAAATTGTAACACGTCATTCTTATGGACATGATTTGTTATTTCGAATTCAAAAAACGTATAACAATCAAGCTGTCATTTTTGGTGAGAACTTTCGTTTAGAAGCAGATGCACCATTGGATGACTTAAGACGTGTTAAAAATGAAGAAAGACACAAGATTGAACAACAGGTCCGTCAAAAGGAAGCTACATCTTATCGTATGTTTAGGCAAGATTATTATTTGCGGTCCTTTCGAGATTATGCAAAGCCAACATCAGCTAAAGAAGAAGAAGTGGCTCAGTTTCAGCTGTGCCCTAAAGTCCTTCACATCGATGGTGATGCATTATTTTTAAAGAAGTGTGTGATGTTATATAAACGACTTGGCTTACAAGTTCATGGCATTCATGTTGAAGAAGCTGAAATGCCACTTAAGGTCCGTGAATTAATGGAGAAGGTTCAGCCAGATATATTAGTTCTTACTGGTCATGATTCATATTCGAAACAAAAAGGTGAAGAAAACGATATAAGGGCTTATCGTAATAGCAAATTTTTTGTTGAAGCGGTGAGAGAAGCAAGAAAAGTGGAGCCTAGTTTAGATCAGCTCGTTATATTTGCTGGGGCTTGTCAGTCACATTTTGAATCCCTTATTAAAGCTGGTGCTAATTTTGCAAGTTCTCCTACACGAATTAATATTCACGCATTAGACCCTGTTTATGTCATTGCTAAAATTGGTTATACCTCTTTCATGGAGAAAGTCGATCTTTATGACGTTATAAATAAAACAATAACACGAGAAAAAGGGATTGGTGGCATAGAGACACGTGGTTTATTTCGAATCGGTTTACCTTATTTGAAAGGTTTACCCATTACAAATGAAAAAGTCAAAGATGATGAATAAATTTTATTAAAACACGGCGTGACTGCGCGGTGTTTTTCTTTTTGGCGAAAAGTCAGAATCGAATAATGTCTATTAATGTATGAATTCCTCTATTTAGGTAATGTTAAGAAAAGGATTAGATATATTGTTGACATTGTAGCGAGTATATTGTTATAATGAAAAATTTTTGACTTATCAGCCGGTATATGGTATATTATTAACAGTGAGGTGGAGTCTAATGGGAAAAACATTGGGTGAAATTAAACAAGCATTAGATGTAAAGATTGGTCAACGTTTAACCTTAGAAGCTAACGGTGGACGTCGCAAAACAATTGAACGTTGTGGCATATTATCTGAAACCTATCCATCGGTTTTCATTGTTGAACTCGATCAAGACGAGCATTCGTTTGAACGTGTATCTTACAGTTACGCTGATGTTTTGACTGAAACGGTCAAAATTACCTTCACAGACGAAATCACCAAGATGGCTTAATTCGCGGTAGCTTCTACTGCATTACTTCTTTTTGCTAACATCCTCAACACTTTCCATGTTTCGAATTCTCAAGAAGTACATATAATAAGCGTGTCGTAATAAATGACAGAAGGGGTTGTGATCCGTTGAGTCGAAGGCGTAAAGTTATGTCTGATCGTTTCAAAGAAGAGGTCGCAAAGGAATTAGGTTTTTACGACACTGTACAAAGAGAAGGTTGGGGCGGGATTAAATCTCGTGATGCAGGTAACATGGTAAAAAGAGCAGTTGAGATGGCACAAGAACAAATGGAAAAGGACCAACGTTAAGTTGGACATTTTTAAAGTAGGTCTTTTATAAGGCCTGCTTTTTTTATATATAATTGGACTGTGTTCTTAGTACAGTTGGTAGCCTTAAGGACGTTGAAATTATTTGAGCGAATGGGATAGGTTTATGATACAATCACGGTGACAATAAAAACAGTAGGTGAAAGACATTGATTTATGAGAAGGCGCCCGCCAAAATTAACTTAACATTAGATGTTTTATATAAAAGAGATGACGGTTATCATGAAGTAGAGATGGTGATGACGACAGTCGATTTGTCTGATCGTTTAGGCTTTGAATGTTTAAACGTTAATAAGGTTGTCATTGATTCAGAAAATCGATTTGTTCCTGATGATCACCGTAACTTAGCATATCAAGCTGCACAAGTATTTAAAGAGTATTGCGGTATTAAATCTGGTGTCAAAATTGAAATTGATAAAAATATCCCTGTTGCAGCCGGTTTAGCTGGTGGAAGTAGTGACGCTGCTGCAACGATTAGAGGATTAAACCGCCTATTCACAACCAACTTAACGAATCGTGAAATGGAGAAAATGGCAGAACAAATAGGGTCTGATGTTCCGTTTTGTATTCAAGGTGGAACTCAATTAGCAACAGGGCGTGGAGAGGTTTTAGATCCCTTACCTCCCTTACCTCCATGTTATGTCGTACTAGCAAAACCTAATATTGGAGTGTCCACAAAAGAGGTTTATGATCGGGTTAACTTTGAACGCATGAAGCATCCACACACAAAAAAAGTTATAAAAGCATTAAACAATCAGGATTTTAGTAGTGTCTGTGACCGTTTAGAAAATGTTTTGGAGCCCATTACAGTTAGTATGCATAAAGAAATTCCTCAAATAAAAGAACAAATGGTTAACGCAGAAGCTGATGGCGTGTTAATGAGTGGTAGTGGGCCTACAGTTTATGCGTTAGTAAAGCAGGAATCAAAGGCTGACCGTATATACAATAGCTTAAAAGGTTTTTGTCAAGAAGTGTATATTGTTCATTCATTGCGTTAAATGTAGTAATTACAAATAATTCATGATATATTATAGTGTAATATTCGGTTTTTGAGGTGTATTATATGAAACGTAGTGAAAGAATTGTGGCAATGACGTACCATTTTAAAGAAAACCCTAGGAAGTTAATCTCTTTACCGTATTTTGTTGATACGTTTGAAGCAGCCAAATCATCTGTTAGTGAAGATATTGATATTATCGATGAGATGTTTCAGTCATTAGGGGTTGGAAGAATCGAAACAACTGCAGGTGCGACAGGCGGAGTGAGATATATTCCAGATTACGACTTTAATAATGGTCGTTATTTTATTGAACAGTTAATTAAAGTGCTAGAAGATGCTGAGCGCATTTTACCGGGTGGCTATATTTATATGAGTGATGTGTTAGGCGATAACAATTATGTTCGTCAAATCGGCAAAGTATTCGGAGCAACGTTTAGAGATATAGAAGTTGATTATATTGTGACGGTAGCTACAAAGGGAATCCCTTTAGCTTATGCTATTGCAGAAGTGTTAAATGTCCCAATTGTTATTATTAGAAGAGATCCTAAAGTGACAGAAGGCTCTACTGTTAGCATCAATTATGTGTCAGGTTCATCACGGAAAATCCAAACAATGGCACTGGCTAAAAGGAGTATTCCAGAAGGCTCTAACGTATTACTAGTTGATGATTTTATGAAAGCTGGCGGTACAATAAAAGGAATGGAAAATTTGATGGAAGAGTTTAATGCAACAGTTAAAGGCATTGGTGTTTTAGCTGAGGCAGAGGATGAAGATGAAGAAAGACGTGTTGATGATTATATTTCATTATTAAAAATCCAAGAAGTCGATGAGCGTACCGAAGCGATCAAAATAGTCCCAGGCAACTATTTTGATGAAAAATAACTTATGTAACTTAAACTTAGGCTCATTTTAAAGAAGGGGAATTCCTCTTCTTTTTTTATGGCTCTAATATATATGTTAGGGTTTGGATAAAATTCTGACAAGTTTGGGTGGAGGCATTCGAGGCATCGCTTACCGGCGGACGCTTTCACCCGCAGGGCACAAGTGCAACATCTGCTCAAACTTCCCTACGGTCATTTTTCGCAGTGTTTTCTTTGCCGGGGCACGGCCTCAGCTAACTTTGGCAAGAAAAGCATTTGCCAAAGTGGATCTTCGGCTCGCGCTGTTCCCGCAGGAGTCGCCGCCTCACGCGATGCCTCGAATGCTAGAAACAGCTAGTGGAAACCCTCTCCTAAAGGAAAAAAGACAAAAAAGCACGCAAGCTCCTGATTTGTTATCCTCATTTGGATTCCGACGATTTGATCGCTTTCGCAAAAAGATTTTATTGCATCATCAATATAAACATATACAAGGACAAATGGAATAAATCAGGAGTGCCCCCCAAGAGAGCACCCCAACATTTGATTTAGAACCTTTTTTATTGACTAACATTTAGCCCCTTCCACTAAATCTAAAAACATTCTGATGCGTAATTAAGCCACTACGTTCTGTTGCTTTTATATTGTCTCTGTTAAAGCTTAGTGTTGATTATTTAAAAGGTTGCTCTAAGTTGTTGTATTGTGATGAGCGAAGGTGGCGACTCCTGGTCGACTAACATTTAGGTCCTTCCGCTAAAATCTTAAAACGTCGTGTTTGCTACGCGGAAGCCACCACGTCCTGTGTAAGTACGTCCTGTGGCAGGCGTCGACATTAGACTGTCCAGGTCGTCACGGGAATAGCACGAGTCTCTAAAGACCCCTAAAGGCAATGTTTTTCTGCCGAGAGATACACCTGTGTCTGGCTAGTAACGCTCCGAAGTAGGCTTCCTCGGTGCAAAACACTAAGCTGTTTGGCTCTGAGCCGTGCTGCGGCAAAGAAAACACTGCGACAAATGACCGTAGGGAAGTTTGAGCAGATGTTGCACTTGTGCCCTTTTGGTGAAAGCGTCCACCGAAAGCGAATCACAATAACAACAACGAACTTACAGAGCGTTTATATTAAATCTTTGTCACAAAATTATAAAAAATAAATTTCTTTGAAGGAATTTCGAAGTGGGTGTTGAATCTTATTATATAGAGGGTCTTATACAATATTTATGATCAAGTGTAAGGCTTATGTCATCATTTGTAAGTTTATATATCTAAAAGGTGGTGAGACATAATGCAAGTAACTGACGTAAGGCTTCGTCGCGTGAATACGGATGGTCGTATGCGAGCGATCGCATCGATTACATTGGATGATGAGTTCGTTGTACATGACATTCGTGTTATTGATGGAAACAATGGACTATTTGTAGCGATGCCAAGTAAACGAACTCCAGATGGAGAGTTTAGAGATATCGCCCACCCAATCAATTCCGGTACACGTGGTAAAATTCAAGATGCCGTATTAGAAGAATACCACCGTGTCGGTGAAGAAGTTGAATATGAAGAAGCAGGTGCTTCTTAAAATTGTGTGTGAGAAGTTCAATCAATTTCGGTTGAGCTTCTTTTTTATGTTTAACCGAAAGCTATAGACTATAAACCATTATTCCAAAAAAAGTTCAAAAAAATACCACGTAACAATTGATTGATTAAGTTGCATGAGGGCTGTATTTGAGATATATTCATAATGGACGATTATAAGGGTTCCTAGAGCCCTTTGTTAAATATAATTAATGATACGTATTGTGGAGGGAAAAACATGGCAAATCGTTTTGCGGTCGTCCTGGCTGCTGGTGTTGGCTCAAGAATGAAATCAGATTTATACAAAGTGCTACACCCTGTTTGTGGTAAATCCATGGTTCAACATGTTGTCGACCAGTTAAACTATACAGGATTGGATGAAATTGTAACAATTGTCGGTCATGGTGCTGAATCCGTCCAAGATCAATTAGGTAATCAAACAGCTTATGCCATTCAAGAAGAACAACTTGGGACTGGGCATGCTGTACAAATGGCTAGTTCAACCTTGGAAGGCAAAAATGGAACAACGGTTGTCGTTTGTGGGGATACGCCACTTCTAACAGCTGAAACTATTAGTCAATTAATGGATCAACATGAGAAAGAAGGGGCTAAAGTTACAGTACTAACAACAGGCGTAGAAGAGCCTACTGGTTATGGTCGAATTATTCGTAATGAACAAGGCCATGTTGAAAAAATTGTTGAAGAAAAGGATGCAAATGAAAAAGAAAAGGCTGTTAAAGAAATAAATACAGGTACATATTGTTTTGATAATCAATTATTGTTTGATGCGTTAAAACAAGTGTCGAATGATAATGCACAAGGTGAGTATTATTTACCGGATGTTTTAGAAATTGCTAATAGTCAAGGTGAGAAAGTTGCCGCCTATCAAACAAAAAATGTTGATGAGACAATTGGTGTAAATGATCGTGTCGCATTATCAAAAGCAGAAAAATTAATGAAAAACCGTATAAATGAACAGCATATGCGAAGTGGTGTTTCAATTGTGGACCCGGACACCACATATATTGGTGCTGATGTTAAAATTGGAACAGATGTTACAATTGAACCTGGGAGTCATCTAAAAGGTGATACGATTATTGAAAACCATACCCATATTGGTCCAAATACAGAAATAACCGATTGTGAAATTGGTGAATCCTCTACCATTAAACAAAGTGTACTATCCAATAGTTTTGTAGGTTCAAATGTACAAATTGGTCCGTTTGCACACATTAGACCTGAAAGTCGTCTTGAAGATGATGTAAAAATCGGTAATTTTGTTGAAGTGAAGAAATCAAGTATGCAAACAGGAAGTAAAGCGTCTCATTTATCATACTTAGGTGATGCTGAGATTGGTGCTGATGTAAATGTTGGTTGTGGAAGTATAACGGTTAATTATGATGGCCGTTCTAAACATAAAACAGTTATAGAAGATGGTGCATTCATTGGCTGTAATTCGAACTTAGTGGCACCGGTAAAAGTTGAAAAAGGTGCTTATGTGGCAGCTGGTTCAACCATTACGAAGGATGTTCCTGAAAAAGCATTGTCAATTGCCCGCACTCGCCAAGAAAATAAAGAAGGTTACCTAGAGCGCTTAAACAAACGTTCGTAGACTAAGGCTTCATTAGCCTATTTCATATAAACTAATTAGTGGAGGTTTATGTCCTATGCCTAATCAATACCAAGACCCTTACTTAAAAGTATTTTCACTTAATTCTAACCCTGAGCTAGCTCAAGAAATTGCCGATTCAGTTGGTGTCGAGTTAGGGAAGTGTTCTGTTAAGCGTTTTAAAGACGGAGAAGTTCAAATTAATATTGAAGAAAGTATTCGTGGTTGCGATGTTTTTGTTGTACAATCTACAAGCAACCCAGTTAATGAGCATCTAATGGAACTACTCATTATGATTGATGCACTAAAAAGAGCATCAGCTCGTACTGTCAATATTGTTATGCCTTATTATGGTTATGCTAGACAAGACCGTAAAGCACGCTCAAGAGAGCCTATTACATCTAAGTTAGTAGCAGATTTACTCGAAACAGCTGGTGCAGATCGTGTCGTTACATTAGATTTACACGCAGCTCAAATTCAAGGCTTCTTTGATATCCCGATTGACCACTTAGTTGGTGTGCCAACTTTAGCAGATTATTTCTTAGATAAAGAATTAGAAGATGTCGTCGTCGTATCCCCAGACCATGGTGGAGTAACACGTGCTAGGCAAATGGCGGATCGTCTGAAAGCTCCAATTGCGATTATTGATAAGCGCCGCCCTCAACCTAACGTTGCTGAAGTGATGAACATCGTGGGTAATATCGAAGGTAAAACAGCGATCTTAATTGATGACATTATTGATACGGCAGGTACGATTACATTAGCGGCTAACGCAATGATTGAAAACGGTGCCAAAGAAGTTTATGCTTGTTGTACACATCCAGTGTTATCTGGTCCTGCTATTGAGCGTCTTGAAAACTCTGCGATTAAAGAATGTGTTGTGACGAACACGATTAACTTAACTGATGATTTAGGAACTGATAAGATTATTACGTTGTCAGTTGGTAATTTAATTGGTGAGTCGATTAAACGTGTTCATGAGCACCGTTCAATAAGCACTCTTTTTGACTAAGAAAAAAAGTTAAAATTTAACCTAGATTTTAAATGTGTAACGACATCTTTAGACTTTGACATTAAGAACTTGCAACCGGGCTTGTTGTTGATATAATTTTACTTTTACGTTTAAAAAGGTATAATAAAGGGTAAGAGTAAATATCAGAGATTTCTTAAAACGGAGGTTGTAACACATGGCAGCAGTAATTCAAGCGAAGGAAAGACCAGACACAAGGCGTTCTGCAAACAAATTAATTCGTGCAGAAGGTCAAGTACCTGCAGTCGTATACGGCAAAGGGAAAGAACCAGTAACAGTTTCAGTTGATAGTATGGATCTAGTTAAAAAAGTAAGAGAAGAAGGCCGTAACGCTGTATTTTCATTACAAATTGAAGGCGGTAAGTCTTTAGATGCAATGCTATATGATTATCAAACTGATTCAATTAAACAAGATTTAACTCACATTGACTTTTACTTAGTAGATATGTCTACTGAGGTTGATGTTGAAGTGTCTGTAAATATTGATGGTGAATCCAAGGGTGAAAAAGAAGGTGGCGTCATGCAGCAAACGTTGCATGCATTAAATGTACGAGCGACACCTAACAAAATCCCTGATGAAATAACAATAGCTTCAGCTGAATTAGATATTGGCGACAGTGTTACAGTTGGCGACCTCAAAGCAAACAAAGACTACGAAATCCTAGATGATGATGAGTCGACGATTGTGACGGTATTACCACCACAACAAGCAGATGTTCCTGAAGAAGGTGAAGAGGGAGCAGCTGGAGATGAACAAGCTGAGCCTGAGGTTATTAATGAGAAATCAGATAACGAAGGTAAAAACGAAGAATAATTTGATATTTACTTGAAGTGAACAGATCGAAGTCATGCAAAGTTGTGAGCTTCGATCTGTTTTCTACTTTTATAGCCATCTAGCTGTTAAAGCAATCTGTTTGTAATTGAATAACAAAATTGTCCATAATATATAACAGCATACGAATAAAGGAGTTACATATAATGAAATGCATTGTCGGTTTAGGTAATCCAGGCTTACGGTATAAAAAAACAAGACATAATATTGGGTTTCAAGTGATTGACCACATGGCTTCTCTAAATGGTTGGAAATTTAAAAAAGATAAATTTAGCGCGCATTATATCCAAGAAAATTGGAACGGAGAAAAGGTATTATTACTTAAACCACAAACTTATATGAATCGCTCAGGGCAATCAGTTCTGGCAGCAGTTGATTACTTCAATATTGATCTTGATCAAGTATTAGTGATTTATGATGATCTTGACTTACCGACTGGAAAGATTCGTTTAAGACAAAAAGGTGGACATGGTGGTCATAATGGAATAAGAGATATAATTGATCAGTTAGGCACAAAGGATTTTAATCGTATTCGTTTTGGAATTAGTCGCCCTGAAGGCGGTGAAAGTGTAACAGATTATGTATTAAGTAAGTTTTCAAAAGCGGAACAAAAAGACATCACCCCATCTATTAGTCGTTCCATGGATGCTTGTGAAGCTTGGTGTGAAAAGCCGTTTTTACAAGTGATGAATGACTTTAATCAATAGTTCGTTTTGAATAAGGAACCTCACCTTTGGTAAACCTATAACTAGTTTTAATATCAAGAATTAAAACATTTAAGAAGGGTTACGCATAACATGATGTAACGTGTTTTATGTTACAGTTTTTAGAGGGGGTTCTTTTGTGTCAGTAAAGGTAAAGTGTAGACATTGCCTAAGAGCAATTGGTGAAATGAAAGATTCTAATCAAGTCCAACAACTCGTACAAGAACAACCGTTATCAAATGATGAGTTAAATGAGATATTACAGGAAGATGAACAAGGTGAATTAAATGTCCTTCTTGTTTGTGAAGAGTGTGAAGAGATTCTCACACAAAACCCAAGTCTTTTTGAACAAGATAATTTTATCCATTAGGAGCCGCTTTGGTGAAGACCAAAGCATTTTTCTGTTGGGTTAAAACGTAATATGACGAAGTAGCAAGGAGGAGATATATATGAAAAACATAAAAGACTTTCTACTAAACCAAGATGACTTTGCTCATATTATTGATGGGATTGAAGGTGGGATGAATGAGCAGCTCGTATCAGGGCTAACCAACCCTACTAGAGCTGTGTTAGCCTCGATGGTTCACGAGTCTACTGATCAACCAATTCTTTATGTTACCCATCAATTATCTCAAGCACATAAGGTATATGATGAATTAGTATCCGTAGTTGAAGATGATCAAGAAGTTTACTTATATCCTGCTAATGAATTGTTAGCAGCTGAAATAGTCTCTTCCTCACCTGAACTTAAAGCCCAACGTCTTGAAGCATTAAAACAATGGCAAAAAAGCCAAAAAGGAATCTTAGTTGTACCTATTTCAGCATTGAAGCGGATGTTACCGCCTAAAGAACTAATCGACCATTATAAATTAAAATTAAGTACGGGTGATATCATGCCGTTTGAAGAGACGGTAAGGCAAATGCAAAGTCTCGGATACAAAATGGTTGATTTAGTTAATGCACCAGGAGAAATGAGTAGACGTGGTGGTATAGTAGATATTTATCCTTTGACTGAAGCGTATCCGATTAGAATAGAATGGTTTGATGATGAAGTCGAGTCGATTCGTTTCTTTGATGCTGAAACGCAGCGTTCACAAGGTGAAGTGGATCAGTTTGAATTAACACCAGCAGATGAATTTGTTTTTACAAGTGAACAAAGGTATGAAGCAGCTCAACAGCTAAAAGAGATGCTTAAAACGTCTTTAGCAAAGTTAAATGATGAGACAGCAAAAGAACAGTTATATGAAAAGATAAACTATGATATTGAGCGTTTAGAACAAGGCGAAACATTCTCAGGTATATATCAATATTTAACCTTGCTATATCAAAAGCCAAGTAGTTTGCTAGATTATCTGCCTAAAGAAAGTGTTGTGTTATTAGATGAAATGAGTCGTATATCTGAAACAGCTGAGCAATTAGATCGTGAAGAGGCTAATTGGTATACTGAAATGTTAGACCAGCATTCGATGGTTAACGGTTTGAAACTATCATTTGATTGGCAAACTGTTTGGAATAAGGTGACATACCCCAAAATTTATATGTCGCTATTTTTACGGCATATTCCAAATACAAAACCTGAAAACATTGTTAATATTTCAAGTCGACAAATGCAACAATTCCACGGTCAAATGAACCTGTTAAAGAATGAAATGGACCGCTTTAGTCAAGCTCAGTATTCTGTTGTCATTGTAGTCTCTAGTGATGAACGGGCTTCTAGAGTTGAACGGGTATTAGATGATTATGAAATGATCGTTCATAGACCTCATGATACAACCGAATTACCTGTATCTGAGCCAATTATTATAAAGGGTAGTATTAGTGAAGGTTTTGAAATGCCTAGCTATAGACTTGCTGTATTAACAGAAGAAGAATTATTTAAAAAGAAAATGCCGAAAAAGCGCAAGAAGCAAAAAATTTCTAATGCGGAGAGAATTAAGAGTTATCAAGAACTTGAAACAGGTGACTATGTTGTACATACGAACCATGGTATTGGTAAGTATTTAGGCATTGAGACATTACAAGTTAATGACATTCATAAAGATTATATGGTGTTACGCTATTCTGGTAATGATAAATTATTTGTACCTGTAGAACAGATTGACCAAGTTCAGAAGTATGTCGGGTCTGAAGGTAAAGAGCCTAAGCTTTATCGTTTAGGTGGTTCTGAATGGAAAAAGGTCAAATCTCGCGTCCAATCATCTGTTGAAGATATTGCAGATGATTTAATTCAGTTATATGCAGAACGCGAATCTTCAAAAGGACACGCATTCTCAAAAGATACAGAGATGCAAAAAGATTTTGAGGCAGCATTTCCTTATGAAGAAACAGAAGACCAGATACGTTGTATTGAAGAAGTTAAAGAAGATATGGAAAAAGTGCGCCCAATGGACCGTTTGCTTTGTGGAGATGTTGGTTATGGCAAAACGGAAGTAGCCATTCGTGCGGCGTTTAAAGCCATTGTCGATAACAAACAAGCGGCTTTACTTGTCCCTACAACTATTCTAGCCCAACAGCATTTTGAAACATTTCAAGAACGATTTCAGGATTTCGGTATTAACGTTGGTATTTTAAGTCGTTTCCAAACAGCTAAGCAACAAAAAGAGACATTAAATCAGCTAGAGAAAGGGTTAATTGATGTTGTTATTGGGACTCATCGATTACTTTCAAAAGATATTAAGTTTAAAGATTTAGGGTTATTAATTATTGATGAAGAACAACGGTTTGGTGTTAAACATAAAGAGAAAATTAAACAGCTTAGGTCTAATGTCGATGTGTTAACGTTAACTGCAACACCAATTCCAAGAACGCTTCATATGTCAATGGTTGGGGTAAGAGATTTATCAGTTATTGAGACACCGCCTGAGAATCGTTTTCCAATTCAAACATATGTAGTTGAATATAATCCACCTTTTGTTAAAGAAGCGATTGAACGTGAGATGTCACGTGATGGCCAAGTTTTCTTTCTATATAACCGTGTTGATATGATTGATCGTGTAGCAGCTGAGATTGATGAATTGGTAGAAGACGCCAGGGTCGCTTTTGCTCACGGTCAAATGAATGAACGTGAATTAGAAAATATTATTCTAGATTTCCTTGAAGGTAATTATGATGTGTTAGTTAGTACAACAATTATTGAAACAGGGATCGATATTCCAAATGTTAATACGTTAATTGTTAATGATGCTGATAAGATGGGCTTAAGTCAGCTTTATCAGTTAAGAGGAAGAGTTGGACGGTCAAACAGGTTAGCTTATGCTTATTTCACTCATCAACAAAATAAAGTCCTAACAGAAGTAGCTGAAAAGCGTCTTGAGGCGATTAAAGAATTCACAGAGTTAGGATCAGGCTTTAAAATTGCAATGCGTGACTTATCGATTCGAGGTGCGGGCAATTTATTAGGAACGGAGCAACATGGATTTATTGATTCAGTAGGGTTTGATTTATATTCTCAAATGTTGAATGAAGCTATTCAAGCTAAACAAGAAGGGAAAACATATGAAGAAACGAAACCATTTGAAGTTGAAATGACACTTTCTTTAGATGCTTATATCCCGAGTGAATATATAGAAGATGAGACTCAGAAGATCCATATGTACAAACGAATTCATGCAGTAAAAGAAGTACAGGAGATTTTTGAGATCAAGGATGAATTATTAGACCGCTTTGGCCCATACCCTCAAGAAGTAGAAGAATTAATGCAAGTTGCGCGTATTCGTCTTTTAGCGCAACAAGAAAAGATTGAAACAGTCCATGAGAAAAACAATAAAATTGAATTGCTTATGCAAGAGGAAGCAAGCCTTACAGTGGATGGATCTGAATTATTTATGCTAGCAAATGAGTATGGGCGAATGGTTCAGCTTGGGACTGAAGGCAACCAGTTAAAGGTAATAATTCAATACTCCAATAAAAATAAGAACGAGCGATACGATGTTTTAGAAGACATTTTATCAAAACTAAATAAGGTGAAAAATAAACCAAATCATGAATAGTTTTCTCCTGTTGTTTCATACTACAAACACGAACAAACCATTAAGACTCATGAGTAGATGAGTACATTAAAGAAAGTGGGGATTGCAAAGTATGAAAGCAACAGGAATAGTACGTCGTATTGATGACCTAGGAAGAGTTGTTGTCCCTAAAGAAATAAGGCGCACGTTACGCATTAGAGAGGGGGACCCTTTAGAAATTTTCGTTGATCGTGAAGGTGAAGTCATCTTAAAGAAATACTCACCAATAAATGAATTAAGTGAATTTGCTCAAGAGTATGCGCATTCACTTTTTGATGCAACAGGCCATAAAGTTTTAATTTCTGATCGAGATGAATTTATCTCTGTCGCTGGAGCATCAAAGAAAGATTATTTAAATAAAAATATCGGACAATCAATTGAGAATGCTATGGAAAAGCGTGAAACAGTTGTGGAACGAAATGACTATACATTAGAAATAGTTCAAGGAAATGAGGAAAGCGTTGCTTCATTTTTAATCCAGCCTATTGTGACAAATGGAGATCCAGTAGGTAGTATTATGATGTTTTCAGACAAAGGGTCTCTTACAGATGTGGAAACAAAAGTGTGTGAAACAGCTAGTAACTTTTTAGCAAGACAAATGGAATAATTCAAATCAACTTTATAACTATGGATTGTGCTATAATATAACCAAGTTTTTACTAAATGTGATCGGTAAAGAGAGGAACAACATGTCTAAATCAGATACATGGATTAAAGGTACGGTTATATTAGCCATTGCAGGATTAATAGGAAAAGTGCTTGGTATGGTCTATCGTATTCCATTGCAAAACTTAGCTGGAGATGAAGGGTTATATATTTATCAACAAGTTTATCCTGTTATCTCATTAGCTTTAATCTTATCTATATATAGTTTGCCAAGTGCTTTTTCTCACGTTTTAACATATTACACTTCACAAAACGCCCAGATTCGTTATAAAAACGTGTCTGTGGTGTTTTATTTATTAGTCGTAATAGGTTTTTCATTGTTTTTGATTATTTATTTTATGGCACCTTTACTCGTCCAGTTAATGGGCGATAGCAGTTTGTTATGGCCGTTAAGATCAACAAGTGTCTTGTTTTTACTTATTCCAGTGACGGCATTTTTTAGAGGGGTTTTCCAATTTCAACAGCAAACTAATGTTGTTGCGTTATCACAAGTTATAGAACAATTTATTCGTGTTATACTCATCGTTATTTCTACCATAGTCATCGTTCACTTTAACTATTCACTATATCACATTGGTTGGATTGCTAGTGCTTCTACGATTCTAGGTATGATTGTAGCAAGTGCAGTTTTGTTAATCGTCTTTCGTAAAAGGAATATCTCGAATCAACAAGCAACTGACATTAATCTTAGGCTCATTTTAGCCTCGTTACTAACAGGTATCGTCATTTATAGTTTGACTCATATTTTACATTTGATTGTCCAATTAGTTGATGTATTTACAATGATTAATAGTTTACGCCATTACGGTGTGACATTTGAAGAAGCCAAAATTTTAAAAGGTATTTATGACCGAGGCAATCCATTAATTCAATTAGGGTTGGTTTTTGCAGCAGCATTAGCATTTTCAATCGTCCCAGCAGTACAAAATCAAGAGGCAATTCAATCTAAACAATCTGTATGGAATCAAGTATTTGCATTTAAATTAACGTTATTATTTTCACTAAGCGCCTCAGCAGGTTTAATTGCGATTATGCCTTTGTTAAATCCGTTATTTTATCAATCTAGTGATGGGACAGTTGCGATTCAGCTTATGGTTGTATTAGTGTTCTTACTGTCGATGATTATGACATTATCCGTTATGTTACAAGCGCATGGTGTTAGATTGAAACAGGTGAAATACTTAGTGTTGTTGTTTGTAATTAAAGCGATTCTAAACCTTATTCTCATACAACAATATGGGATTGTTGGTGCGAGTGTTGCATCTATTATCGCAGCTATAGTGGTCGTCATTATTTTCTATAAAAAATGGGCATCGAAACTGTCTTTAAATGGGGTTTATCCATTTATATTAAAATCAGTTGCGATTGTGTTCGTTATGATGTTAGCAGTATCTAGTTCAACGTCTCTATTAAGCTTGGTTATTCCAACAGATGAGAGAGTTTTGTTACTGTTAGTTGTATTAGGCCTTTGTGTTATGGGTGTTATGATTGTTATATATTTAATCTATAAATGGAGACTATTTACTAAAGAAGAACAAGAAATATTAGAGGGGCTACCTTTAATAAATAAACTAAGAAAGTAGGAGGAAAATGCATCAGGTTAAAGTGTTTGGATTAGGGGCTGGTACAATTGAGCAACTTCCTTTAGGGGTTTATCGGCAATTACAACATAGTAGTCAAGTATACACAAGAACAATGGATCATCCTGTAATTGAGCAGTTAGTTCAAGAAGGGGTCAATTTTAAAAGCTATGATTCGCTCTATGAAAAAAATGAACATTTTGAAAATGTGTATGAGGAAATTGCGAGAGATTTAATAGAAAAAGCGAAAACAGTGGATGATCTATTCTATACAGTTCCAGGTCACCCTATGGTTGCTGAAAGAACTATACAGTTATTAATCCAATCTGATGAGGTGGACGTTAAAATCGAAGGTGGACAAAGCTTTATTGACCCTTTATTCACTGCTATTCAAGTAGATCCGATTGAAGGATTCCAATTATTAGATGGGACGGCATTAGACCGGGCGAAAATACAATATGAAAACCATTTACTCATCAGCCAAGTGTTCGATACATTTACTGCATCAGAAGTAAAGATTACATTGATGGAAGACCTACCACATGATTATCCTATTACGATTGTTCATGCAGCAGGTAGTGACCAAGAGTGGATTAAGAACGTGTCGTTACATGAATTAGACCATCAATTCCCGGTTAGTAACTTAATTACGTTATATGTAAAACCACAATCACGTCATGAATTACATCATACGTTTAATGCATTAAGAGAAGTGATTGCAAGTCTAAGAGGTCCAGGTGGCTGCCCGTGGGATCAAAAACAAACCCATGAAACATTAAGGCCTTATTTAATTGAAGAAGCCTATGAAGTAATAGAAGCAATAGACCAACAAGACGATCAGCATCTCGCTGAAGAATTAGGTGATGTGCTACTACAAGTGATGTTACATAGTCAGATTGGAGCAGAGAATGGTTACTTTACAGTCGATGATGTGATCAAAAATATAACTGATAAAATGGTTGAACGTCATCCACATGTATTTGGAGATACTACTGTTGATTCAGCGGATGATGTTGTAAGCAACTGGGAAGAGATTAAGCAAAAAGGTAAACCAAAAAAGGAATCAGTATTAGATGGTTTAAACGAAGCCTTACCGCGGTTATTGTATGCTAAGGAGATCCAAAAGAAAGTAGCTAAAGTAGGGTTTGATTGGGACGAAAAAGGTCCTGTAATTGATAAAGTTCAAGAAGAATTAGAGGAATTTCATGAGGCGATATCGAATAAATCAATAGATGAAGCTGAAATGGAATTTGGAGATGTGTTATTTTCGGTTGTGAATTTAGGTCGATTTTACAAACTAGACTCTGAAGTGGCCTTAAACCGGACATGCGAAAAGTTTATAGCGCGGTTTAAGCAAGTAGAAGAGCTTGTCAAAAAAAACGATGAAACCTTGTCAGAATTAACGTTAGAAGAATTAGATGGTTATTGGGAACAAGTTAAGTTAAATCGGTTATGAAATGAGGTGTAATTATGCGTTTAGATAAATTTTTAAAACTATCAAGGTTGATTAAAAGAAGAACAGTCGCTAAAGACGTTGCAAATCAAGGGAGAATTCATGTTAATAGTCAATCAGCGAAAGCATCAACTGACCTTAACGTTGGTGATGAAGTGATGATTCAGTACGGCCATAAAAAGCTAACTGTCAAGGTCGAATCACTACAAGAACATGTTAAAAAAGACCAAACTTCTAGGTTATACTCTGTTATTGAAGAAGAAAAAATAGAATCAAATTCAATTTAATAGCATGTTTATCTACCTCCTGTCATACGGTAGTAGTGAATAGGAGGGAAGGACATGCCATATGAAAAACAGTTATACCAAGGAGAACGAGAAACCAAAAGAGAACATGATTTAAAGCTAAAAGACCGCCGTAAACTTGAGGTTACAGGTGTATTAGATGTTGATAGTTTTGATACAGAAGAGTTTTTATTAAAGACAACAGCGGGTTATTTATTAATACGCGGTCATAATTTGCATATGAAAAACTTAAATGTCGATGAAGGCTTTCTAACGATTCAAGGGAAAATTCATTCCTTTGACTATATTGATGAAAATAAGCAAAATCAAGCTAAAGGAATCTTTAGCAAGTTGTTTAAATGACCTTAAGTATACAATTTATAACTATGTTAACAATGGCTTTTGCGGGCGCTCTATCTACTTCAGCATTTGATACTTATAAGAGGCTTTTGAGGCCTCAAGTATATTGGCAACAATTTTTTATTGATGTTTTATTTTTTCTTACAATGGGTTCTGTAGTCTATTATCTATTATTTCTAGCAAATGGCGGTATTTTACGGTTCTACTTAGTGATAGCCTTTTTGTTAGGAGTTTCAGCTTATTACGCTTTAATACAATCTTTCTTTTTAAGGCTATTAGAAGTTGTTATACGACTAGTAATTAACGTTTATTATTTTATTAAGAATTTAACGGAAATATTTGTAATTAGACCTACTGTGTGGATATTTTTTTTAACTTTTAGTATAATAGTGGCAACTGGTAAGTTTTTACTAAAAGTTATAATACTATTATTTAAGGTGATCTTCACTATTCTTTCACCTTTCATCCCAGGAATAGTAAAAAAGCACCTTATAATTTGGGCTCAAACTTGCGATAATATAATTAGAAATTGGTGGAAAATACTCGTTTACCTTTGGGAGAAAAGGAGGCAGAACAGTGTTAAAGAAGAGGAGTCAAAAGACGAATAAGGTTAAAAAAATAGATTCCAATTACGTTAAACAACAAGAGGAATTTTTGGCGCGTAAAAAACGTGAAAAAAGTTTGCTAATTCGTCGATTAGTAGCTTTTGGAATCCTTTTCTTCTTAATAGTTGGGACACTTTCTGCTTATTATATGCAACAGCGTGCGGTTCATGATGAAAAGCAAAACGAGTACGAAGAACTCCAAAATGAACTTCAAGCCGGGTTAGGTGAACAAGAAAGCCTAGAGCGTGAAGTTGAGTTGTTAAATGATGTTGATTATTTACTGCAAATCGCAAGAAAAGATTACTTTTTCTCTAAAGAAGGGGAAATTATCTTTACATTACCAGAAGATGAAGAAGAGCCTTCTTATTGACACTTTTTAAAAAGCTTATATATAATAGTATAGAATAGATTTTTTAATATTTCTAAGGAGGAGCATTTTCTTTATGTCAATTGAAGTAGGCAGCAAGGTGCGCGGTAAAGTTACCCGCATTACTAACTTTGGAGCATTTGTGGAACTACCAGAAGGCTCAACAGGATTAGTCCACATTAGTGAGGTAGCTAATAAGTATGTAAAAGACATCAATGAACATTTATCAGTCGGTGATGAAGTTGATGTTAAAGTATTGAACGTAGAAGATAATGGTAAGATTGGTCTTTCCATTAAAAAGGCAGATGAACAGTTCGAAAAACAGCAACAGAAAAAACGAACTGAAAGCTTTGAATCAAAAATGAGTAATTTTTTGAAAGATAGTGAAGATAAGTTAGCCTCACTTAAGAAGCATACAGAATCCCGTCGCGGAGGTCGAGGTGCTAAAAGAGGTTAATCTTGCTGTCTAACTAGAGAGCAGTATATATATCTATGAAGTTAATGTGATCATATAACACGCAATTCTTTACAAGGGTTGCGTGTTTTTTAGTTTTTTAGGCTGTAATATTTTTTTGGGTTAGAGATGCAATTTAGAGGTATTAAAAAAGGGGGCTTTCTCCATCATTTTTATTATGAGTCCCATAAAATTTTCTCCATTGCTTTACCTTTTGCTAACTCATCAATCAGCTTGTCCAAATAGCGAATTTCTTGCATAGTGGGTTCTTCAATGTCTTCTACTCTGACACCGCAGACGACACCTTTGATCAAAGACCTCGAAGGATTCAGTTTGGGAGCATTCGTAAAGAAGGTTTCAAAGTCTGTGTGTCTTTCCAGTTGCTCCTCTAACTCTTCTTGATTATAGCCTGTTAACCAACAGATGATTTCATCTACTTCTCTTTTAGTGCGCTCTTTTCTCTCTGCCTTCGTAACATAATGGGGATAGACATTTGAAAAACTCATTGTATAGATTTTATGTTTGACCATGACCCATACACTCTCCCTTATACGATTTTCTTTATTATAGTTTGAAATTTAGCTAGGTTCAAATGAAGGAGTCGTCTATTGATATGTTGATATTGGGCTTTTTCAGCCTTGTTCATCCTACTTGTATCCATTTCATTAAGTATGACAGGTTAATCATCATTTATCATTATTTAATTGAATTAGTCGGTGCATGTGTTGTAATCCACAACAACTTTCGCTTTTATGGATGGGTCAGCAACTATTTTGATACTTTCTGATGGCTTGATTCTTCAGGTTCTAAGTCAAATGTTGGGGTGCTCTCTTAAGAGCACTCCTTATTTATGCCATTTGGCCTTGTATATTCTTATATTTATGATGCAATAAAACTTTTCGACGCAGGCGATCAAATCGTCGAAAACCAAACGCTTGGCGTTTAATCACTTTGGTTTGATTATTAATCCCTTCAATGTAACCATTG
>NZ_BAAACZ010000018.1:0-257092 GCF_039521975.1 Alkalibacillus silvisoli | reverse complement strand
TAGGGCTTGAAACGATTCATGGTAAAACGTTCAAAGATACAGCCCAACGATTCGGCGTTTCACCAACAAGGAAACGCAACAACTTCCTTCCATCATTGCGATTGATGATTTTGAGGGGGATACAGATGGCGAACGCTTTCAAACCATCATCACAGATCCCATCAAACGAGAGCCGATTGATATCTTAAATGGATCTGAAGCCTTAAGTACCATTAAAACGGACTTATATGATTTTTACGATACCGTAAGAGCATCAGCGATACCAGAGTACGAGAAGGCGATTGAAACGCTTCAGAATTGGCAAAAAGAAATCATGAACATCTTTGGTTATAACTTACACAATGGTTACATTGAAGGGATTAATAATCAGACGAAAGTGATTAAGCGCCAAGCGTTTGGTTTTCGGCGGTTTGATCGCCTGCGACGAAAAGTGTTATTGCATCATAAATATAAGGATATACAAAGCCAAATGGCATAAATAAGGAGTGCTCTTAAGAGAGATTTGACTTAGAACCTTCTATTAAACCATAAAATCATCACGAGCTAACATGAAGTATTCGGCTGCTTTTTTATAGCGTTTTGAGTAATATAAAAGCTTAGCATACAAATAGTAGTAATGCTTAAGCTCAATGTTCTCACCGTTATTTTCAAAGAACGGAATGACTTGCTCTTTTAAATAGCGAAGCAATCCTTCTTCATCATTTTCTAGTCGCATATTTAACACTTTAAATTTAATCTGATAACGTTTATGATTATGCTTTTTAGCAACCATGAGCCCTTTTTGTATATTTTCTTTAGAAAGCTTATAATCACCGTTTGAGAAGTGAATATAGCATAACAAGTAGCGCGAATTTAAGAAGTCACTTTCATTCACATCAAACTGCAATGCTTTATTAAATGACTCTTTTGCTTTTTCAAAGTCTTGCTTGTGAAAATTAATATAACCGATATGATGATGGATATTGGCACGTGTCTTGTCTAGTAAATGTTCACCATCTACTTCTTTTAACTTATGGAAATAAGTTTCTGCAGAGTAAAAATCACCGACTAAACAGTAATTCACTCCCAGTACGATTTGACAGTCAATCATACGGACGTAGAAGAGCTTTTCTTGAAAAATTGAGAAAGCTTTTTGTACATATTTATTAGAAACTAATATATCATTTAAACGATTATAAACCGTCGCCATGACTAGGTAGAGTTCTCCGTCTTCTTGATCTTCTAAAATCTCTTCTGCTTTTTCTAAACGTTCAATTGCATTGTTATACATTCCTTTTCGTCGATAATAGATACCTGTAAACTTATAAAAGCTAAATGGTTCACATTGTTCAAAAATGATTCTGCGACTTTCAATATAACGATGAAGTGCGTCTGCTTCTGTTAACCTGTCTGTTAATAAGTAATACCCGAGTAATGTCATGTAATATAAATAACGATCCTCAATATACAATAAAGCCTTTGCTTGCTCTTGAATGCTTTTAGCTTGTCGCTCAGCCTCTGATACATGAAAAATATGAATATACTCTAGCCATTCAATCAATTGCTTTTTAAAGTCTGGATCAGATTCTCCAATTAATTGGTATTGATCAATTCCTAATCGATCACTTATTTGGACGATGATTTCTTCTCTTAGATCAATCTGGCCATTCTCCAATTTACTTATGTAAGTGACAGAACAGATGTCATCTGCCAGCTGCCCCTGGGTGATGCCCTGTTCTGTCCGATACCATTTTATTGCTTTACCCACTAATGACATGTTTATCACCTAATTTTAGGGTTATACTCCCTTTATAGCCCATTCACCTTCTTTAATAATAGGTTCCTTTTCGCCATCTTTCGTTACTCCATAAACATTTAACTCAGCTGAACCAACCATAAAATCTTCATGAATTAAGCTTGTGTTAATTCCTTTTTCTTTTAATTGATTATCATCCAATTTCTCGCCACCTTCAACATTAGTTGGGTATGCTGAACCTAGTGCTAAGTGACATGATGCGTTTTCATCATATAATGTGTTGAAGAACACTAAGTTTGATTGTGAAATTGGTGATGAATGAGGAACTAAGGCAATTTCACCTAAATACTTGGCTCCTTCGTCAGAATCAAGTAAATGTTTAAGCGTTTCTCCACCTTGACCTGCTTCAAATTCTACAACTTCTCCATCTTTAAAAGTTAATTTAAAGTCGTCAATTAAGTTGCCGTTATAATTTAATGGCTTAGTATTTTTAACCGTACCATTTACACCTCTATAATCTGGTGCTGTAAAGACCTCTTCTGTTGGCATATTCGGATTAAATGACGTACCTGTTTCAGCAACAGCGCCACCACCTGCCCATACGTGATTCTCTGGTAATTTAACTGTTAAATCAACAAAGTCAGAGCTGTATTCTAATGAATCGTATTGTTTATCATTTAAATAATCACGGATATGGAATAAGGTCTCGTTATGATCTTTCCAAGCTTGTATTGGATCGTCTTGGTCTACTCGTACAATTTGGAAAATTTGTTTCCACAAGTCTTCAACAGCCTTCTGTTCGTTATCTGTATCAAAAATCTTCTTAGCCCACTTGTCAGTTGGAACCGAAACAATTGACCACTGGATCTTATCATTAATAATATATTTCTTATAATCCTTCATTGCAGCACTTCTGGCTTTGTTCGCTTTAGCTACTACCTCAGCATCTATGCCCTCTAATAAGTCAGGATTTGGTGCGTGAATATTCAAGACGGCACCACCATTTTCAACATGGGTCATCTGCCGTTCAACAGCCCAATCCGGCACATTTTCAAGTACACTTAGCGGCTCATAGTCATAACGCTTTCTTGTCAGCACTTCATCTGTCCAGTTCACTTGTACATTCTCTGCACCAGCTTCATAAGCTTCATCAACAAGGTGATGAACAAATTGTCTTGCTTCAATTGGTGCATTGATGAGTAATGCTTGTCCTTTTTGAACATTAACTCCCATTTTAATTGTTAAGTTTGCATACTTTGTTAATTGTTCTTTCGTTGGTACCATTTTACATTAGACACTCCTTATTGATTCGCATTTTCCTTCATTATTTCATAATATGCCCAATTTAAAAAGTTTTTGCGCGAAAATTAAAAACAGCCGCCTGAAAATCGAGCGACTGTTTAGGGATTCTACCTGTGCAAAAGCCTGTTGTTGTATTTTAAACTAATTTTTTCATCCAATCCAAAAGATCGTTTTCTACTTCTTCAATAAATTCAGGGGCGCATGATGCTCGGTAAATCCTTTCAAAATTAAGTTGATGTTCTTTTATTTCTTTTAAAGTTTCTTTTGCATTCTTCATCTCGTCTTTATAAGCAGCTTTATATTTTCTTAGTCGGTCTTGATGAACGACATCAGGGTTACCATCAACAAACAATTCATAAACATCCATAATTTCATCTGCTTCTTTTTGCGGATCATGTTCATGAGGGGCTGTTGCATCAAATATGGCAACATTTAACTCCCTTAAAATAAGCATATCTAAACTTCCAGGATCAAATCCACAATGATAGACTTCGACGTCAAACCCGCGATCTTTAGCTTCATGTGCTATTTTGCGTAACATGGTTGATTTACCTGTTCCTGACCGCCCTTTAATAAATATTCTCTGGCTTAATTCATCTGTTAATTCCATGACATAATCTATTGGCCCTTCTGGTGTTGCAGCGCCTAAGTATCGGTGTTTAACTGAACCAGGCTTATTTAAATTGTTATTCTCAAACAGCTGTTTAATCAGTTGGTCAGTCTCATAATTCGCCTTTCTAGCATTCAAGTAGTCAACATAAATCTTTTCGACTTGGTGGTGGTGTTCTAGTGCTGTTTGGTAATGGTTAATCGCTTCTTGGTATAACCTTTTAACTTCTTCATGATATTGAACCAGTTCATATTCATGTTCTTTTAAATAATCTTGGTCATAACCATCACCAAAATAAACTAGCTTCTCATAAAGCATCGGATAGACTAAACGCTTTTGATTCATCTTAGTCCGGTCAAAAACCCCAATACTTAATGATGGTATGACGATTCCCTCTAATTGGTCAGGCATTAAGTGATTATGAATATATTCAACAGTATGATCTTGTGAAAATTGGTTGGCAATCCGTTGTAAAATCGGACTAACAATAGATGTAAAGCCACCTTCAATATAAACGACACGATCTAGCTGTTCGATTAAATTTTCATAAAAGTTCACATACCCTTTTGCTGTCGTTCCTCCCATGAAGTACCTGTAGTGAACCATAAGCTCCCTCCTTAAACTCCTGTAACATACTATATGAAAAAGGAGCTTGGAAAAGAACTTCCTCAATCTTAGACAGCTTTAAAGGTCATTTTATTTCATTTCATTGATCATCTCTTCTGTTTCCCTATCTTCAATTGGTACTTCCTTTGTAGAAAACCATCCGATTACAGCGATTAACACTAATACAGAATAAAAAATAATTTTCCATAAAGTCGAATGAGCAAAATCATGTGGTAAGATCGCAACATCTTCATGTGATAATGTAAATACTACTAATTTAATCCCAACCCAACCCACAATTAAAAATGCTGCCGTTTCAAGGCCTGGCCTTCGTTTAATTAGCTTAACAAAATAAGTAGCAGCAAACCGCATAATAATAACTCCAATTAATCCGCCAAACAAAATGACGAGAAATTGACCTCCATCAATCCCGCCAATTTGAGGTATAGGTGTTTCTGGTAAAGCCATTGCGATTGCAACTGCCGCTAGAATTGAATCCACTGCAAACGCAATGTCTGCTAACTCAACTTTAAGTACAGTCGTCCAGAAACCGGCTCCTTCAGTTTTCTCAGCTTTTTCGGCTTTGTCTTTTTTCTTATATTGCTTTAATATAAATTTCCGAACGACATGGTTACCTGCAATAAACAGTAAGTAAAGAGCCCCGATCGCTTGTATTTGCCATACATCAACTAAAAACGAAATAATGAATAAAGATCCAACTCGAAAGATAAATGCACCCAACAAACCGTAAAACAGAGCTTTCTTACGTTCTTTTTCTGGTAGGTGTTTTACCATTATAGCTAAAACCATGGCGTTATCAGCTGCAAGAATACCTTCTAAGACGATTAATATGAGCAGAACCCAGCTATATTCTAATAATAAAGACCAATCCATATTTTTAAACTCCTCAGTACGAATACAATTAGGTAAGATTTGATGTCTTTATTGTTTCCACTCATTACTTTACATAATTAATGAAATAAATGGATGCGCTAGGTTAGTGAACTTTTTAATAATCAGGCGTTCGCCTAATTAATCAGGCGTTCGCCTGATTATGCACTAATAGATAGTCACTTTCAGGTGCAGTTGCACACCCACAAAAAAGAGCAGCACCGTAAATCGGTACTACTCTCTCTTTCCACAGATTATTATTCATGTTCTGCAATTTCTTCTTCTAGCTTATCAAGGATCTCGCCGCCTACACCTGATACTTCATTACGGTAGAATTCGCGAACATCCATTGCAATTTCTCTAAATACGTCACGCTCTTCTTCAGTTAACTCAACAATTTCAGTTGGGTTATCTGTATCTTCTTCAATCGCTGTTAAGAACTCTTCGTTTTGACGGTCTTGCTCTTCAAAAACCCAATCTTGCAACTCTTCAGTTGTTTCATCAACAAGAGCACGTAAGTCATCATCTAAGCCTTCATACCATTCTGTATTAACCGTTGTCATCGCCACATAGTTGTTATGGCTTGCTAGTGTTAAATAATCTTGCACTTCGTGGAATGATGCATCACCAATGAAGAAAATTGGATTTTCCTGACCATCAACTGTACCACGATCTAATGCCGTGTAAAGCTCACCCCAGCTCATATCTTGTGGGTTTGCACCATATGCTTCGTAAGACTCCATAATTAATGGAGACGTTTGTACACGCATTTGGAAGTTTTCAAATTCATCTGGTGAAGTTAGTGGATGATCATTTGATGTCCACTGCATTGCTCCTTCAGTCCAGAACGCAAGTGGTGAAATATTATGTTCTTCATAACGCTCACGTAAATCAGTGTTTAGAGCTTCACTATTATTCAAAATATCTTGTGTAGTTGCAATATCATCTGGGAATAAGAAATGTAGCGCGAATAATTGACCTTCATCTACCATATCCCCTGTAAAACCTGGTGACATAATTGCCATCTCTACAGTTCCTTGCATTAGTTGGTCTACTTGGTCTGTTTCACTACCAAGACCACCAAACTCATATACATCAATCTCTACAGCACCGTCTGTCTTTTCATACATGCGATCAGCAAACTCTTCTGCATAAACGTACTGCACTTGACCTTCTACTTCTTCTGTTACAAAGCGCCATTGTTGTGATTCAAAGTCACCTTCAGCACCTTCTCCATCTCCGCCTGTGTCTCCTTCTGTGTCTCCATCACCATCATCACCACAAGCTGCTAGTAAACCTAACGTTAAAAACATAGCTAAAGCGAAACCGAAAATTTTCTTGTTAAAAATAATCATTACCCCCTGTAAATATATAGTGTATTATAGTTTCTCTTACAATAATGCAAGAGAAATCTGTGGAAACAGTATTAATAGAATCGACATGATCACCATCATGATTATAAATGGTGGTGTTCCTTTTATAACCTCCATGTACGGCCGGTTAAAGACTGCACTGGCGGTAAATATATCAACCCCAAATGGTGGTGTTGCAGAGCCTAATGCCGCTTGGAATGTAATAATAATTCCTAAATGGATTGGATCAACACCTGCTGCTTCTGCTGCCGGTAAAAAGATAGGTGTTAAGACTAAGATCACTACAATTGGATCAACAAACATACAACCCACAAAGAAGAAAATACTTACAATAATTAACACATAAAGTGCTGTAGGGTCAGAACCAAGTACAGATTCTGTTAACATTCTTGGAATATTCTCTAAGTTGATTAAGAATGTGAATACTTGCCCACCAGCAACTAATATGAATACAACAGACGTTACTAAACCTGTTGATAAAGCAATACTAGGGATCTTTTTAATATGAATCGAACGATAAACTAACACTTCAAGAATAAGTGCGTATAAAACAGATACACCTGCTGCTTCTGTTGCAGTAAAGTACCCTGAATAAATACCACCGATGACTAAAATCGGGAATCCTAGTGGTAGTATGGCTTTACGGAACGATACTAAACGTTCCTTCCAATCTGCTTTCGCTGCTAAGGGTATATTTTTAATTTTTGCGTAAATAATGCTATATGTAGCAAAGACTAAAAATACCATTACACCCGGTAAAATACCGGCAATAAATAAATCACCAATGGATTCTCTAGAAGCTAAACCATAAATAATCAGCCCGATACTCGGTGGAACTAATAAAGCAACATCACTCGCGTTAATAATTAACGCCATCGTACTAGAATCTTTATAGCCTGCTTTTAACATTCTTTCGCGCATTGGTCGACCAATCGCAACCACTGTTGCCTGTGTCGAGCCTGAAATTGAACCAAACATGGTACATGCAGCAGCTGTTGTCACAGCATAACCACCACGAATATGACGAACGAAAGATCCAATAAAATCTAATAAACGCTCTGAGGTTCTGCCTGATGTCATGATATCCGCTGCAAAAATAAATAACGGAACACATAATAACTCGTAAGTTTCAATCCCTGTAATTAATTGTGGCACCATCATTGATGTATCCAGTAATGGCGAGAAAAAGACTGCCACAATGAACGGTGCAATAATTAACGGAATCATCATCGGAAAGTTCAGCATCAGGAGAACAAACATTATACCTAATAACGCTGTTAACATGGCTTGTTCCTCACTTTACCCTTTTTATACTTGCAAGTTATCATCTAAATCACGCTTTTCTGGCTCTAAGTCGTTATAATCTTTAGCGTCAGTTCCAATATAGACTTCCTTGTTCACAAGATTCACAATCATATTTCGTAAAAATTGAATCCCGCCAGTCAAGAAGCCCAATGGAATAAACATATACATCCACCACTGCGGAACTTGTAATGAGGTCGTTGTTCTCCCTGATTCATATACTGATAATACATAGTTGTATGACACATAAGATAAATACAATAAAATGACAGCTGTAATGGCAGGAATCACGATTGCCATTGTTTTCCTTACTTTCCAAGGTACCGTATCATAAATTGCTGACATGCTAATATGTCTGCCTTTTCGCGCTGCATAACTAATCCCCATAAATGTAGCTATAACAACCGCAAACAGCGCTACTTCTGAGTGGAACCATATGCTTGGACCAAATAGCTCACGACTAATGACATTGCCTGCAATCATGACGGCAATCACAATAACCGCACCACTTAATATAAACTCTTCTAACTTTAAAAAGGCTTTATCAATAAAACGAAGAGCTTTCCCGATCCCTCTTACAACCGGGTTTTTCCAAAACGAATGATCTTTCACGTTGTTCCTCCTCCGCCTTTTCATGACATAGAGTCTCTAGTACTTATTTACCCCCATAATATTAAAAAGAAACTACAATATTAATATTATTTTGATATTCATTTACCTTTATTTTTTAAGACAATTACCTATTAAAATCGTACCGAAACAAAAGGGGTCTAACAAACGCTGAATTTTCTGAAATATAACGATTTATTTGATCATAGGTTGGTTGTTCATATCTATGGTTTATCATTCTTTTTTATAGTTTATTTTTCTTCCAAATATTAGTTTTTACTTTAATTTTGAAATTTGACTTTACCTGTAACTTCTTATATATAGAACAATAATAGATTGATTTCAAAAGAAAAACAAACGGTGAAACCTACTAGTAAATGGTTTGTCATAAATACGGTATAACTAAGACATAAAAAATCCCTCCTTACTTAATTAATAGTAAGGAAGGATTAAATTTATTCTGGTTTGGTCAAACTTATGACTTGATCTCCAGATTCAGCGACTATATTATTCTTTTCCGGCGAGAAGAAATCAACAGTACCTGATTGTCTTATGATAACCAATAAGACATCTTCTTCGTTACAGTCATCTAAGAAATGATCATACGAGTACGTCTGAGTAATGATGGTCTTTTCAAATACAAAGCCACCATTAATCTTCTCATTTAAAGCAGTCCATGTCACCTCACCATCAAATAGTACTGTACCACTTATATGATGACTGACATCACTTAATTGATCTCCTTTATTCCTTTGTAGTGGAAGTTGATACAAATGCTCTTTCCCATATTCTGGTTTGAATGTGGAACTAACTAATGTGTTATACGAATCATACTCCGTCACACTGAGCATATAGTCATATGGCGTCATATCTAATTGATATTCCATTTGTTCTGATAAGATCTCCTCATGTTCAAATGGAACGTCTGCTTTCTCAGCATGTGTTAGACGGCTTGATGAGGCATCGGTAATAATAACAGGTACCCCTAAGTCTTGTAATGTTTTCGCAAAGTTAGCAGAAAATTTATTTGATCCTACAAATAAGACACCCGGTTTATTATCTGTTGATAGACCTAACTTACGTGATAGCCAACCTATTGAAAAACCGTGTGCTAATACTGTACCAAACACCAGACCAAACGTTAATGACGTTAAGATTTCTGCATCTTCAAACCCAGCTTCCATTAAGACATTAGCGAAATATGCTGAAACGGTTAATGCGACAATTCCTCGTGGTGCAATCCAACCAACAAGTAACTTTTCACGAAACTCAAGATTGGTCCCGATTGTCGATAAGAAGATCGTTAACGGACGAATGACAAATAACATCATTAAAATGAATAGCACAATGTTTAAATCAAAAATCGATAGCAATGTTTCGCGATCTAATGATGCTGTTAACATAATGAAAATGACTGAAATGAGCAAGATTGAAATATTTTCTTTAAAGTGACGCATATCACTAATTGCTGAAATATGCATGTTCGCAATCGTCATACCCATGACAGTAACAGCTAATAAACCTGTTTCGTGCATGATGAAGTCACTTAGTGCAAAGGCCATAATTACCGTAACTAATACAACTGGTGACTTCAAGAATTCAGGTACTAGCCCACGTTCAAATGACCAACCGATTCCATAACCAAATAAAGCACCGATTAAGCCTGCTAATACTGAAGCTAATAAGAACATGATAACCGCATCAAATGTTACCGTTTCGATGGTTAAGAACTTTATAAATTCAAATGAGAACACAGCTAACAGTGCACCAAATGGGTCTACAACAATTCCTTCCCATTTTAAAATAGCTGCTGCTCTTGGCTTTAATTTCGCTTGCCTTAATAAAGGTAGAATTACAGTTGGACCTGTTACGATAAAAATACCACCAATAACAAAGGCAACAGCCCAAGATAAACCAGCTACATAATGAGCTGCTAGTGAACCAAGAATCCACGCTAAAAAGGCGCCGACTGTAACAATGCGAAAGACAGGCTTACGCATACCTTTAATTTCACGGAAATCTAAGTTTAGACTACCCTCAAACAAAATGATACCTACTGCAATTGATATAAGTGGACCATAAAGATCACCTAAGTCAGCTTCTGGGTTCATAATGCCTAAAATCGGCCCAGCAATCAAACCAACAATGGCCATTACAGCAATCGCCGGTAAACGCGTTCGCCAAGCAATCCATTGTGATAATACACCTAATGTACCGATTAGCATCATAACCATTAATAAATTCTCCAATGATGTTCCTCCTGACGCTTCTATATTAATTTACACATATTGATAGGTTTTATTATTTAATCAATAAAGGGCAAATACTATTTTTCACACAAGACACCATGCCATTATAATTTTGGAAAAATAGCCCGTCAATCATAAATTTTCAATTGCTGTTTTGCTGGTGTTTGGCGGGGGTTAGGAGTGGTTTGGAGAGTTGGTTGTTGGGGATGATCTTTTGGAGGTTGTTGGGGTTTTGGCGCTGATGAGGTTTATTTGGCGTTCTCGGGGGATTTTTTGGAGTTCGTGAATTTTTTTGGCGCTTGCATACACTTTTTGGCGTTCGATCATATTGATCGGCACTCGCACCTATTATCACTCACCAACTTTCATCAGCGTTCAAGATTTTTTATCGGCGCTCAATCAAAAAACCGCTATTCTCGATTAGAGAATAGCGGGAGACCTACTATATTATGATACAGGTTGGTTTTTAATGTATTGTTCTTCATATTGTTCACGGCGACGTTTCGATGCTTCACTCACTTGCTCGTCTGCATGGTAAGATGAACGAACTAATGGTCCTGCTTGGCAATGTTGGAATCCTTTTTGGAATGCAATTTTACGAAGCTCTGCAAATTCCCTTGGCTCATAGTAACGTTCTACCTTTAAGTGATTACGCGTTGGTTGTAAGTATTGGCCAATTGTTAGAATATCTACATTATGCGCTAATAGGTCATCCATCGTTTCTACGATCTCTTCCTTCGTCTCGCCTAACCCTACCATTATACTTGATTTTGTTGGAGTGTCAGGCGAAATGTCTTTAACACGTTTTAAAAGCGTTAAAGAACGATCATATGTCGCACGAGAACGAACAGTAGGCGTTAAACGGCGAACCGTTTCAACGTTATGGTTAAAAATATCAGGACCAGCATCCATTAACATTTTAATATTATCGTAGTCACCTTTCATATCAGAAGGTAGTACTTCTACTGTTGTACCAGGATTACGCTGTCTGATCGCTTTAACTGTTTCTGAGAAGATTGCTGCACCACCGTCTTTCAAGTCATCACGCGCAACAGCTGTTACAACTGCGTGACGTAAGCCCATAATTTCAACAGATTCAGCAACACGCTCAGGCTCGCCCCAGTCTAATTCAGTCGGTAGGCCAGTATTAACCGCACAGAAACGGCAACCGCGCGTACACGTTTTACCTAAGATCATAAATGTCGCGGTTTTACGAACGGCCCAGCATTCGTGAATGTTAGGACAACGCGCTTCTTCACACACTGTATTTAAATTCTTCTCGCGCATCATCTTTTTAAGTCCAATGTAGTTTTTGTTTGTGTTAAGTTTAATTTTTAGCCACTCTGGTTTTCTTACGTATTCTTCTTTTTTACTCACATGTGCCACCCCTTCACGAAAGATTATCTTGAATAATTCCACTCATCACTTTCATATTGCTCTTTCATTAACTGATGAACTTCTGCCTCTTGCTCGTCAGTTAACATATATGGTTCAAAATGGACACCTAAACCTTTTTCAAATCCATGGAAGAAGGCTTTCTCCACTTCTCTTATTGACGGTTTACGTTCCATTTCTACTTCCATTGAAGTCGCTTTTTTCTTGAGTAATTGTTTAGCTCTTTCTTTTTTCGATTCATCTGGGTAGACGAACATATCGAATAACTCATCAAAGTTTATACTGATTGGAACTGATCCATGTTGTAAAATTACACCGCGCTGTCTTGTTTGTGCGCTACCTGCAGCCTTCTTTCCATTTAAAACAAGCTCATACCAAGACGGTTCATCAAAACAAACAGCAGACCCTGTTTGATTAAGCTTACCTTCTGGAATTGAGAACTCTGCGTCTAATCCGAGTAATCTATACCCTTCTAATAACCCTTGAGATATTACTTTATAAGCTTCAGTCACTGTCTTGGGCATGTCCGGATGATCCTCAGAAATGACAACACTATAGGTTAATTCATCATCATGTAGCACGGCACGGCCACCCGTTAAGCGACGAACCATGTCAAAACCATATCGTTTGGTATTGTCTGTATGTATTTTACCTTCAACTTTCTGAAAATATCCAAGAGATACACAAGCCGGCTCCCACGTATAAAAACGTAATGTCGGCGGGATCTTCCCTTCACTGTGCCACTTTAATAAACATTCATCTAAAGCCATGTTATAAGCAGCAGAGTTAGCTTTAGAATTAATAAAATACCATGTTCCACTCATTTTTTTGACACACTTTCTAATTTAAAGTTAAATGATGATGTAAGATTATGATTAATAGAAATTTTTGGTATAAACAATTATATGATAACAATAAACATGAAACGTGTAAATTCATGATAAACATAAGATTTACAAATAGGACTTTCATTATACGAACAGGACGTTTGTATGAAAATCATTGCATTTTTCAGTAAATTATATATATCAAAAGAAAAATTACTGAAATTGTGTTATATTATTTTGTATACTTAAGACGAAATATAGCCTCTAAATAGAACGCTCTGTTAAAGTCCGTTGTTGTTATTGTGATTCGCTTTCGGTGGACGCTTTCACCAAAAAGGCACAAGTGCAACATCTGCTCAAACTTCCCTATGGTCATTTGTCGCAGTGTTTTTTTGCCGCAGCACAGCTTCAGGGTCAAACAGCTTCATCGATTAAACATCATAGTGTTTTGCACGAGGAAGCTTACTTCAAAGCGTTACTAGCCCGACTAAAGGTGCATCTAACGGCAGGGAAAACACAGCCTTTAGGGGTCTTAGAGACTCAGCAGAGCTAAATAGAAAAATATGAACTAAGGAGTTTTCACTATGATTGGTGAGCGCGTGAAGAATTATCGCAAGGAAGCTGGCATGACGTTAACACAATTAGCCGATGAAGCTGGTGTAGCTAAGTCATATTTAAGCGCTATTGAACGAAACATCCAGCAAAACCCATCAATTCAGTTTCTAGAAAAAGTCGCTAATGTGCTTAAAATTGACGTGGACTTTTTAATCAAAGACCCAGAACAACAAAAAGATGCTCCACTTGATCGTGAATGGGAACAGTTAGTCATAGATGCGATGGATTCTGGTGTATCAAAAGAAGAGTTCAAAGAGTTTCTTGAATTTAATAAATAGAAGAAGGATCAAGGAAACTGAAATAAGCTGGTTGCAAGGGATCATACTACTCCTCTTACGACCAGCTTTTCTATAACAATTTCGCTTGAACGATGATCCGCTCAGTTGAGTCGATTGTACATGTAATCAGTGTAATCAATGATTCACCTTCCTGAACATCCAAAACAGAAATGTCATCAGGTTCTACTATAAACGTGTCAAACACCTCATACTCATAGTCACCATCATGCGTTTCAACCGTAACACTGTCACCAATATCCACTTCATCCAGTCGGTTGAAAAGACGGCCTGATGTTCGACTACGGTGAGCTGCAATTCCTGTATTGCCTACTTCACCAAAGGAAACAGACTCACCTAACACCCCTGCTCCAACATCTAAGTTTTCATCAGTTGCACCTTGTAACATGGGTAACGTTAAATCTATTCGATCAATGTGAATCAGTCCCAAAACGTCGTCACCAAGTTCTTGGTCATGATTAGATGAAGATTCAGCACCTTCTTCTGCATAAGCTATGCTTTGTTCTTCACTAAACAACCGGTCCAATGTTTGAAAAGATTCGATAAGATCTTGTTCTTGAGAGGTATAATACTGGTTTTCAAGAAAAGGAATCAAGATCACGAAAATACCGACAAACACTAGCAATATACCAAAAAAACGACGCATTTACTCGTCTCCAACTAATCTATTTTTACGCTTTGTTAAATACAAAGCTACACCTGTTAATACTATTAAACCACCTATAATGTAGTAAAAGTAAGGTATTTCTTCACCTGTTTGAGGAAGGATACCACCTGCGACCGCATCTTCACTAGGGGTACCTGGCTCAATAGGCTCAGCATCTGCCCATGTGACAATATTAAACTCTGTCTCTAGTCCTTGAAACTCATTGCCTGACTCCCAAGGGAATTCGGCTAGATATGTGATTTCTTCTTCCTCACCACTAGCTAACATTTTAGGTTCAAATCCTTCAAAATCTGCCAATTGCCCATCAAATATTATGTTCTCTTCTGAGTCATAGACAACTAATTCCAACTGGTTAAACAGCTTCTCTGATCCTTCAGTTTGAATCGCTTCTGTTTGATAATAAAAATCTAATTCGCCGTCATTGATAAGCGTTGAGGTTCTTGTAAAAGTATCCCCCGGTTTAATGTTTGTCACATCAAACAGCACTTCACTAGGTATTGTTGAAATCGATAATGCTTCTTCATCCGTTTCATCTGCATTTACTTGATTTATATGTCCAAAGACTGATGATAAAAACAATGTAAGAACTATTATTTTAGCGATTATAAAATAAGATTTCGCTCTCAATAGAATCACCTTCAATGTTATGGCATTTTGCCACCTAATTTAAGCTGGATTTTCAGCTTTTTCCGTTTGTTTTTCTTTCTTTTTATTGTTTGATTCTAGCTGCGAGATACCTTGCCAAATCGCATAACCAGCATATCCCATTAATAATAACCCTGGTAAAATGAGCATTAACGCTCCACCTAATTGTGACTGAGCAAAGCTTGCAATATAGCCAACGTAAGGGATTGTAAACCCTGTATATTCAGCCACTACATTATCTGAAAGGACTAAATCACGATCTGGGGCATTATTATTATCCCCTTTCGTTTCGTACATGACATTTTCGCCACTTTCAACAACGTCTACAACTCTATGTGTGACTAATCGTTCTTCCTCCATAAAGGTAATAACATCACCTTCAGTAAACCTCGTCATGTCCCCATCCGGTTGAACCGCGATGACTGATCCAGTTTGAAACTCCGGCTCCATTGAACCTGAAAGAACCGTCTTAACTTGATAACCGAAAATTTCTGGCTCACCACCAGATGCTTTTACAGAGATTACTGTTACTGCCATTAGTACAATTGCTGCAATTAAGGTAAAGCTTAAAACACCACTCGTTATTTTTTTTACTGTTTTCATTTTAACCTTCATTACTTCTCACCATCCTCAGACTCATCTTCTGCCTCATCATCAACATCACTGTTTTCTAAATCATCTTGCTTTGACTTTTCGTTGTCTTCTTCATTGTTATCCTCATCTTCTTGCTGGTCATATTTATTTTCATCTTTTGTTTGGTCTTCGTCTTCTTTATTTTGCTTTTCTTCAGGTCGGTCTTCTTCTACTTCATCATTTTCCTTTTCATCTTCTTGATCAGTTGGTTCATCTTCATCTTTTGATTCTTCTTTATTGTCTTCTTTTTCCTCTATAACTTCTTCGATTTCTTCCTCTTCATCTTTTTTGTTGTCTTTATCTTTCTCACTGTTTGCGGCATTACAATTTACACGTACCATCTCGCTCCAAATCTCTTCATGATCACCTTCATAACCTTCCCGTTGAAAAGCTTTGAATTTATAAACACCATTGTCTTCTGCTAAGTACGTTAACTCTATCGTTTCATTTTCCTCAATTATCGGGATTTCTCCCTCATCTATTTTTTCACCTTGTGGGTTGCTAGGGTTTCCATTTTCAACATAATAGACTTCAAATTCACTCGTATCAGCCATATCTGATCCTTCATTTTTGATTTCAACACTGATCTCATGTGGTGCACACTTCTTAATATTTTGTGTGTTATTACCAATGAACACTAATTCACTTTGATCCCACCAATTTTCAGCTGTCGAGATCGAAACGGATGTTTCAGATTGATGACTAAAGTATGCTGATGTTTCAGAAGTCAACAGTGAAGCTGACATCGAAAACGCATAACAAATAATCACAACCTGTATTAACCACTTTGGTTTATAATGTTTTTTTCGATATTTAGCTGTGCGTGTGTATCGTCTCACGCCAACCCCTCCTTATAGGACTAGCTTTATTAATAGTTTACTTCCTATCATCAATTTACGAGTCTTCATATAAATTCATGATAAAAAATAAATAGGTGGAAAGGTGAGAAAAGCTCACCTTTCCAAATGAAGAAAGTATTACTTCTCTTGACCCTCTCCTTGGTATCCTTCAAAAGTCCACTCAAGATCTAACTCAAGATCTTGTAAATTATTTTGAGCTTCACCAGTATCATTAAATCTGAACTGTACATCAAATTCTGCTTTTTCACCAGCAGCGATTCCTGTTACCTCTTCAGGTACATCTTCAAATACTGGATCTACAGTAATCCACTTACCAAATAATGGCCAGACGATCCACTCCCAATACTCATAGCCTTCTTCAGTCATGATTTCTTCAATATTGACTTTGGTAGCTAAATCTTCTGGAGTTAAGTCACGTAAATCCTTTAGTGATACTTCAAATAGAACTTTATAGTCTTCATCACCTGTTGTATTTTTCAGAAACTGAACGTAAAGCTGTTCAGCATACTCATCGGCCAAATCACTTCCAACTTCATGACCTTGAGAATCTCTTACTGTGTAATCAGTATTAAGGTCAACATGAGCGATATCAAGACTTCCATTATTAAGTAGTTCAAAATCTCTTGGCATCCAGTCCCCAGGTTTAATATTCTCCATAGGAACTTGGATTTCAGGGTCAACATCTAAGGTTATAGTCCCTGATGCAAACGTATTAGTTTGCTCCGCAGTGTCACTAAAATACGCAAATGTCCCTCCCCCTACTAATGATAGTCCTAGCGCACCTGCTAGAACGCCTGCTCCTAACTTCTTCTTAATACTCATAAAATAAGTTCCTCCTCTTTCTACCCCCAACATGAGGTAAATAATTTTTATATTTTAACGAGATCCCCATAATGAGAATCCCATTAATAACAGATCGAATACTTTTTAAGTTATGTCTATAATTCTTTAATAAGAACTTCAACAACAAAAATGTTCGTTATTAAGAATGTAATTCACAGTATAGACTTGTTTTCCATTTTTGCAAAGTTCCAAATTTACTGAAATATTCTAAATAAAGAACAAATCCGGGGATTTGTGCTATATAAAACATAATTTTCTTATTTTTTCTTAATTTTATTCTATTTAACGAACAATAATGCAAAAAATAAAAAGTTTCATAGATATTTAGACCTAAAAAAAGCCCTGTACTTAGAGAATTGTTCTCTAAGTACAGGGCTTTCCCTTATTAATTAATTAAATTTAGTCTGCTCGATTCTTTTGCTGTCTTAACGAAGCTAGCTCGTCTTCAATGCGGGTTAATGATTTTTCTAGCATGGTCACATTACCACCGTTTGCTTCTAATTTATCTAGATCACCTTGAATTCGAATATAATCCATCTTTAATTGATCAATTTGTGCTTGGATTTCTTCTTTTGTCATTTGAATCACTCCATTTAAAAGATCAACTATATTGTAAACCTTATGAGAGTTTCCCTGCAATTCAAGTGTCTTTCTGTCACAAAATTTTTTAAACTCGTTACTCCTTCACCAGATCTGTAGTTACTTTTAATTAACTCCAATTAACTAATTTAATTTTTTTCCAAAAAGTGAGTTGCAATTTTCAGAAAAGGAGTATATAATTTTAAAGGTAATTAAAGGAAAAAGGAGGTCGCGAAAATGATGAGCCAAGACAAAAAAGTAACGAACACAATTTTATATGATTCAATTGTCGTGACCTTGCCGGGGTATGCCTTTAATTAGTGAATGATTATTAATTAAATGACCGCAAAGTCGCGCATGTTATACACATGTTGCGACTTTTTTATGTTATGCACACTTAGGCTTTTAGGGGGCTAAGTGTGTTTTTTGTTTTCAGGAGGTGTTTAAAGATGTTACGAATTTCATTTGAATATTTCAATAAAAAGAAAGGTGTGAAGAAGATGGTTCAAATTAAGTTTCAATTATTTAATAAAAATAACCGTATTGACGGCGGTTAGCTAAAGAGAGAAGAAATGAGGTGTATTAAATGATCGCTGTATTTAGAAAGTTATCTTGGTATTTTAAAGAACAATGGCTTCGCTACACATTAGCGGTGACGGCATTAATTATTGTGAACATTCTTGGCGTTATTCCACCGATGCTACTTGGTGAAGTGATTGATCTAATTCAATATAATCAGCTAACGACTGAAAGGTTTTATGAATTATTAGCTATATTTATAGGTTTAACGCTTGTTATATATGTCGTTTCATTTTATTGGGACTATACGTTGTTTGGCCGTGCTTTTTTACTGGAGAAAAAGATGCGTTCCAAGTTGATGGATCATTTTATGCGAATGACGCCAACGTTTTTCGGTCGTTATCGGACTGGTGATTTAATGGCTAGAAGTACCAATGATTTACGAGCAATCATGGTGACAGCAGGCTTTGGGATTTTAACTTTAGTCGATGCGACGATCTTTATGTTTTTAATTGTAATGGTGATGGCGATGATGATTAATTGGCATTTAACTTTAGCGGCTTTAATTCCTTTACCAATCATGGCTTTATTAATACAAAAGTATGGTCGAGCGATTCATGAGAGGTTTACTAAGGCTCAATCTGCGTTTAGTGATTTAAATAATAATTCACTTGAATCGATTCAAGGGGTAAGGGTGATTCGCGCCTTTGTTCAAGAAAAGCGAGATGAAGAGCAATTTAATGCTCAAACAGAAGAAGTGTTTTTGAGGAATATTGAAGTGGCTAAAATGGACGCTTTATTTGAACCGACGATTAAAGTATTAGTTGGAATGGCTTATACAATTGGGTTAGGTTATGGTGCGTATTTAGTCATTCAAGGTGTCATTACCATTGGGCAACTGGTTACTTTCAACGTTTATTTAGGTATGTTAATTTGGCCGATGTTTGCTATGGGTGAGTTAATTAATGTGATGCAAAGAGGAAATGCATCACTTGAGAGAACTGATGAAGTGCTTTCACATGAACCAGATGTCAAAGAGCCAAAACACGCAGTCAATATACCTTCTCTTAAGACGATTAGTTTTAATCAGATTAGTTTTAGTTATCCACAGGTTGACTCAAATCAGTTAAAAGAAATTAATCTAGAAGTTAAACAAGGAGAGACGATTGGCGTTGTTGGGAAAACAGGTGCTGGGAAAACAACCTTAATCAGACAATTGTTAAGAGAATACCCACCTGCAGAAAATGGTATTGTGAAGGTGAATGATGTCCCGATTGAACAAATTCCATTATCTTTGACGCGAGATTGGATTGGTTACGTTCCTCAAGACCATATTTTATTTTCAAAAACGGTTCGTGAAAACATTTTATTCGGGGATGTAAATGCACCCGATCAAGAAATTTACCGGATTTTAGAATTAGCTTCTTTACGTGAAGATATTGCACAATTACCTGATGGTTTAAATACGGTTGTTGGCGAAAGCGGTGTGACACTTTCTGGCGGACAGAAACAGCGTGTATCCTTAGCAAGAGCCCTTGTTAAAGACCCAGAGTGCCTCATATTAGATGACTCACTATCAGCTGTCGATGGTCAAACCGAATCGAAAATCATCAAACACTTAAAAGAAGAACGTTCTACTAAGACGACAATCATTGCTGCTCACCGCTTATCGGCAGTTAAGCATGCAGATCAGATTATCGTATTAGAAGACGGTGAAATCACTGAACACGGTAATCACGACCAATTAATGAAACAAAGGAATTGGTATTTTAAACAATATGTCAAACAGCAAATGGAAAGGGGCGAATAGTATGAAACCCGTATCAACTGAAAAGCGCCTTTTTCATTATGCTTTACAGTATAAAAAGACAATTATCATTGGAATTATTTGTCTAATCGTCGCGGTTGCGATGGAGTTAAGTGGACCGTTAATTGCTAAGAAAATTATTGATGACCATATAGTTGGCGTAGCTAATCATTATGTTATGACAGATGAACAGACTGGTGCAATTGAATTTGAAGGCGAGTATTACACTAGACTTGAACGTTATGATTCGATTGATGATGAAAAAGTGGTGACTTTATTTCAAGATGGATTATCTTTCTTCTTATTAGATGAAGAAGTACCACTTAATGCGAGATATATAGAAGATGACGGTACTACTTTTGTCTTTGAAGTCGACCAAAATGAATTAGTTGTAACTGGTCAAACTTTAACGACAAGTGAATTATTTCATTTCTTCCAACCAGAAGTGAGCTCGATTGCTGCTTGGTTGGGGCTATATTTAGGTTTGATTCTTGCTTCATCAGTATTTCTTTATTATAAAACTTACTTATTACAGTATGCGTCAAATCGAATTATACAAACGATGCGAAAAGATGTGTTCAGTCATATTCAACGCATTCCGATTCCTTACTTTGTTGATCAACCAGCAGGTAAGATTGTCGCACGCGTGACAAACGATACAGAGGCGATTAAAGAACTGTATGAGAAGGTTTTAGAGGTGTTTGCATCTGGATTCATTTATATGTTTGGTATTTTCATTGCTTTATTTATTTTAGATGCAAGGTTGGCGATGATCTGCTTAGTACTTGTGCCATTTATTGTGGTATGGATGTTAGTTTACAGGAAAATTGCCGGACATTATAATCATGAAATCCGTGAAACGAATAGCCGAATAAATGCGAATATTAATGAGTCGATTCAAGGTATGTCGATTATTCAAGCGTATAATCAAGTTGATCGAATGACAGGTGAGTTCGAGGAATTAAACCAATACCATTACCGCTATCAAAAGAAAATGAATACGTTTACGGCATTTACTTCATTTAACTTGGTGGACTTTTTTAGAAATGTTGCTTTTGTTGTATTTATTATGTACTTCGGTGGGATTTCGCTAGATGGTACTGGGATCGTTACAGCAGGTGTACTTTACGCTTTTGTTGATTATTTGACTCGGTTATTCGAGCCAGTCAACCAAATCGTTAGTCAGTTAGCTCAACTGGAACAATCAAGAGTTGCTGGTAAAAGAGTGTTTGAACTGTTAGATGAAGATGGTGAAGAAGTCGATGAGAAACCGATTACGAGATACGATGGTTATGTGGAATTTGATCAGGTTTCCTTTGCTTACGAAAAAGATGATTATGTCTTAAAGGATTTATCTTTTTCAATACAACCTGGTGAAACAGCTGCTTTTGTCGGGCATACGGGTTCTGGTAAAAGTACGGTTATGAATCTATTATTCAGATTTTACGACCCATCTAAAGGACGTATATTAATCGATGGTAAGTCAATTAACGAATTATCGAGGCAACAAGCTAGAAGTCATATTGGCATTGTGCTGCAGGATCCATTCATATTTACTGGAACGATTATTTCAAACATCACGATGAATGACCCCCGCGTTAGTCGTGATGATGCGATTAATGCCCTAAAAGCAGTCGGTGCTGATCGTTTTATTGAGCAGTTACCTAACAAGTATGATGAGCCGGTTAAAGAAAAAGGGGCTGAGTTTTCTACTGGACAAAGACAGTTGTTATCGTTTGCTAGAGCACTTGCTTTTGACCCAGCTATTTTAATTCTTGATGAGGCGACAGCTAATATCGACACCGAGACAGAAGCCATGATCCAAGAAGCATTGAAAGTATTGAAGAAAGGAAGAACAACACTAGTCATTGCTCACCGTCTTTCAACGATTCAAGATGCAGATCAAATCTTCGTGTTAAAGCAAGGTGAGCTAATTGAGAAGGGCACGCATCAGACACTCTTACAAGAACAAGGTGAATACTTTAAGATGTATGAAATGCAATTAGGAGCTAAAGAGTCATATGCCTCCTCGTAAGGGTGTTGCCTTCCTTTCAAAAATGCACAAAGACTTTTGTTAAAGGAGTACTCCAACCTTTAAGTTAGAATGTGTTAACCCCTAAAATAGAAAAACAGAACCTCCAAATATGGAGGTTCTGTTTTTCATTTATTTTCAAATATGAAATTTTCTCTTAACCTATTTGTTTATAAAACTTCCTTAAATTTAATGATGAAAAACAAAATTCCGTAATGGAAGCTCCTGCATTTCCTCACTACCTTTTACTTCATAATTGATTTCTAAATAGTCTAGGTCAAATTGATAGTTAGATTCACGAAGGGTCACTTTAAAGACGAGCGTTGTTGTATGTTCACTCATATCAAATGAATTAATACGCTCATATTCACCCACAACCTCCCGCATTTCGGGGCTAAATCCATAATATAGGTCTGTTTCATTATTTGGGTCGATAAACAGTTCAATGTGAATCGATTCATCATTTTCACTCAAGACAGTACCGTCATCTTTAATAATCTCTATATCTTGAACTGTTGGCATCTCATCACCAGTCCACTTTAGCTGTTTCCCAATATAAATATCATGATAGTCTTCAAACAAACTAGCATGGGCACCCGTATGACTAATATGAAGGAATTCACCACTTGAACTATTAGCCTCGACTGCTAAGTATCCCATTGTACCTGAGGTCAAAAGAAAAGTTGTCAGTAATAGCCACTTATACTTATTCATTTATGACACCTCGAATATCATTTTGTATCTCTTATTCTATTATATGGCTATTTAATAAATTCTATACATTTCGTCATAATCCTTCTTTTATCCTAGTACTTTTCCTTTCCAATATGAAAAGATGACGTGCGCTGCCACTCGGCTTGTCATATTGCGAAAGTCGATCGTTGGGTCAATTTCAACAATGTCGATTGCATTGACTTTATCATGTTGGGCAGCTTTTTCCACCGCTTTCATTAACGTATAGCTATCCATTCCACCTGGTCCAATGGCTGGACAACCTGGTGCATAGGCCTGGTCTAGAACATCCATATCAACAGAAAGGTAGATCAAGTCCACTTTATTCTCTAATATTTTTAAAGACTTTTCGATCAGGTCACTGATCCTATTCTCATAGACATCTTCCATCGTATAGACTGTGACACCTTGTTCGTTCACGTAATCATCATAGCCTTTCGCATTCGTGAAATCGCGAATGCCAATTTGTACGATGTGTTCACCTTTTAACACACCTCTTTCAATTGACCTGCGAAAAGGTGTCCCATTCGTTGGACCACCGTCCTCTAAATTGCGTAAATCGTGGTGTGCATCGAACTGAATGACACCAATTGTGCCGTACTTTTCATGATGCGCTTTAATAGACGGGAAGCTTACAGAATGATCGCCACCTAAGACGATTAACTGCTCCGCTTCTTCTTGTTCTAATACTGACTTAGTTGCGTGATAAATTCTTTCTTGAGATTCCACGATGTCAGTCGGGTGCATGTCAACATCGCCAAAGTCTGTGACATGATTTTCATTAAAGTCATGGCTTATTTCTTTAGAGTAAGTCGAATAACTTCCCATCGCTTGACGAATCGCACTTGGGGCAAATGCTGCACCCGAGTGACTAATTGACGGTTTTGATAAAGGAGCACCGATTAAGCCGTAGCGCCTTTTTTGACCGTCTGAATCTACTAAAAGCTCATTCATTTTCGTCACATATGAATCTTTGAAAACTGCTTTTCCTGCTGGTTTTAAATAGTTAGTCAATGAGACCACCTCGCACGTAAAGCTTCTTGCCTGATTTTAAGACAGTATTGACGTGGTTCACGCCGTAATGGTACGGAATGTATTTATAATTCGGTGCATCCCAAATGACGATATCAGCTTGGCGTCCTTCTTTAATTTTACCGGCAACATCACCGCGATTTATAGCATGAGCAGCATTTGTTGTCACCGCATACCAGATCTCTTCTGGAGTCATGCGCATCTTTAGTGCTGCTAATGACATGATGAGCTGAATGTTTTCAGTTACGGAACTACCTGGGTTGAAATCGGTTGAGATCGCAATCGTTGCACCCGCTTCAATCATCTCACGCGCCCGCGCAAAGTCCCCTTTACCTAAATAAAAGATCGTGCCTGGAAGCAAAACGCCAATTGTATCTGAGTTGGCTAGCCGTTCAATTCCTTCATCTGTTGCAACAGCTAAATGATCACCTGATTTCGCACCTAATTCAACTGCTAATTGCGTCCCACCTAACGGGTCAATTTCATCAGCATGCAATTTCACATCAAAGCCATATTCCTTCGCCTTGTTTAAATAGCGGCGCGACTGTTCCACGGTAAACACACCCGTCTCTGTAAAAATATCAACGAATTCCGCTAATTCTTCTTCTTTAATTACCGGAAACATCGCTGCCATTTCATCAAGTAATGCATCAGGGTTTTCTTTATAATCTTTCGTAATTGCATGCGCCCCTAAAAAGGTGGATACAACATCAAGTGGGTGATCTCTTCCGACTTGATTGGCAACACGCAGCTGCTTAAGCTCTGTTTCACGGTCCATTCCGTACCCACTTTTCGCCTCCACTGTCGTAATGCCATAGCTTGCCATACGATCAAGGTGAAACATTGCTTTATTATAAAGGTCTTGTTCTGATGTTTCACGAGTTGCCTTTACTGTCGATAAAATTCCGCCGCCTTGCTTTAAAATATCTAAATAAGGCACACCTTGTTGCTTAAGCGCCATCTCATGCTCACGCGAACCACCAAATACAAGGTGTGTGTGCGGTTCGACAATACCAGGTGTAACGAGTTTACCTTCACAATCGACCCTCTCTTCTGCTGACTCATTTTCAAGTTTAGATGTAGGTCCAATCTTACTCACTTTCCCGTCTTCAATAAGGATTGCATAATTTTCATAGACAGGTAGATTGTTCATATCTTGACCGCGAACTTGACCTTCGTATTGATCCATCGTTAATAATTGCCCAATATTATATAAAAGTGTTGCCATAATCGTTGCCTCCTCTTTTAGTTTCCGTTCAGAATTGGGCGAACGCTCTAATAATGTAGGCGTTCGCTCTATTAATTAGGGTTTCGATCAAATAATTGGATTATCGCTCTATTATAAGGATTTTCGCTCATTAATTAGAAATGTCGCTCTAATACCGAGATTTCGCCCAATTAATTAGGCGTTCGCCTGAAAAAATAGATTTTCGCCTGAATAAATTAAATTTCGCCCGATTATCTTATTTTTCGCCTGAAAAATCACGATTTCGCCCGATTCCCAAATAATCAGGCGAAAACTATCAATCTAGTAACGGAATGTTGACACCTTTTTCCCGAGCGGTTTCTTCAGCTAGTTCATAACCCGCATCAACATGGCGCGCAACTCCCATACCCGGGTCAGAAGTTAAAACTCGATCTAAGCGTTCTCTAGCATCATCAGTCCCATCTGCAACAATCACCATTCCTGCGTGTAAAGAGTACCCCATACCAACACCACCACCATGGTGTACGGATACCCAACTAGCACCATTAACACTATTAATCAGTGCATTTAAAATTGGCCAATCAGCAACAGCGTCACTGCCATCTTTCATAGCTTCTGTTTCACGGTTTGGTGATGCAACTGAACCTGCATCTAAATGGTCGCGCCCAATGACAATTGGTGCTGATAATTTGCCAGATGCAACCATGTCGTTAATAATCTTTCCGAACCTGGCACGCTCACCATAACCTAACCAACAAATTCGCGATGGTAACCCTTGAAATGCGACCTGCTCACGCGCCATACGAATCCATTTACATAAGTGCTTATTATATGAAAACTCGCGTAATAACACTTCATCAATCTTATAAATGTCTTCTGCCTCGCCTGATAATGCTGCCCAACGGAAAGGTCCTTTACCCTCACAAAATTGCGGGCGAATGAACGCAGGGACAAATCCAGGAAAATCAAAGGCATCTTCAAGCCCTTCATCATAAGCTTCTTGTCGAATGTTATTGCCGTAATCAAACGTCACAGAGCCAGCCTTTTGTAAATCAAGCATCGCCTCGACATGCTTTTTTATGGATTTCCGTGATAACGCTAAATAGTCATCAGGATTTGACTCTCTTAACTCCTCCCCTTCTTCTAAAGAGTAACCTGCCGGCAAGTAACCATTTAACGCATCATGTGCAGATGTTTGGTCCGTAACTAAATCTGGTGTCACTCCTCGTTTAACTAACTCGGGTAAAACATCAGCAGCATTGCCTAAAAGCCCAATTGAAAGAGGTTCACCTTTTGCCTGTGCATCCTTCGCCATCTCTAACGCTTCGTCTAACGAATCTGTCATCTTGTGTAAATAGCGATGATCAATCCGGCGCTTAATCCGCTTTTCATCAACTTCAATCGCAATCACAACACCGTCATTCATCGTGACAGCTAATGGTTGCGCACCACCCATACCACCTAAACCGGCTGTTACCGTTAACGTTCCTTTTAAAGTACTATCAAAATGTTGACGACCCGCTTCAGCAAATGTTTCATAAGTCCCTTGCAGGATGCCTTGCGTGCCAATATAAATCCAGCTACCTGCCGTCATTTGTCCATACATCATAAGACCTTTTCTCTCTAATTCGCGGAAATGTTCCCAATTAGCCCAAGCCGGAACTAAATTTGAATTCGCTAACAACACACGTGGTGCATCCTTGTGCGATTTGAAGACTGCAACTGGTTTTCCAGATTGAACGAGCAACGTTTCATCCTCATCTAACTCTTTCAACGTCTTGACAATCGCTTCATAACTCTCCCAATTACGTGCTGCCTTTCCAATACCGCCGTAGACGACTAGTTCATCTGGATTTTCCGCTACTTCAGGGTCCAAGTTATTCATTAACATCCTAAGTGCCGCTTCTTGTACCCACCCTTTCGTATTCAATTCACTTCCGCGTGGCGCGCGAATTTTTTTAACACCTTCTACCATAATTAGCTCCTCCTCTTATTCTATTTAAGCGAGTATAAATGCAATTGGTGTCGCAATAATAATCGTTAAAATGACTCTTTCAATATAGATGATTACTAATCTTGAAATTCTTACTGGAATCTCAGTCGATAAGATACAAGGGATCGATGCTGAGAAAAATAAAATCGAAGAAATTGACGTCACACCCACCACAAACTTTGTAACAAAAGAAGCTTCAGCGACTAATAATGCTGGTAAAAACATTTCTGCTATACCGATTGCTGCTGCCTTAGCTGCTAACAACGGTTCAGGAATTTGAAGTAAAGCTGTAAATGGATAGAAGATATACCCCAGTACATCAAACGTCGGCGTTAGTTCAGCCAATAGTAAACCAATTAAACCGACTGATAATATTGAAGGTAATATGCTCATCACCATAACAAGCCCATCTTTTAAATTCACCCATACATTTTTCCCTAATGATGGTGCTTGCTCGGCCACTTTAATCCCCTCAGCCCATGCTTCTTTAAAAATATTACCTTTTTTCTTCTCCTCTTGAACTGGTTCAGCACCTTGGTAATACGTGTCTTCCTCACTACGTAATGGCCAAATTCTGACTGAAATAGCTGTTACGATAAACGTTATGAGTAAAGACGTCCAAAAAAACGTATTCCATATATCCATAAACCCTAGAGTAGTCGCAACAACAATCATGAACGTTGCTGACACAGTCGAAAAGCCGGTTGCAATAATCATGGCTTCTTTTGCTGTATATTTACCTTCTTTATAGACACGATTTGTGATCAGTAATGCAATCGAGTAACTTCCTGCAAATGATGCAAAAGCGTCTATAGCTGATCGGCCTGGCGTCTTAAAGATCGGCCTCATAATAGGCCTTAATAAAACACCGATAAACTCTAGTAATCCATAGCCAACAATAAATGCTAGGAATATTGCACCAATCGGCACTAAAATACCAACAGGAATAACTAAACTTTCAAGTAAAAATGGCCCAATATTAGGGTCGAACAATACATTAGGGCCAATTTCGGCAATTAACATAATTGCTACAATCAAACCTAATACTTTTAACAGCGAAAATACTGTCGTTACAGTATCTTTGTTCCATTCTTTTTTATAAAATGGATAAATTGCACCAGCCAAAATGACAATAAGCGCATAATATGGCACTATATCTGGAAACGTTGTACGAATCCAAGTGACGATATGATCTAACGGTATCGTTGATTGATCACCAATCGTGATCGGAATAAAAAACATAAACAAACCAATACTGCTGAACAAAATTAACTTCACAAACGTCATAGCATTTACGTTTTGATTCATAAAGATCCCCTCCTAAATAAACATATGCTTATCCAAGGGACCTTCATGTTTGGTTAATCAATTTTGTGAAACAGGCTTTTCTGAACTATCTTGCAACCAATGCGTCAATGCTTCAATGTCATTTGAAAAGGCACGGTCTTGGGTAATACTTGGTACGACTTCACGTGCTTTTTCGTAAAGTTGTTGTGTTGCTAAGGCCATTTTATGAATGCCTCTTACTTCTACAGCTTCTGTAGCACAAATTAGTTCAATAGCTACAACGCGCCTTACATTTTGTACGATTTGATTCGCATGTCTTGCCCCAATTGTTCCCATGCTGACGTGATCTTCTTGATTAGCCGATGAGGGAATAGAGTCAACACTTGCTGGGTGGGCTAATGTTTTATTTTCAGAAACGAGAGAGGCTGCTGTGTATTGCATAATCATAGCGCCTGATTGTAAGCCAGGTTCTGGACTTAAGAATGGGGGTAAGTCATTAAGTTGTGGGTTCACCAACCTTTCAATTCGTCTTTCTGAAATATTGGCAACTTCCGCCATACCAATCTTCAATAAATCCATTGCAATTGCAATCGGTTGACCATGGAAATTCCCACCTGATAGCACTTCTCCTTCATCCGTAAAAATAAGCGGATTATCTGTTGCTGCATTGATCTCGATTTCTAGTTTTTCTTTAACGTAGTCTAACGTTTGCCAAGATGCACCGAGCACTTGCGGAATACAGCGAATCGAATAAGCATCTTGCACGCGCCTTTCTCCTTGTCTTGTTATTAGTTGACTCCCTTTCAAATAACCCTGCATCCTTAAAGCAACTTGTATTTGCTCTTGATGCCCACGTGCTTGATGAATTTTAGAATCAAAGGCCGAGATGATGCTTTCTAGTCCCTCCATTGTCATCGCAGCTATTTGTTCAGATTGTAAAAGGGTTTCTTCTGCCTCTAAATAAGTCAAAACGCCGACTGCTGTCATCGCCTGTGTACCATTAATTAAAGCTAGCCCTTCTTTTGCTTTTAGTGTTATAGGTTCAAAACCTTTTAAAGGCAAGACCTCACTTGCCTTCTTCCTTTCACCTGCTTCATTAAACACTTCTCCTCGACCAAGTAAGACGAGTGCTAAGTGTGCTAATGGTGCGAGGTCTCCACTTGCCCCTAGTGAGCCTTGAGAAGGAATTACAGGAGTAAGCCCTTTGTTTAAAAGCTCGACTAATTTCTCAATGACAACTAATCGAACACCTGAATAGCCCTTAAGTAAGGCATTAGCACGTAATAGCACCATCGCGCGGCTTACACTTTTAGAAAATGGCTCTCCTACACCACATGCATGCGAGTAAATTAGATTCATTTGTAATTGATCTAAATCTTCTTCATCAATCTCAACATCACTAAATTTACCAAAACCTGTATTAATCCCGTAAATGACATCATGCTTATCTACTGCTGTTTCAACCATCTCTCTACTTTCCATCACACTTTGAATCGCTTCATCTGAAATGGTAACGGTTTCAAAATGATGTACAACGCGCTTAATTTCTTCCAAAGTCAAATGATGTCCATTAAGCTCCAAACAACCACCTCCATTAGACATAAAAAAGGGACTTATCCTTGAAAAAGCATTCAAGAATAAGCCCCCTATTATCTCATCACTCATGGGCATAAATTATATATGATTAATACCTAACCCTGCTGTCTCATGTTCAAGGCCTCGAATAGGTGCGCCTATTGTGCCGTATAAAGCAACGGCAACCCATTCACCTTCATCCTCATTAGCATATGGCTTCCCTCGAACGACAGCAAATCGTAAACCAACTGTACGCATCACATCACCTAATTGAACTTGACCTCGCGTAACACCTTGCACCGCTTCTAAAATAGCATGATAAAGTGCATGCATTTCCCGGTAAAGCTTTTCCTTAATAATGTGATTGCGTTTAGCTGCTGTTTCAATGGCTGAAACAACCTTTTGTAAATCCATTGATCCTGTTTTACCTAAACAATACTGATAAGTTAACTGCTCCATATCGGATTTCAACTCTTCTAACTCATCGCTACTAGCTAAAACTAATTGAAGAGCTTGCTTTCCGATCCCTTTGTTCTGTTGTTCAACCATATTAACACCATCATTTCTCAATCACTTATCAAAATTGTAAAACAATTCTGGCAATGTGTCAATATAGCTCACTCTATAATATGCCTGTACTTAACTTTTATGCCTTAGGGTTATGAGTTGGGTCCCAAGGGAAATCAGCGCCGAACTTCTCTGCTAATGTTTTAGACTGTTCACGACGTTTCTTACGATATTGCGCACGTTCTTCAGCGCCTTCGTTCAACCATTTCTCCTCTTCTGACTCCGGATAGACTGATGGTACTTTAGTCGGCTTACCATCATCGCCAACCGCCACCATCGTTAAAAAGGCAGTCGTACAAACATGACGCTCTCCTGTTAATAAATTTTCCGTTATTGCTTTAACGAACACTTCCATCGATGTATTGCGCGTCCAAGTGACGAACGCTTCTAAACAAATCGTACTGCCTTCATGCACGGGTGCTAAGAAGTCTACTGAATCAGTAGATGCGGTAACGACTGGCATACGTGCATGACGTGTTGCCGCAATCGCTGCCACATCGTCCATATATGCCATCAATTTACCACCGAACAATGTTCCATGACTGTTCGTATCTGGAGGTAGTACATGTGAGTTTTTTACAGTCAATGAATGAATACATGGCTTTGCTTCCATTGTGTCACCTTACTTTCATAATTATTCTGGTTGTTTTAACCTTTGTTGAATTTGACAATAGTATACCATCTCGCGTGTCTCTTTTCACTTCTCATGCGTGTGGGGTGAAGGTACAGACGTCAAATGGAAAAAGAGTCACTGCAAAATAAAACCAGTCGAAATTGTTATCAAACTCCGACTGGCTTTAATCGTGATTTATTGAGCAACCCTTAATTAATCATCCTTCTTTTTGATCCCTTGTTCTTCTGCTAATTTTTTAGCGACTTTAACTGAATCCCAAACAGGTGGTAATAGTAGGATGGATACAGGTACTGCTGAGACCACAATAAAGTTCTGTAACATACCAATACTATCGCCACTACCATCTCCAATTGCGATTAGTGCGACTGCAATTGCACCAAACATAATTGCCCAGAATACACGGACATATTTGCTCGGTTCATCATTACCTGTTACTGAAACGGCTGATGCATAAGACATTGAGTCTGCAGTTGTAGCAACGAAGATAACAGTTACGATTAAGAAACCGAATGCAATTAATGTTCCAAGTGGTAGTTGGTTTAAAATCGCAGCCACAGCCGCTTCTTGCCCGACTTCAGCTAGCGGAACTGAAACGCTCTCAGGGTTTTGGATTTCAAACCATACACCCGAACCACCAATCGTTGCAAACCAGAAATTACTCACAATTGGTGCCATAAGCGCTACAGCTACTACGAGTTCACGAATCGTACGACCGCGTGAGATTCTGCTGATGAAGATCGCCATCATTGGGCCAAATCCGATAAACCAACCCCAGAAGAAGATGGTCCACCAGCTTAACCACTCTTCATCACCGCGCGTTAAGCTCATCATTAAGTAATTCTGTAATTGGAAAGCTTCTGCAGCAACGAAGGCATCTAGGATGAACATCGTCGGACCAACAATTAAAATAATAACCATTAATACTACTGCGAAACTTACGTTAAATCGGCTAAGTAATTGAATTCCTTTATCGACACCTGTAATCGCTGAAATCGTTGCGATCGTTACTAGAACGACGATAAATGAGATTTGTGTAAATAAGGTGCTAGGTATACCAAATAGGTCTTCAAATGCATAAGCAGCTTGTAACCCTAAGAAACCAATAGCTCCTATTGTACCTGCTGCGACTGCAATAATCGACGTAACATCTGCTAGAACTCCCCATATATTAAAGCGTTTGAACACTTTGTCACCCAATAATGGATAAAGCATTGTTCTTGGTTTTAAAGGCATTCCTTTATGATAGTGTGAATACATGATGACAATGGTTGCTACTGTACCTAAAATTGCCCAAGCAGAGAATCCCCAGTGAAAGAATGCTTGTGACATACCTGGTACAACACGATCCCATTCACTCATACCATCAGTTGCGAATAATGGCGGGGTATCGATATAGTGTGATATAGGTTCACTAGCCGCCCAAAACACACCACCAGAAGCTAGTAACGTTGTTAAGATCATCGCTACCCAACGGAAATTACCATACTGTGGTTCTTCTTTATTACCTAAACGAACACGTCCATAACGTGAAAACATCAAAATCAAGCTGACAATCAATGTGGCTAACATTAACAGTTGCCAAAATAAACCGAAATACTTAGCTGAAAAATCAAATGAAGCCTCTACCGTCTCGGATGCGAAATCTGGTGTAAAAAATGCTAATACTAAAAATAAAAGCAAGAATCCTCCACTAATTGCAAACGGACCCCATTGTGTTCCTGTTCCTAAGTACTCATCGGTATAATACTTTTTCTTCATTCTTTTCCTCCCATAAACTGTTATATAATTGTCCGAATGAGTTTTTAAACCTTATTAATCATCTATTATAAGGTTTACGCACAATTAGTTTTAAATTGTAGTTCAAACAGACATAATTCGTCAAAATTTTTCTATGGCCACAATCTGCTAAAATTAAACGAATTTTAAAGGCATTATACCCTCACATCATAATTCTAAACTTATTTAGCCCTTAATCATGTTATTTGCAACTTTTTAAAATTTATTATAATTGATATGAACCCATTCATTTGAAAGACATTTTGTTTCAGATTAGACTTAAAGTGGATATTGAGTAAAGGAGTTTTGACATTGGACCAACTACAAGAAGCAATCCGTTTAAAAAATGAAGGAAATTTGAAAGAAGCACAACCTCTCTTAGCTGAGTTAGCAAATGAACATAAAGAGGATCAGAAAGTTTTATTAGTAGCAGCAGAAGTACACGAAAAGCTTGAGCTCTTCCCACAAGCGATTACATTTTACCAACAAGCATTAGAATTTGATTTAAACGAAGAATATCGAAAGAAAGCACTTTTACACCTTGGCATTTCTTATCGTGCAGTTGGGCTTTATGAACAAGCACGTGAGACGTTAGAAGTTGGAATGAGTGAATTTCCAAGTTCAAATCCATTCTATATTTATTTTGCGATGACTTTATATAACTTAGGTGATTCTGATTTAGCAATGGAGATTATGGCACAAAAACTGATCGAGACAACGAAGGATAGTGAATTAATCAATCACCGAGGCTTAATTGAATTTTACGCAAGCTGCCTTGATGAGACTTTTAATTAAAAGCACTGTAAAAGTGGTGGGCGATTTCTGATGATTAGGGTCCGTCATCTTATTAATTTGGTTTTCGCTCTATTATCGGAGGGGTTCGCTCAAATATTAAGATTCCCGCTCATTTATCATGAATTTCACTCGATAAATAAATTAACGCCCGGCATAAAAATTTAAAAACCGGGCGTTTATTTTACACTTCTAATTTAGCTTTCAATTTATTTAACATATCTTCTGTCATTCGGTTGATATCGTAATCAACGTTAAAGCCCCACTCTTCTTTTGCTTTAGCTGCATCTATTGAGTTTGGCCAGCTATCAGCAATCGTCTGTCTAACTGGGTCTACTTCATAGTCTAAAGTAAATTCAGGAATATGCTTTTGAATAGCATCTTCAAAATGTTCAGGTGCTGCACTCATTGCTGTCACATTGTATGCATTTCGGTTCACAAGCTTAGATGGATCAGCTTCCATTAAGTCAATGATTGCTTTAACAGCATCTGGCATGTACATCATATCCATATGAGTCCCTTTAGAAATATAAGATGTATATTGCTTATTCTTAAGAGCTTCATAATAAACTTCAACAGCATAATCTGTTGTACCTCCACCAGGCTCTGTCACATAAGAGATTAAACCTGGGAAACGTACACCACGAGTATCAACACCGTAACGCTTAAAGTAATAATCACATAATAATTCACCAGCTACTTTGTTGACACCATACATCGTATTGGGACGTTGAATCGTCAGTTGTGGCGTTAAATCCTTTGGTGTTGTTGGCCCAAATGCACCAATTGAACTTGGTGTGAAGAGTTTTGCGTCTAATTCACGAGCAACTTCTAACGCATTCATTAAACCATTCATATTTAAATTCCAAGCTAATTGTGGATTACTCTCTGCTTTAGCTGATAATAATGCTGCTAAATGAATAACCGTATCGACTTGGTGTTTATTAGCGAGATCGTGAATTTCTTGAGCTTGCATGACATCTAGTGTCTCAAACGGACCTTCTGTTACAACTGGGCTATCTACCTCACGAATATCTGTTGCAATAATATTATCTGTACCATATTGTTCACGCAAAGCCATCGTAAGTTCTGAACCAATTTGGCCTAACGAACCTGTCACTAATACTTTTTTCATTGTAATAGTTCCTCCTGTTCCCCTCTTAAGCTCTTAGATAACGCCCATTTCTTTACCGACTTTTTCATAAATCTTAATCGCGTCATCTAACATTTCCTTTGTATGAGCTGCTGTTGGCATATTTCTTACGCGTCCTGTACCTCTTGGAACTGTTGGGAACACGATCGCTTTTGCATAAACACCTTCTTCATTTAGACGTTTACTAAATTGCTGTGACGTCTTCTCATCACCAATGATACATGGCGTTATTGGCGTTTCACTATCCCCAATATCAAAGCCTAAACCTTTTAAACCTTCTTTTAAGTAGTTGCCATTTTCCCACATCTTGTCATAAAGCTCTGTTGATTCCATGAGTAGATCAATAGCTTTAGTTGATGCTGTTACATCTGCAGGTGATAAAGATGTAGAGAACAAGAATGGTCTTGAGCGAACTTTAAGCCAGTCGACTAATTCTTGTTTACCAGCAACGTATCCACCTACAACACCAATTGCTTTAGATAGCGTACCCATTTGGAAATCAATTTGATCTTGAAGTCCGAAATGTTTAACCGTACCTGCACCTTTACCTAAAACACCTGAGCCGTGAGCATCATCTACATAAGTGATCAAGTCAAATTCTCGAGCAACCTCTACGATTTCAGGTAATTTAGCGATGTCGCCGTCCATTGAGAAGACACCATCGGTAATAACCATCACTTTATTGTATTGACCAGATTCTGTGGCTTCTTTCGCCTTTTGACGAAGGTCTTCCATATCATTGTGGCCATAAGGAATGATTTTTGCTTTTGATAAACGGCAACCATCAATGATTGAAGCATGGTTTAAAGCATCAGATAAAATCGCATCATTCTTGTCCATAACAGCGGAAATAGCTGCCATATTACAGTTGAACCCTGATTGATAAGCAATCGCGCTCTCTGTACCTTTGAATTCCGCAATTTTCTCTTCTAACTTAACGTGTAAGTCTAATGTACCGTTAATCGTACGAACAGCACCAGCACCTACTCCGTGAGAATCTACTGCTTTACTCGCCACTTCCTTAAGCCGTTCGTCAGTGGCTAAACCGAGATAGTTATTAGATGAAAGGTTAATTAGTTTTTGGCCATTGATTGTAATAACAGGGCCATTAGCACCTTCTACTGGGTCAATTTCATTATAAAGTCCTTGGTCTTTTAATTCTTGTAAATTTTCATTTAAAAAACGATCTAAAGTTTCGCTAGGCATAATATTACCTCCTAATATGATATAGTCATCTAGTTTTCCCCATTAGTATCATAACATGTTTTGACATAATTCGTAACGTTATATTCAAGGTGTCATGATTTTCTTAATTATTTTATAAAATTGATACATCTATGACTATTCACTGTCTAAAATGGTGAATTTAAAAGTGATGAGTTCTTCATTATTTTACAACTAAGAAAAGCAATAGGAGCGGTTCATGATGCGGCTTAATTTTCCCTACTTATTAAAATGGTTCACTTTAATAGCAGTGATCACATTTACACTTCATGCTTGTTCAGCTGAAAAGGACGAACAAATTAATAACTTAACATCTCAAGTTGAGGAGTTAGAGGAGCAATTAGAGATTGCTGAAGAAGAAAAAAGTGAATTAAAACAGCAGTTGAGCGAATATGATGTGAACATTGAAGAGATGAATGACGAATTAGAAGAAAAGGAAGAAGAATTAAAAGACCAAGAATCTAAAATAGACGAATTGACTAAACAGTTAGAAGAGGCTAAACAGAGTGCTTCACGCTCAGGATCAAAACAAGTGTTTTTAACATTTGATGATGGTCCCTCTAAAGTCACACCAAAAATATTAGATATTTTAAAAGAACATAATATACCCGCTACTTTCTTTGCAATCGGACAATCAGTAGAGGAATACCCGCATTACACCAGGCGTGCTCAAGAAGAAGGACATAAAGTATTGCCACACTCACATTCACACGATTATTCTATTTATTCAGATTTAGACTCCTTTTACGATGATTTTTATCAAGCTAAAAATCAGATTGAAGAAGTATTGGATCAAGAAATACCACCATACTTTCGGTTTCCAGGTGGTGCTACCAATCAAGTGTCTACTGATTACGGTGGAGATCAAATTATGGCTAAAATAACTGAAGATGTTAAGGAAAGAGGTTATTATTATTTTGATTGGAATGTTTCTTCTAATGATGCCAATCATGAAGAAGTAGATGCTTTAGACATTTATAATAATGTCGTAGCTACAACAGGTGAACAAGATTTCGCTGTTGTATTATTCCATGATTCTCCAACTAGCCATAGTACAGCAGAGGCCTTGCCTAGAATCATTGATTATTATGAAAGTGAAGGATATGAGTTTCGGACGTTTCAAGATCTAACAGAAAAAGATTTAAATAAGATGAAGGAACTAAATATAGCTAACAAAACTATATATTAAACCATATTAAACGTTGTACTTATGCCCTTTGGGTGCAAGCATCCACCGTAAGCGGATCACCTGACGCCAACGGCCGCTATCATAACCACATCCTAAATTGTGTCTCTACCCCAACAAATATTTTAGAGCCATAATATTAAACATAATAACCCCCAATTAGTGACGATTGATTTAGTCCACTAACTAGGGGTTATTAGAATTATTTATACGTTTCTTACTTTAGAAGTTTCTCTTGTCGGCTGATGTTCACCTGACTCAATTGCCTTAATGTAATGGCAAGCTGCTTGGTGTCCACCTGTCATATATTCTTCATTACGTAACTCCGGTATCTCCTCAGCACACTTTTCTGTCGCGAATGGACATCTTGTGTGGAAACGGCAACCACTTGGTGGGTCGATTGGTGAAGGTACATCACCTTGTAAGAAGATACGCTCTGTCTTCTTCTCCGGGTCCGGTACTGGAATTGCCGATAACAACGCCTTTGTATAAGGATGTTGTGGGTTTTCGAAGATTGATTTCGTATCACCCATTTCAACAATTTTACCAAGGTACATCACAATAATACGATCTGAGATGTGACGTACAACACCTAAGTCGTGCGCAATGAATAAATAAGTTAGGTTCCAATCCTTTTGGAATTTCTTTAATAAGTTTAACACCTGTGCTTGAATCGATACGTCTAAAGCTGATACTGCTTCGTCACATACGATTAGCTTCGGATCAACCGAAAGTGCACGGGCAATACCAACACGTTGACGTTGACCACCTGAGAATTCATGTGGATAACGATCAGCTTGGTGTGGTTGTAAACCAACTGTCTCCATTAATTCTGCAATACGATCATTACGTTCATTTTTAGGCACTACATTCTGGATTTCCATCGCTTCATTTAATGTCTGACGTACAGTCATACGCGGATTTAAAGATGCGTATGGGTCTTGGAAAATAATTTGTAAATCTTTTCGCATTTTACGCATATTTTTCTTACTTAATGACAGTAAATCCGTTCCATCAAACTCAATGGTACCATCAGTCGGGTCGTCTAAACGTAAAATCGCACGGCCTGTTGTTGACTTACCACAACCAGACTCACCAACAACACTCACCGTTTCACCTTCATAAATAGTAAATGAAACATCATCAACTGCTTTTACGTTATTCACTGTTCGACCGAAGACTCCACCTTTGATTGGGAAATACTGTTTTAGGTTATTAATCTTCAGAAGTTCTTTTTTCTGGCTCATGCACTTTCACCTCCGGATCGCCATCCCATTCATCTGTATAGATCCAACAACGAACTTGCTCACCCTTACCTAAATCATCAAGGTTTGGTAATTCGCTGTGGCATAAGTCTGTTGCAAATGGGCAACGTGGCGCAAATCGACAACCATCTGGCATTTCATGTGGTGCTGGAACTGTCCCTTTAATAGGAATTAATTCCTCTTGGTCGACGTCACTACGTGGTAATGAATTCAATAGACCTACCGTATATGGGTGTCTAGGGTTCTTGAATAAAGTGTTGACATCAGCATATTCAACAACCTTACCACAGTACATAACTGCAACATAATCACATGTTTCAGCCACAACACCTAAGTCGTGCGTAATCATAACCACTGACATATCCAACTCTTCTTGAAGTTCTTTAATAAGCTCTAAAATTTGTGCTTGGATCGTAACATCTAGAGCTGTTGTAGGCTCGTCTGCGATTAATAGCTCTGGATTACACGCTAGAGCCATTGCAATCATAACACGTTGACGCATTCCCCCTGAAAGTTCAAAAGGGTACTGTGTTACACGTTGTCTTGGAGACGGAATCCCTACAAGTTCTAATAATTCTACCGCTTTTTCAGTTCCGTCTTTCTTATCAAGACCACGGTGAATTTTCAGTGCTTCACGAATTTGTTGACCAATTGTATAAACTGGGTTCAATGAAGTCATTGGCTCCTGGAAAATCATTGAGATTTGGTTACCACGAATTTTACGCATATCAGCTGCGCTATAATCTAATAGGTTTTCACCTTTGAATTTAATTTCACCGTCGACGATTTCACCTGGTGAATCAATTAATTGAAGGATTGATAAAGCACTAATACTTTTACCTGAACCTGACTCACCAACAATGCCTAACGTTTTACCTTTAGGAACATCGAAAGTTACACCGTCAACTGCTTTTACTTCATTACCTCCTACGAAGAAGGATGTTCTTAAACCTTTTACTTGTAAAATTGATTCTTGACTCATTTCTCTACACCCCACTTTCTTCTATTAATCGTTAAGGTCTATTCTCTTGTTAAGGAATTTGTATGAAATATCGACTAATAAATTAACGACAACGAATACTACTGAAATAATTAAGATACAAGCCTGCACCACTGGGAAGTCACGGTTATTGATGGAGTCTACAAGTAAACGACCTAAACCGTTAATCGCGAATACTTCCTCTGTCAATACCGCACCTGCTAGTAATGCACCGAATTGTAAACCAATTACAGTTACTACTGGAATCAGTGCGTTTTTAAGTGCGTGCTTATATACGATAATTCTTTCTTTAACACCTTTTGCACGGGCTGTTCTAATATAGTCTTGAGAAATAACTTCAAGCATACTTGAGCGTGTCATACGTGCAATTATGGCTGCTCCGGCTGTACCTAGGGTAATTACTGGTAATATGACTTGCCCAGGTGAACCCCAACCTGTTGGTGGAAACCAACCTAAGTTTACTGCAAAATATTGCATTAACATTAATCCTAACCAAAAGTTAGGCATGGATAAACCAAATAATGCAATAATCATAATCGATACGTCTGCAACAGAGTATTGTCTAACAGCAGAAATAATACCTGCAATTAATCCAAGGAAAATACTTAAAATTGTCGCATAGACCGCTAATTCTATTGTTACCAAAAACCTTGGTGCTACTTCATCAATTACTGGCGTGTTATAACGCATAGAGGTGCCAAGGTCACCTTGGATGACACCTGTTACATAATCAAAATATTGTACAGGCAATGGATCATTAAGACCTAACCTTTCTTCAATAAGTTCAACTGTTTCAGGTGGTGCATTTTCACCGGCCATTAGTTGCGCGGGGTTTCCAGGTGTTGCGTGCATCATTAAGAATACTAAGATTGTAACACCTATTAACACCGGAATCAGTTGAAATAAACGACGGATAATAAAAACTGTCATCTCCTTTGCACCCCTTTTCTATTTTTTCATCTTTGGATCTAACGCATCGCGTAGTCCGTCACCAAAAATGTTAAATGCTAATACTACAATTACAATAAATAAACCTGGGAAGAATGTAATATGAACTGCATCATTCATATAACCTCTACCATCATTCAACATCGCTCCCCACTCAGGATCTGGCGGCTGTACACCCATTCCTAAGAAGGATAAACCAGCAGCTGTTAAGATAGCCGTTGCGATGTACAACGTCGCATTTACAATAACTGGTGATAATACATTTGGCATAATGTGCTTAAAGATAATTCGTCTATCACCAGCACCTAAGGCCCTAATCGCATCGACATACTCTAGTTTTTTAGCAGCTAAAGTTGATCCGCGTATAATACGTGCAAAACCAGGTACAGCATAAATTGCTACTGCAATCGTTACGTTAATTAAACTTCCACCTAAAATACTTACAATAGCTAAAGCTAGTAAAATACCTGGGAAAGCTAGTAAGATATCAATGAAACGCATAATAATACTATCAACACGTCCACCGTAATAACCTGACACAATTCCAATAGGTATACCTACTAATGCTCCTAATATAACAGAAGCAAAACCTACAAATAATGTCATTGACATACCATGAATAATCCTACTAAATATATCTCTACCCATATGGTCGGTCCCAAACCAATACTCTGCTGAAGGACCTTGGAATCGATCTGGTAGATTAGTAGAAGTTGGATCATATGGTGTGAAGTATGGCCCAATAATTGAGACGACAATCATTAAGATAATGGTGTAAAAACCAATTAGCGCTGCTTTATTCTTTTTAAGACGGCGGTAGAAATCTTTTATACTTTTAACTTTAGGGTTTTCTACCTTTTCCTCCGTTTGATTACTTTCTACTTGATTATTTGTCACTGTTATACCCCCTTTTTGAAAACATAGAAGTTTTTGAAAATTTAAGTTAACTCTGACTTTAGATATTTTACCACAAATGGAAGCGCTTTTTTATTGTTGTTTTTTGGCAAAAATCTAAATCGAGTCTACTTTCTCAACTATCATAAACGGATAAATTCAACATTACAACAATTTACTCCAAATTAAGTCTTTTCTGAATTGCTTAACAATATTGAATTCTAAAATTATAACAACTATTTCTACCATTATATATATTATTATTTATTAGAGGAGCTTATGATTTTTGACAAAATAAAACCTTGCTAATAGTTTGAAAATGATTTATATTATTTTTGAGGGCCTACCTAAAAAATCGGGTGCTCGAAACATAAATTACCAAGGGGGTAAAACAAGCATGAAATCAAATAAGACACTTTGGCTATTAGCCGTGTTGCTAGTTTTTTCATTGTTTTTAGCTGCTTGTGCTGGTGATGGTACTGGTGATGATGATACTGGTACTGATGAGGATCCAGATGCAGGTGAAGAAGCTGGTGATGGTGAAGGCGACGCAGATGAAGATTTAGATGCTGACGTTGATGCAGATGGAGACCATATTGTTCTTGCAGTCTCTTCAGACGCTGTTTCATTAGATCCACATGGCGATAACGATGTTCCTTCAAGTAACGTACGTAGTAACATTTTTGAAACTTTAGTTAAGCAAGATGATGATATGGAAATTGTTGAAGGTCTTGCAACCGATTGGGAGCAAATAGACGATACTACCTGGGCATTCACACTACAAGAAGGTGTAGAGTTCCACGATGGCAGTGAATTCACTGCATCTTCAGTTAAGGCGAACTTAGAACGTGTGAAGGACCCTGCACTAGCATCTCCTCGTGATTTCTTGTATGAGATGATCGAAGAAATTTCAGTTGAAGGTGATCATGAAGTTCATATTACAACTGAATACCCATTCGCACCTTTACTATCTCACTTAGCGCATGATGCAGGTGGTATGATTAGTGAAGAAGCGATTAACAGTGACTATGAGCAGGCTTTAGAAGAAGCTGATGTTGACTTATCAGTTGAAGAGTATTATGACTTACGCACTGAAGGCGGAGAAGAGTATGAAGAGGTTTATGGTGAAATCTCTGAGTATGTTGGTACTCATGTAGCAAGTAATCCATATGGTACTGGGTTCTTTGAATTAGAAGAACGTATCACTGGTGAAGAAACAACATTAGTACGCTTTGAAGACTACTGGGGTGAAAATGCACTTCCAGGAGCAGTAACTTTCAAAGAAGTTCCTGAAATTGGTGCACGTCTAGCAGAGCTAGAAACTGGATATGCTCATATCGCAGATCCAATTCAGCCCACTGACTATGAGCGTGTTGACGAAGATGAAGAAACATTCGTAAACGAACAAGAATCAGTTAGTTTATCTTACGTTTCATTCAACGTTGAAAGAGAACCATTTGATGATCCAAAAGTACGTGAAGCGATTAACTTAGCAATTGACCAAGAAGCGATTATCGAAGGTATCTATGAAGGCATTGGTACACCAGCCTTAGGACCACTAGCTCCAGACGTTTTTGGTTATGACGAGAACGTTAGTGGTCTAGGCTATGACCCTGAACGTGCTCAAGAATTACTTGATGAAGCTGGATATGGTGATGGTTTCGAAACAACTATATGGACAAATGACGATGAGCAACGTGTTGAAATTGCAACTTATGTTCAAGATGCTCTATCTGAATTTGACATTGACGTAGAAATTAATCAGCTAGAATGGGGTACTTACCTAGATCGTACAGCTGACGGTGAACACGATATGTTCATTCTAGGTTGGTCAACAGTAACAGCTGATGCTGACTATGGTCTATACGCTTTATTCCACTCTAGCGCACACGGCTCTACTGGTAACCGTTCATTCATTGCTGATGATGAGCTAGATGAGCTATTAGATCAAGGTCGTCGTGAAGCAGATCCAGATGCACGTCAAGAGATCTATACTGAAGCTCAAGAGCTATTAACTGATCTAGCTCCTATGCTTTACGTTCACCACCAAAACTATATCACTGGTGTAAGAAGCGAAGTAGAAGGATTCTCAGTTGACGCATTAGGTATCTATCAGCTTAAAGATATCACTCTTAACGAGTAATCTTTAACTATTAAAAAGGCTGGCATTGCGCCAGCCTTTTTTATGTTTGATTTGAGCCTCTCGCTTTGATTTTTGAGCCTCTCGCTTTGATTTTTGAGCCTCTCGCTTTGATTTTTGAGCCTCTCGCTTTGATTTTTGAGCCTCTCGCTTTGATTTTTGAGCCTCTCGCTTTGATCAAAAAAGAGCTATGAGGCTGATCAGCCTCATAGCTCTTTTTTGTATTATGAATACTTCGCTTTTTTCTGTTGGCGTTCGCGTTCACTCTTATTTAAGATCTTCTTACGTAAACGGATCGACTCAGGTGTTACTTCACAATACTCATCGTCATCTAAATACTCGATTGCCTCTTCTAGCGTTAATTTACGAGTACCTTTTAAAGTGACGGTATTATCTTTTGTCGCTGAACGAACGTTTGTTAAAGCTTTTTCTTTCGTAATGTTAACTGTTAGGTCATTCTCACGATTATGTTCACCAACAATCATACCTTCGTAAACCTCTGTTCCAGGTTCAATGAAGATCACGCCACGGTCTTCAAGGGCCATAATACTATATGGTGTTGCTTTTCCTTTTTCTTGAGCAACTAATACACCTTGACGACGCCCGCCAACTGAACCTTGTGCAACCGGCTCATAAGCATCAAATGAGTGGTTAATAATCCCATAACCACGTGTTTGTGACATGAATTCTGTCGCGTAACCGATTAAACCACGAGAAGGGACTTTGAACTCTAATCTTACTTGACCGTTTCCATGGTTAATCATATCAAGCATTTCACCTTTACGAGCTCCTAATGATTCCATAACTGGACCTGTATAATCTTCTGGAACATCGACTTGGACACGCTCATACGGCTCACACTTCACACCATCAATTTCTTGAATAATAACTTGCGGTTTAGATATTTGTAGCTCATAACCTTCACGACGCATGTTTTCAATTAAAATTGATAAATGAAGTTCACCGCGTCCTGATACAATCCACGCATCAGGTGTTTCTGTTTCTTCTACACGTAAACTAACGTCTGTTTCAAGCTGTGTTAATAGGCGTTCTTCTATTTTTCTTGCTGTTATATAGTCCCCTTCTTTACCAGCAAATGGACTGTTATTAACAACAAACCTCATTTGTAAAGTCGGTTCATCGATTCTTGGTATTGGAAGTGGGTCAGGATCATTCACATCACAAACTGTCTCCCCTACGTTTAAGTCCTCCATACCAGAAACCGCTACAATATCACCAGCTTCAGCTTCATTAATTTCAACACGTTTTAAGCCGATAAATCCAAACAGCTTCGTAATACGATGATTTTTAACTGAGCCGTCTTTTTTCATTAAAGCGACTTGGTCACCGACTTTCATCTTACCTCGGTATACACGACCAACACCAATACGCCCAACGTAATCATTATAGTCTAGTAGCGTGACTTGGAATTGCAGTGGTTCATCTTTAAGCTTATCTGGTTGCGGAATATGCTTTAAGATCGTTTCAAAAATCGGATCCATCGTTTCATTTTGCTCTTCTGCTTCATACCCTGAAGTTCCTTGTAATGCTGAAGCATAAGCAACTGGGAACTCTAACTGCTCATCATCAGCACCAAGCTCGATAAATAAATCTAACACTTCATCAACGACTTCCTCAGGACGGGCATTCGGACGGTCAATTTTATTCAAAACAACCATTGGCTTTAAGTTTTGCTCTAAAGCTTTCTTCAAAACAAAACGCGTCTGTGGCATACAACCTTCATACGCGTCTACGACTAATAAGACACCATCTACCATTTTCATAATACGCTCAACTTCACCACCAAAGTCGGCGTGTCCTGGAGTATCTAAAATGTTAATACGGGCATCTCCGTAATTTATAGCTGTATTTTTCGCGAGGATCGTAATCCCGCGTTCCTTCTCTAAATCATCCGTATCCATCACACGTTCATCAACGTTTTCATTATCGCGAAACGTACCAGAGTAGTGTAACATTTGGTCAACTAATGTCGTTTTACCGTGGTCAACGTGCGCAATAATGGCGATGTTACGAATATCTTTGTGCTCTTGCATAGAAACGCTCCATTCTCTAACTAAAATTTTCTGCCTTTGTTATTATATATTAGTTCAGCCTTAGTGTATAGTTTTAATCAAAAGTATCTTAATTAATCAATTTGTCTAATGGATTTTGTGAAAATGACCACAATTAAACCGACCATTAACAAACAGCATGAAGCAACAAATATTATTTCTTCAATCGCAAACCCTAGTGAAATAAACATTGAAGTTAATAAAAACGAAACAGGCAATAAGCCCATCGATGAAAACGAAATTAAGCTCATCATTCTCCCTAGATACTCCTCATCAGTATGGGCTTGAATAGCAGAAATTAATGGTACATCAATGATTGCCATAGTTAATCCAACTAAACCTATAAACAATAAGCTAAGCCAAAGTTCTCCAGTTAAGCTAAAGCTTACCATAAACACCCCTAATGCCATAATGCCCCCTAACGAGACAAGCCCTCTTCTTCTTTTTATATTTATTATTCCAACTATGATTGCCCCAATTAGCATACCTACTCCTAATAAACCACTCAATAAGCTATAAGTGAACTCATCTCCATCTAGAACATTACGAGCGAAAATCGGTAAACCCACTTGCATCGGTCCACTTAAAAATAAGTTTAGCGAAACAGATGTTAGCATTAACGTTAGGAGAAATGATGATTGTTTAACATACCGAATACCGTCTGTAATAGCACCCCATATAGACGCCTGCTCTAATTCGATATCTTTATTTACATTTCTTCTTAAAAACATGTCTATCACTGCAGCAATCAGTAACATTAGGCTAACTATTCCAAACATTAACTCATAACTTCCAAACCCAATAACTAAACCTGCTAATAATGGCCCTACGATAATAGAAGAACGTTGTGTTGTTTGGACAATTGCGTTTGCTCTTGTTAGTTGTTCTCTATCTACTATACTTGGGAATAATGATGAACTAGCAGGCCAAAAGAACGCATCCAGCAAACCAAACAAAAACGCTAAGCCGACTAATACCCATATCGATAGTAAATCAAAAACTAGCAGGCCGATTACAGCTAATAACAAAACTGCTTTCGTAAAATCAGATACCAACATGACAGTCGCTTTGTTGACACGATCAGCAATTGCACCACCAATTAACATAAACAATAGCCTAGGAATCGAAGTTGCGAAAAAAACAATTCCTAACATCACTTCTAACCTTAAATAATCGACAACATACCAATTTACTGTAAACAAAAAGAAAGCAACACTCAAACTTGATGCGAAAAAGGTTAAAAAGAATAAAATGAACGATCGATTTCGAAATAATGGTGCATGACTTTCCCCACTAACTTCTGCCAAATTCCCCATCCCCTCACATTAAGAATAAATTTTCTAACTCTCGAATCACAGATTTCACCTCGCCTTGATTAATCGAATAATAGACTTTGTTTTCATCCCTACTTGACTGAACAAATCCATGATTAAGCAAAATAGCTAAATGGTGAGATACAGTTGAGTTTGATATCCCTAATGATTGTGCAATCTCATATCCATAGTGCGCCCGCCTTTTTAGAAGTCTTAGCATATTAAAACGACGTTCATCAGTTAAAATCTTTAAAAGCTCTAGTACCTCTTTATCATCTCGCATTTTACGAATTACATTAAATCTTTTTAAACCAACAATTAATAAATTAAAATCCGCTTCGTCATGACTAATAAAACCAACATTAAGAGAATAAGAGGGTACAACAATTAACCGCTTTCTATCGTTCCAGGTAGTATGTTGTGACGCTAATTCATGTATAAACGATTGATATTCATTTTGTTTGAGTACGTCTATGCTTTGTTCTAATTCCTGTAATACTTGCTTTTCATCATTCATATAATTGCGCTCATACATTTGCTTTAATAATAGACTTAACCTCTGTTTAACTTCATTTGGGTGATGAGCAAAATAAATCATTTTCCACTTTTCTTCTTCTGGAATAGTTAAATGTTTTATTCTCTCCATAACAGGTAAACTTTTAATCGAATCGTCTTCATAGCTTGTTTTGATTATTTCTCTAACGAGTTGTTGTTCATCCATGCCTAGGATTGTTCCTTGTAATTTCTCAATTGATGTTAAAGCATCACGACTATACAAATAAGGCAGTAATGAAACCGCAATATGACTATCCTTTTGAAAGAAGACCTGTAGCTCCTTTTTCTCTTCATTTGATATTGAGTCATAAACGTTCTCGACCCAATTTTCAACATCACTTCCTTTAACTAAGGATTGGTATTTATCCTCTTCTTCACCCTTTCCGACATTCGCTACTCGGAATAAAAAGGCGAGAAAGTCTGCTAGCTTTTGTAGTTTGACCTCATATTTCATATTCATTGAATCAACCTTTCGATATATATTGTATGTACTTGTTAATCAAAGTTTACATCTTATTTTAATATAAGTCAAAATACATATTCGATCATAATGAAAAGATCAACCAAAATAAATAACACTCCCTACAAGGAAGTGCTACTCAACCATTTCATCTAATATTGGATATACCGCTTCAACTCCATCTTCTGCAATCATACATGCAATGCCAATAGGCGTTTGCCAAAAGTGATCGGGAATTGTTGGGTTTTTAATTCCTGCTGCTTTAAACAATGAGTTGTAAATGCGATCTAAATGGCTTCTGGTCGTTTGTCGATCGACTTCTTTTTCACCACGTGCTAGTAAGAACAAATAACGCATGGATTGAAAGATATTATCTCCAGGCATAAATGTAAAATCCTTAAACAATTTTAGCTGCTTTTCAACTTGATCAGACAAAGCGTTATTAATTGCTAAATCATCTAAACGTTCATATAATTGGCGGTTTAATTGCTTAAAGACACGGCGCTTTTCTTGTTGCATGACATCATCTGTATACACGGTTTTTAAGAAATCAAATGCTTCCTCTCGCGTCCATCCCATATCGACATCCCCTCTTTACTCTACTGGTTGATCTGAATATTCAACTTCTCCATCTTTAAGGCCAATATATAAGTCTTTCTCACCAAAAAACCAAACATCTTTCTCATCAACTTGAAAGGCAATTCCTTTTTTCTCTGTTTCAACTTCTGGCTCTTCAGTACTTCCAATCGCCATACCGATTGAGAATCCTTTTTGAAATGAACAAGTCCCACCATATTTAGGGAAAAATCGAACAGCATCTCCTTGTTCAAGGTCCATCTCATCCATAAACCAATCTACTGCTTGATCAGTTACATGTATATTCATAATGTCTCGGCCTCCTTATTTCTCTTAAATTTAGTGTATCGAAAGTGTTAATACACAACAACTAATAATACTTTTATAATAATATTGAAAAATTCCTTCCATTGTCGTAAAATTTTTAAAATACTATAAATTCTTTAGAAGAGTAAAGGGGGAAACTAGTTGAACAACGAAAGAATTGGAACGCTTTATGCGACTTTCGCCTATTTGCTTTGGGGATTTTTACCCCTTTACTGGAAGGTGTTAGAGTTCGTACCTTCATGGGAGATTTTAGCTCACCGGATTTTATGGTCCTTTGTATTTATGATGGCTTTTATATTAATTATTAGGCGCTGGCATTTGTTTATGGCAGAGTGCCGTATGATCTTCACAGATTGGAAAACTGCCTTAGGTATTTCTGCCGCCTCAATTGTCATTAGCATTAATTGGGTCACATACATATGGGCAGTTAACTCAGAGCGCGTGTTAGATGCTAGTTTAGGTTATTATATAAACCCGTTAATAAGTGTTTTATTTGGATTTATTTTTTTACAAGAAAGGTTCACAAAACTGCAATGGATTGCGATTACACTGGCATTGACGGGTGTCGGATACATGACATACAACTTTGGCGATGTTCCTTGGGCTGCATTACTTCTTGCTGTATCATTTGCGATCTACGGGTTATTGAAAAAAATAGTTAAACTGGATGCAATATTCGGCTTAGCAATCGAAACGCTAATTGTATTACCCGTTGCGTTCATCTACATTGCCCATCTTGAATGGGTTAATAATGGAGCAATGAGTGTCTCTTTAGTTGGCTTATTATTAATTGGTACTGGGTTGGCTACTGCCATTCCGCTTTTATTGTTCGCACAAGGCGTAAAGCGAATTCCATTGTCGCTGATTGGATTTTTACAATATATAGCACCAACCATCATGCTTTTACTTGGGGTTTTCCTATTCAACGAACCCTTTACATCAGTCCATGCTATTACCTTTACCCTTATTTGGGTGGGATTAATCTTATATACTTATGAACGCGTTAAGCAGTTAAAATCACACGTTCATTAGAATTAGTCTATAGCTAAAGTAGTAGAACATATCTACTTTAGCTATTTTTAAATTTTTTCTTCATTTTAGAAAGCGCTTTCATATATTATGTTACAATAAGGAAAAAGGGGTAAGAGGAGGGCATCTAATGTCAAAAAAATTTGAAACAGATGTAATTCATCATGGTTATGATTCAAAGGAGCACTTCGATAGTTTATCAACACCAATCTATCAAACTTCAACTTACACATTCGCAAACGCTGAACAAGGGGAAAAACGCTTTCTGGGTGAAGACAGTGGGTTTGTTTATTCTCGATTAGGAAACCCAACTGTTCGTCATTTAGAAGAGCGCATAGCTTCCTTAGAAAACGCTGAAGCTGGCCTCGCATTCTCATCTGGAATGGCAGCTGTATCTGCTACATTAATCGCTTTAACAAAAGCTAATGATCACATTTTATGTTCTCAAGGTCTATATGGCTGTACGTTTGGTTTACTAGAAATTATGAGGGATAAATATAATATTCAGTCTGACTTTAGCTTAATGGAGTCAGAAGATGCATTACGTGAGTCGATTCAAGATCATACAGCCCTTATTTATGTGGAAACACCGATTAATCCAACGATGAAAATTATTGATTTAGAAATGGTCGCTCGAGTGGCAAAAGAGTACAACATTCCAGTCGTTGTAGACAATACTTTTTCATCACCCTACTTACAACGCCCAATTGATTTAGGGTGTGATATTGTTCTTCATAGTGCAACTAAGTATATTAGTGGTCATGGAGATGTCGTAGCTGGGTTATTAGTAGGTAAAGAAGAGTTTATTTCCGAAGTTGCTATGACAACACAAAAAGATATCGGCGGGATTCTGTCACCTTTTGATGCTTGGCTATTATTAAGAGGTTTAAAAACATTACCTATTCGAATGGACCGCCACTCTTACAATGCAGAAAAAGTGGTAGAACAATTGAAAACGCATCCTAAAATCAAGAGCGTTCACTATCCATTTGACCAAAACAATCCAGACTATGAAATTGCTAAGAAACAGATGAAATTAGGTGCGGGTGTTATTGCTTTTGAAATTGAAGGTGGTAAGGAAGAAGCACAAGCCTTTTTAAACCGACTTTCATTTATTAAATTAGCCGTTAGTTTAGGTGATGCCGAATCGATCATTCAACACCCTCAGACAATGACACATGCTGTTGTCCCAGAAGAAAGCCGCCTTAAAATGGGTATTACTGATTCGTTAATTCGCATGTCTTGTGGATTAGAAGCATGGGAAGACATTTGGAACGATTTAAAACAAAGCTTAGATCATATGTAATATTGCTTGACTGGGCAAATTAAAAAGGGGCTATCCAATCATTCCTCATGAATTGGATAGCCCTTTTATCTATTATCCTAAAATCCGTCTTACATAATTTTGTGTTTCTTCAAATGGAGGAACGCCTCCGTAATAATCGACATTCCCAGGTCCAGCATTGTATGCAGCTAGGGCTTTTTCTAAATCACCGTCATAGCGGTTTAGCATATCACTTAAGTATCGTGCGCCACCTTCGATATTCTCTTCGGGGTCAAAGGCGTTTCTTACCCCTAGTGATTCAGCTGTAGCTGGCATCAATTGCATCAAACCTTGGGCGCCAGCATGACTTACAGCTTGTGGATTAAAGTTTGATTCGGTTTGAATCACTTCACGTATTAAGTCAGCATCAAGGTTATATTTTTCTGCTACCGTATCAATAATCTCATCATAATCTGACTTAGAAACAGTCGAATTAAAGTTGATCGGATTCATTTGTGTATTGGCAACAGGACCAAGCTGGGATTGATCAAGCATTAACGAATTTGATGGTGTTGTCGACTGTTGGTTAATGCCTAACTGGTTCATAAATAGATTTTGAAACGAAACCTCTTGTGTTCCTGATTGCTGCCTCTGTTTATTTAACAATGGGCTTTCACTTACTGATCTTTGATAATTCATCAAAACTTCAAACATACGTGAATCAAACATAAGTCTCCACTCCCAAGTTTCAAAAACTGACAAATCTTAAGTTCTATTATAGCATACTTTTAATAGATTTTAAGATTTCAATTGTTCTGTTAATATCTTGCTCATTGATATCAAAGTGCGTCACAAAACGAACGAGTGTTGGGCCAAACTGAACAGCTTTAACCCCAGACTCTCCTAATTTCTCAACCATTTGCGCCCCATCAAAGGGTGTGTTGGCAACATCCATAATGACAATATTCGTCTCAACTGGATACGCTAATTCAAATCCTGCTTCCTTTATACCTTGTTCTAACTTTTTCGCATTTCCATGATCTTCATGAAGGCGCTTAGACATTTCAGTTAAAGCAATCATAGCAGGAGCTGCAATTACTCCCACTTGCCTTAATCCCCCACCTAAACGTTTACGCCATTTCCTTGCCTGAGTAATAAATTCTTTAGAACCAGCAATAATCGAACCAATCGGTGCACCTAAACCTTTGGACAAACAAATTTGCACTGTATCGGTATAGCTTGCATACTCTTTTGCTGAAATCCCTGACGTTGAAACAGCGTTAAAGAGACGCGCACCATCTAAGTGAACTGGAATATGGTTACGTTGTGCTAAATCATAAGTTGCGCTCATTGTTTCTAAAGGAATTACTGCGCCACCAGCACGATTGTGAGTATTTTCTAATACTATTAACCCCGTTTCTGGTAAATGAACATCCTCAGGTCGAATAGCCGCTTCTACATCAGCTGGATGCATGGCACCGCGATTACCTTTAACTGTTCGCGGCTGAACACCAGCAAACGCTGAAATCGCAGCCCCTTCGTAGTAAAATAAATGTGATTCTTCTTCTAAAATAATTTCATTACCAGGACGCGTATGTGCTAATACCGCAATTTGATTGCCTTGAACACCACTTGTCACAAACAATGCCGCTTCTTTCCCTAACATCTCAGCCGCTTTCTCTTCTAGTAGTTGAACGGTCGGGTCTTCAACATACACATCATCGCCAACTTCAGCATGGAAACTTGCTTCTCGCATTTCTTGAGTCGGTTTAGTAACCGTATCACTTCGTAAATCAATCATAATAGCCACCCCCACCATTTTTAGGATTGCATCTAATTGGGTTGTACAGAAAAAACTAGATTACTTTTTTACCGAAACATCATTGAGCGTTTCTTTAAAACTTTCATAAACATATGTCCAAAGAGTCGAGTCCTCTGTGTATCTTCTCGTTAACGTCTTAATCATTTCTTTCTGTTTCTCTTTAAAGGCTGGGTCGTCCTTTGATGGAAGTGAATCATTAAACTCATCTACCATTTGTTGAACTTCAGGGGCGCGTGGTCCCCATTTCCCAACTAGCTTCCCTTCATCATTTAAAATTAATACAATTGGAATAGCTCGTCCACCATTAGTTAAATGACGATCGATCAATTCCGTATCCGCATCTCTAAGTACGACCCTAACTTCTACTCCAGCCGCTTCAGCTAAACGTCGGATCACGGGGTTAATCATCATCGCATCACCACACCAGTCTTCAGTGATGATTAAGAAATGAAGTGATTGTGTTTTTAACGTCTCAACAAGCCCGTCATTCGGTAATTGAAGATGGTGATACACGTTAAAACTCTCTTCTTTTAATTTACTCATACCATCCATATAATCTTGAATCGTTGTTCCTTCTGAAAAATACTGTTCTTCTGTTTTCACGCTTATCCCTCTTTTCTTACATCGTTAGTTTAATTATGTATAAGAACCCTCTATAGGGCAAATGTCTTGTTTATTGTCGTGTTGTTTATTAATTATATTTACTAAAAAACACCGTCAAAATAGAACTTTCAAGTACTATTTTGACGGTGCTTTTAGTCTGGTGTAACCATTGGACTTGGCACACATAATTTCGTACCAATTGCAATGTAATCCGGATTTTCAATATGATTATTTGCCGATACAAGCGAGTCTAATGGTATGTTAAACCGATCAGCTAATTCATACAACGATTCACCGGGCCTTACAATATGAAATCGTTCCATTGGACAATCTACATCTATACTTGGCGGTATACAAAGTACTTGCCCGAGTTGAAGTTGATACGGGTTAACACCTGGGTTCCTTGCTAAAAGATGCTCCACTGTGACATTGTACATTTGGGCAATTTGGAATAAAGTATCGTAGGGTTTAATCAAATATTGGAATCCGTTATCACATGGGGGCAACGGTAAGCATATCACCTGACCAACAAATAACCGCTCTGGGCCCACACCTGGATTTGCCTGTTCTATACTTAGTACAGCGATGTTATAACGTTCAGCTAGGTGATAAAACGTATCATTAGGCATCACAACATACTGCTGTTCATAAAGGCAATTTAACGGATGTCTAACATCGTACATCGTTCCACTCCTTTTGTATAATCTAACCTACAGTATGTTTATACCTAGTTAGTTGTGATATGGCTCAACATGTTCATCTATTAATCTCACTTATAAATAAAACTGATTTCAAATAGATTAGTCTATGACTCGATCAACAAAATCACCTACACGCTCATAAAATTCTTCAGTTACATTATCAAATGCCTTCGTATGACCGGCCTCAGGGACAATCCACAGCTCGTTTTCACCACCTGCTGCATCAATAATTTCATAAGCCATCTCTGTTGGGACTAAGTCATCATCCTCACCATGAATAATCAATAATGGAAGGTTATTGTCTTTCACTTGCTCTACAGCGGAAGCTTCACCTAATGTATAACCAGCTCGAATGTTCGTTATCACACTCGTTACTTCAAGTAGAGGGAATGATGGTAATCCATATATATGATCCAATTGGTGCGCGAGCTCATCTTTTACCGTGCTATAACCACTATCAGAAATAATACCCTGCACTTCTTCTGGTAGTTCCTCACCACTTGTCATAAGAACCGTTGCAGCTCCCATTGAATTCCCGTGTAAAATGATTTCCTCTGTCGTATAGTCTTCAATCAACAGATCAATCCAATCAAGATAGTCGAGTCGATCGTGCCAACCGTAACCAATGTAATCGCCCTCACTTTCACCGTGACCCCGAGCATCAGGTATCAAAATATCAAATCCTTGGTCATAGTAAAATTTTGCTAATTGACCCATATTGTCACTCGTATTTCTAAAACCATGAGCCAAGATGACAGATTTACTCTCACCAGAATCATTTTCAATAAACTGTGCCACTAAATTCAAGTCATCAAAAGCTGTTATTTCAACAATTTCTGTATCCTGCTCCCCAAACCACTCATTCGCCTCATCTACAAGCATTTGACTTTGTTCAGTTGCAGCTACATTAACTTCCTCATCCTCACGATGAAGCTCAACTTCAGTCCCTCTTTTAATTCCTTGATCATAAAAATAATTACCTGCGAACGTTAATCCAATCAGCACAACTACGAAAAAACTACCTACAATGATGAGTAATTTCTTTTTCAACTTAACATTCCCCTTTATTCAGTAATCAAGTGGACACGTTTCCACCCTCTAACACTATTAAAAAAGGCCAACTCCCAAACTGATGTAAGCTCATCTTTCGCTAGACTTCTTTCACTTATTTGTTTTTCACTTAATAATTTTTCGCGGAAAGTCCCGGGTAAAAGCCCATCTCTAACTGGAGGTGTATACCATTTACCTTCTAGTAAATAAGCAAAGTTTCCCGTTGTAAACTCTGTAATCATTCCTTCTTCATTCCAAAGTAACGTTTCATCTACATCATCTCGTACTCGCTTGTTGTAAACATCTCGATTCGTTGTTTTATGATACAAAAAGGCATTCTCTTTTTTAATTGGATCAAGTGCTAAAGCTATCTTCAATGATTCCGGCCTATTACTGATGTCTTGTAGCTCGTATTGTATGTCACCTTCTTCATCAACTAGTAAACGTACTTTATATTCACCTTGGTGGTAAGCCTTAATTGCTTTAAACGTTTCTTTTAATGGATGATCATTCAAGTTAATATTAAAATAATTCGCTGACTTAGTAAGCCTGTTCATATGCTCTTGTTCAAGGTCGATTACCCCGTCTTTTAACAGCATCGATTCCAACAGTTTAAATGATTTTGGCTTCCGGTATAAAACACGTGCTTTATCAACGGTCTCCTCATACTCCCCCTCTGCAGATGAATCCCACGTAATGCCACCACCAACACCGTACACAGCTTGATTAGTTTCTTTATTGTGGATAATGGTTCGAATTGGAACGTTAAAAACCGCTTCGCCTCTTGGTGTCAGAATACCAATTGCACCACAGTACACTTCACGGGGACTATTTTCTAAATGGTAGATTTGCTCCATCGTACTTTTTTTGGGTGCACCTGTAATCGAACCACATGGAAACAAAGCTTTAAATAAATCAACAAGGTCTGCTTCCTCTTTCAGCTCCGCCTGCACTGTTGAGGTCATTTGGTGAACAGTTGGATAACTCTCAATCGTAAACAATTGAGGCACATTGATCGTTCCTGCTTTTGCAACTTGTGAGACATCATTTCTTAGCAAGTCGACGATCATCACATTTTCAGCCCGATCTTTAACTGATTCAGATAGTTGAAGTTTCAACTTTTCATCTTCTTCAACCGTTAGCCCTCTTCTTATCGTCCCTTTCATTGGCCTTGTTTCAATTGTATGACCATTGGATGCGAAAAATAATTCCGGTGAGATGGATAATAGATCATGCGAACCTATTTGTAAGAGTGCTGTGTAATTGGCTTGTTGAGCTTGGGTGAGTTGTGTAAACCATGCCTCAGAATCAACATCACTTAACTCCGCTAATAACCTTAACGTATAATTAACTTGATATGTCATGCCCTTAGAAATTAAATGATGAATCGTTTCAATCGCCTTCTCATAAGCTTGTTTGTCTGTGTCTGGCTTCCATTCAGTATTAAAAAATGTTTCATCTACCGCCACCTCCCCCTTTTGGGCAGACTCTTCAAATACACCAAACCAAACGTAAGGTAGCTCCTCTACACTATGGAAAGGTAAATGAGGTATGAAGGCCTGCGCTGCTTCATAACTGACAAATCCACCAACATAATATCCCTTTTTTGAATAATCTTCAGCTTGTTTAATGATTGTTTTGACTTCACCAATCGTATCAGCTTGTAAAATCGTAATCGGATTTCGAAAATGCATCGCATGATTTTTAAGCCAAGGGTGTTTGAATTGAAACGTTAACTTAACATCACTCACCACGACTCACCTGCCTCGTTAAACCGTGTCCTGCTACAAAGTTTTCTATCATTTTTAAACCATACGTTGTTAAAATCGCCTCAGGATGAAATTGCACCGCTTCAATTGGTAAATATTTATGCCTGACACTCATAACTTCACCGCAGTCGGTTTGTCCTGTTATCTTTAGTACATCAGGCATATTTTCTTTACGAGCAATTAACGAATGATAACGCGTGACAGCTGTAGGCGAGTCAATATCTGTATAGATTTGATCCTCATCATGCACTACCCATTCGACTTTCCCGTGCATGGGAACGTTAGCTTCCTCAATCATTCCACCAAAGGCTTGGACAACAATTTGAAAGCCTAAACACACACCTAATACCGGTAATTTATTTTGAACAGCCTGTAAAATAGTAAGACTATTTAAGACATCATCCGGGTTACCTGGACCAGGTGAGAATATAACCGCTTCAGGGTTTAGCGCCATAAGCTCTGAAACCGATATTTGGTCGTGTTTAACGACTTTCACCTCCACTCCCATTTGTTCAAAATAGTCGACTAAATTATATGTAAAAGAATCATAATGGTCGATCATCACAATCATTTTGCATCCCTACCATAGCTCGTTATTCTTAGTCGATTCGAAACTGCTTTCTTTCTCCTAAAGACGTGTAAGTAGAACTCCCAAGGTACAAAGGAACCGAAAGCTTCTCATCATTAGGTAATCCATTATCTAAAAATAAATCATCATCACGATAAAACTGTGTCATATCCCCGACAAACCAGTCATGATCGCCGTACCTGTTGACATCAATCACTTGGCATTCATAGGCAACATAAGCATCTTTTAATATGGGAGCATCAATTGTGATACCACGATCATACTCCATTTCACCTAAAAAAAACTTATTCGTACTCGCCCCTGAGTACACGCCGGCTTGTTGGATAAACTGAGCTTTCTCCATCGGCAAAAAATGTACACCAAACTGCCCGGACTTTTTCATTAATTCATATGTATGGCGCTCATGCCCAATCGCAACACCATAGATCGGTGGTTGAAACGAAATATATGAATGCCAGCCTGCTGCCATAACGTTATCTTGTCCATTATAAGATGTTGTAACAATCGCAACCATACCCGGATAGCTGTGCATCACCGTTTGGTTCGTTGGCTTTCTCATCACGCTTTCCCTCCTGTTATTATCTATTTTTAGTTTAACAGAAATTAGACCACTATGACCGCAATTATGATATATTGAGTACGAGGAGGGATTGCTTTGTTTAAACCAACTGAACAATTCGCACATGAATTAGACCAACAAGACCAACTTAAACAATTTAAAAATGAATTTTATATAAAAGACGACCATATTTACCTAGATGGCAACTCACTCGGATTAATGTCAAAACGAGCTGAACAATCGTTACATCACGTGACAGAAGCGTGGAAAAATGATGCGATTGGCGGCTGGGTGAGTGGAGAATACCCTTGGTTTTATTTATCAGAAGACTTAGGGAAACAGGTTTCGTCATTAGTCGGTGGAAAACCTGAGGAAGTTGTCGTAACTGGTTCAACAACTTCCAATTTACATCAGCTAGTCAGTACGTTTTATCAACCAAAAGGCAATAAAACGAAGATCTTAGCTGATGAATTAAACTTCCCATCAGACATTTATGCTTTACAAAGTCAATTAAAACTACACGGTTATGACCCAGATGAACACTTGGTTCGCGTTAAAAGTCGAGACGGGCGAACGATTGATGAAGATGACTTAATCAATGCGATGACAGATGATGTAGCACTTATCATTCTGCCAACTGTTTTATACCGTAGTGGTCAACTATTAAATATTGAGAAGTTAACAAAGGCTGCTCACGAACGAAATATACTAATTGGCTTTGACGGCTGCCATTCTGTTGGTGTCATTCCACACCATTTCCATGAAGCAGGCGTTGATTTTGCTTATTGGTGTCACTATAAATATGTTAATAGTGGGCCAGGTGGTGTTGCGGGTTTATTTGTCCATGAAAACCATTTCGATAAAACACCAGGACTTACGGGTTGGTTCGGTTCAAACAAAGAAAAGCAATTCGATATGGAGCACACCTTCACACCTGCTTTAGATGCGGGTGCTTATCAAATTGGTACACCACATGTATTAAGTGTCGCACCTTTAATTGGCTCACTAGAACTATTTGAAGAAGCAGGGATTGAACAGATCCGAGCAAAGTCACTTCATGCAACAGCGTACTTAATGTATTTAGTTGAGAAATATTTATTAGAATACGGATTTACAATTGGTAATCCTAAAGAAGATGAGCGCCGTGGTGGTCATGTGTGCTTAGAGCATGATGAGGCTGCGAGTGTTTGTAAAGCACTAAAAGATTATAATGTTACACCTGATTTCCGTGCTCCGAATGTGATTCGCCTTGCACCGGTTGCATTTTACGTATCGTATCACGATGTATATCGAACAGTACAAATTTTAAAGGAAATTATGGAAAAGAAGGTCTATAAACAATATAAAAACGAACGCGACGTTATTGCTTAGGAGGATTAACATGATCATTGATATTTCACGTACTTTAAAACAGGAGACTCCCACTTGGCCAGGAGATACACCTTTTTCTTACGAGTTAACTTGGTCTAAAGAGGAGACGGGTTCTGTTAACGTTGGGCAATTCACAACGAGCTGTCATACCGCTACACACATTGATGCACCGTATCATTTCAATGACAGTGGCTTAACCGTTGAGCAATTACCGCTTGATTTGTATGTTGGTGACGTTCTTGTAGTGGATGTGTCAACAAAAGAACGTATTAGACCAGATGATTTAAAGTTAGTCGATCTATCGCATGTTAGACGCGTCATTTTAAAAACGTCTGCTTGGAAGGACCCTTCTTACTTTCCGACTGAGATCCCCATTATAGATCCAAGTTTAGGTGAGTTTTTTAGAAGGAATGGTGTGGAGTTAATTGGTGTTGACCTCCCTTCTGTCGATCCACTTGAAAGTAAGACATTAGATGCACACCACGCATTTGAAAAAAACAGCATTCACATTTTAGAGGGGCTTAATTTAGAAGGCGTTGAACCAGGCTTATACCACTTAACGGCTTTACCTTTAAAAATTGAAGGTGCTGACGGATCGCCTGTTCGTGCTATATTGAAGACGAAGAGTTAAAATAGGTGCCGTTCTGTTTTAGAAGGTTCCGTTCACAAAGAAATGAACTCAAAAAAGGCGTTTGGAGTATAATCCAAACGCCTTTAGTATTCTGAAATTTATATAACTAACACCCTCGTTTATTTTAAAAATGATGGAGAGCGATTTGCTAAGTTAAAAACTACCTAAATGCTTTAGAATTCTCCAAACCAGCATTTGAGAAGTATCTCTTTATATGCTCAGTGCACCCGAACTTCATTAATACGTGCACTTATAAGTGATGGTGTATGATTTAAACTGAGAACACATCACTATCTATACACCAAATGCCTTAACAATTTATCAACAGGACCTTGTATTTGCTCTTTTTCAAATAGGATCGCTATCATTAGAGCTCCCATCCAGATAAGGACAGCAATTCCCGCTCCTCCAGTAGCAGTCAATCTCATACCGAGGCCTATGAAAGCAGGAGATAGGAGAAATACGAGCATTGTTTCGTTGAAAATATAGAAGGTCAATGATCTTTTCCCTAAAGCTGCAAGTGCTTTAGATATAGCTCCTTGGTTTTTGATTGCAACTACGATTACACCGAATAATGCTGCATAACCGAATCCTCCTGCGAAGCCAGTTATCAAATGACATGCATAAAGTAACCCCGCGATAAGTGGGGATGGTTCCCACAGCTGTAAGCCATAGGTAGCTAATGGGAGAGCACCTACGATGGAAAGAAATATTCCTATGATTGATATCCAAACTAATTTTTTCAGATGCTGGTCTGGTTTAGTTAGTAACTCGTTTCGCGCTGCCCACATTCCTACAAGAACAGGAATTAGAATGGGATACATGAAATGAACGAAGACTATTATCACTGGAAAGTTCACAAAGTTTGCAACCATTATGCTTAAATAAGTGTAAGCAGAAGAAAACTCGTCTTCTAATGTCAATCCACCCAGATCGTGGGCAATTACCATCCACCCTAATGGCAACCAGAGGGAAAAAAATAAACTTATTCCTATTAACACCTTAATAAGTGCACGATACCCTCGTAAAAGCAACCACCCTAGGAGTAAACTAGCAACCCCGTATGGCGCAAGAATATCATCACCTCCTATAATGACTGCTAGTACAAAGCCAAATAACAGTAAAAAGAATGCTCGACGACGTAGTAAGCGTTTTGCTTCTTTAACTGTTGTCCCTTTATCCAGTTGTCGTTGAATAACTAACACCATACCGTAGCCGAATAGTAACGCAAACATAGGACGAGCGCGGTTTTCAATGAACAAATGGCTGACAAAGTTGATTACTTTATCACTTGTATTTGTGCTAAGAGGTTGCGACATGATGCCAGGTTCTGCGCCGAATAAGAGTAATGGTGCGTGAGCCAAGGCGATTAGAAGGAGCATAAATCCCCTAGCGATATCTAGTGCTTGAGCCCTTTCCTGCGTGATTAACGTTCTTATGGCTCGATTTTTTTGTTTTGTTTGAATATTTTCTTTGTGTTTCAATTAGAAAACTTCCCCCCATTAACAACCGGCCCTTCCTCAGCAAATTACAAGTACGGTATAGGTTATACTGATGTTAAGTAGAGATAGATTTTCTACTCCTCTTTATACATATCTTTTAACTCGTTTGATCCAATCGCCCCACCTATCATTAAAATAAGAGGGCCAAAGTTCCATAGGAAGGAACCACCCATAAGTGGAATATTTAGTGCAGTAAAATGATTTAAAACAAGAGATGCAATTTTGATAAGTAGGATTGCAGCCCCAAGCAACCAAACCATGTCAAATACAAATTTAATTTTTGGATAGGCTAGCTTTTTACTATCCTGAATGACTTTTTCTTTTAATTCTTCATCGTTTCTCAAGAGTTCATCTATAGTTACACCGAATAAATCACTCAAATTAATGATTATTTCAATGCTAGGATAATTCTGTCCATTTTCCCACTTTGAAACAGATTGGCGACTGACATATAGTTTTTCTGCCAAGCCTTCCTGTGACCATCCTTTTTTCTGTCTTTCATTTTTCAGTTTCTCGGCAAATATCATTTTATTTACCACCTTTTCTTCGCTACATTAGCATTAATTTTATTCAGGTTCGCCACTAATACTATTGAAATCACTAAAAAAAGTAAAGCTAACAATGGTTGCAACAGGCTGCAACCACCAGTTGCATCAACGTTTCTTCACTTAAAGTAATGCTTTTTATTGTTATCAAAAATGTCAACTGAGAGCTTAACAAAATTCCCCTCTCATATCTTGAGCAGAAGAACCTCTTCACTTCCCACATATGTATCCAGGTGTTACTTATATTAATGACACACACTTTAGTTTAAGTACGTTTTTCCACAAACATATTCATCTTAATTTAATTTTTTGCTTATTTTCTATTCAACCTTTAATTCAAAAAAAACACGTGAACTCATAGAAAATTCACGTGTGAAAAAGTATCCATTCCTATCTTAGTGCAATTTTAACCATAATCTGTCAGTTTGGTTCGGCCTCTATTTTAATGTGTAAATTACAACCTCGATCTCACATTCCATAGCTCAGGGAAGAAGTAGTGGTCTAGCACTTGCTTTAAGTAACCGACCCCTGATGAGCCACCTGTCCCTTTTTTATGTCCGATGATTCGTTCGACCGTTTTCATATGACGGAAGCGCCACTGTTGCATCCAATCTTCTAAGTCTACTAACTTCTCAGCTAACTGATATAAATTCCAATAACGCTCCGTATCTTTATAGACTTCAATCCAAGCACTCTCAACACTTTCATTCTCTTCATATGTCTTAGTCAGATCGCGGTTTAGCACTTCTTCATCAATTTCAAATCCTTCCTTAGCTAAGGCTCGTATGGCCACATCATATAATCCAGGTGCTTCATAAGCCTCTATTAATTTCTTCTGTAGTTCTGGTTCTTTTTCATAGATCTTGATAACCTGTGGTGTCTTGTATCCTAATGCAAATTCGACCATTCTATATTGATAAGATTGAAAGCCTGATGCATGACCTAGCTGGTCGCGGAAGCCTAAGTATTCACTTGGTGTCATTGTAGATAAAACATCCCAAGCTTTAATGATTTGATTTTGGATACTTGATACACGCGCGAGCATTTTAAACGCGGGCTGAAATGACTCTTCTTGTACCTTTTGTATAGCTGCCTGTAATTCGTGCAACGTTAACTTCATCCAGAGTTCACTAACTTGGTGGATTACTATAAACAACATCTCATCGTGGTGATCTGATAATCTATTTTGACTATTTAAAATCGAATCTAAATCTAAATAATCACCATAAGTCATTCGGTCTTTAAAATCTGTATGGATCCCCTTTTCATTTTCAAACGTCATGACGTAACGCTCCTTTTTTTCTTTTATCTTAACATAGCCACAATATATGGACAGAAATTATGATAAAATTTGCATAAGAGTATTAATGGGGGAATTGGATGTGAAGGAGCAACTACTAAAATGGACAGAAAAGTTAAAGCCTACTAACATACAATTGAATAAAGCGTCATATGAGAAATATCGATTAAAAATGGTACAAAAACTTAACTTAGACTTTCATAAACGTGAAAAAAGGTTTGATGACATTACAGAATTGGCCAAAGACATGTTCGATGTTGAAATCGCACTCATATCTATTATCGAAGAAGATTGGCAATGGTTTAAGTCTTCAACTGGATTACCAAAACACCTAGAAAAAGAAGGCGCACCACGTGATCTTACATTTTGTCAGTATTTAATTACAGAGGACAGACGTCTAATGGTAGAAGATGCAAGTCAAGACTCTAAATTTCAAGATCATCCATTCGTAAAAGATGGAACGATCAGCTTCTATGCTGGAGTACCTTTACGATTAAGTAATGGTCTTATAATCGGTTCACTTTGTATTTTAGATTCGAAGCCAAATAAAATTACAAAAAAACAATTTAACCAACTTGAAAAGCTGGCTAATTGGGCAATATCAGAAATAGAAATTAAACAAAAAGTTCAAAGTTTATCAGAGCAACAACATTCGATTAACAGCTTAGTTGAACGAAATGCTTATTTAACTGCAGGAATTGAACACTCTTCTTCATCTATTATTATTACTGATGCTAAAGAAGCGCATAACCCAATTATTTATGCTAATCAAGCTTTCTCTGAACTAACAGGCTACAGTAAAAATGAAGTGATCGGGAAAAGCTTTAACTTTTTACAAGGAACAGACACTGACAAAGACACCATTGACCTCATCCATTCGTCGATTAATACACATAATCCGCTTCAAACAGAAGTATTAAACTACAAGAAAAATGGTGATCCTTTCTGGAATGAACTGTTTATTAATCCTGTAGCGGATGACGATGGAGAGATCAATTATTTCATCGCCATACAACACGACATCACCAAACAAAAAAAGATTGAACAAGGGCTAGTGCAAGAATTATTTGAGAAAAATAGTTTATTCAATTCTTTGCCAGAGTTAATCATTATGCTCGATGAAAATGGAAACATTAGAAATGCTAACAACCGATTAGAGCAATATTCATCCTATAAATTACCTGAAGTAACTAATCATTCGTTACGTGATTATGTTCTTATAAAAGACTTCAACGAAAAGCTTCATCACATCTATGAAGAAGGAGAACTCACATTCGAAGCTACTCTTGTCACTAAAAAGAAAGAACACTTACCGTTTCAATGGAATTTATTAGCTTTAGAAGGGGCTAATAAAGAACGGTCAGGTATTGTCGCTATTGGTGAAGACATTCGTGACCGTTTGCAATTACAAAAGGATGTAGAGTACGCTGGTAAATTACAAAAAGAATTACTACAACCCAATCTTAAAACAGACAAGCTTACATTAAGAGCTCTTCACAAACCGAGCCAATATGTCAGTGGTGATAGCTATGGTTATGATTATGATGAACAGTCCAATCGACTATTTATCTACTTAGTTGATGTTATGGGTCATGGTGTCGCAACAGCACTGCAAACTAGTACGATCAATCTTTTATTTCATCAAGTTTCAAGGGAGGATATGCCGGTTAAAGAAAAGGTTGAATGGGTTAATAAAGCCTGCATCCCCATCTTTCCATCATCCTATTTCGCAACCGCCTTCTGTTGTGATATTGATTTAACTACAGGTGAGGTTCATTATGTCGCAGCAGGGATTAATTTTTTCGCATATGAACAAGATGGACAAACGACTGGTGCAAAAGTACACGGTCCAATCATCGGTTTACAAAGCGATATGGAATTTAAAGAGCATAAATTAAAACTAAGTTCCGGTGACGCGTTATACCTTATGACTGATGGGCTTTATGATGAACTTAACTTAGAGAGGTTACCTAACAACTTTGAACAATTTTATAGCTTACTAAGTACTATATCAGAAACACAACTCCGTAAAGATGATGCAACAGCTATTTGCTTGCAATTGCAATGACAAGAGGTTCTTGTTGAATTTAGCTAATTCCAATTGGTAAACTAGGGAATAGATTTAAGATTAATAAAGGATGTGAAGACATGCGTGTTGTAAATAATATAGCAGAATTAATCGGTGAAACCCCGCTAGTCAAGTTAAACAAACTTAACCCAGCTAACGGTGCTGATATTTATTTAAAGCTTGAATTTTTTAACCCAAGTGGAAGTGTTAAGGACAGAGCGGCTTACAATATGATTGTTGAGGCTGAAAGTGCTGGTCATTTAAAAGCCGGCTCAACAATTATTGAACCAACAAGTGGTAATACAGGCATTGGTCTTGCAATGAATGCTGCAGCGCGTGGTTATAAAGCGGTTTTAGTTATGCCTGATACGATGACTAAAGAAAGAATCAACCTACTTCAAGCATATGGGGCACAAGTTGAGTTAACACCGGGTGATGAGAAAATGCCAGGAGCAATCCGTCGTGCCAAAGAGCTTTTAGACGAAATTCCAAATAGCTTTATGCCCATGCAATTTGAAAATGAAGCGAACTCAGATGCCCACCGAAACACGACAGCGAACGAAATAATTAAAGCTATGGAGGAACTAGGAAAACCTTTATCAGCTTTCGTTGCAACATCTGGAACGGGTGGTACGATTACGGGTACTGGTGAAGAACTTAAAAAGGAATATAAGGACTTATCCGTACACGTAGTTGAACCTGCAGGAAGCCCTGTTTTATCAGGTGGAAAACCAGGTAAACACAAACTCGTTGGAACAAGTCCAGGATTTGTTCCAGATATTTTAAACCAAGAGATCTATGATGAGATATTCCGCATCGAAGACGATCAAGCCTATACTGTAGCACGCCGCTTAGCACGAGAAGAAGGAATATTAGTCGGTACTTCTGCTGGTGCTTCGTGTTATGCCGCCATCGAAGTAGCTAAACGTAAGCAACCAGGCGAAGTCGTTGTAGCCATTATCCCAGACTCAGGCGAACGATACTTATCCGGCGATCTATTTGACTTTGAAAAGTAGACGCTGATGAACTTGAGCGAGCGCTGATAAATTCGTGTGAGCGCTGATAAATCCTTCCCCTTCAACTACAACTAAAATTTTTTATTAATGTTCGAGCAGCTTGCCATACTATTAATGGCAAGCTGTTTTTCTTATTTCAGAAGGAACTTGGCTATCTAAGCTAACAAGTTCACTAAAATTTTATTTATTTTTTCTATAAAGTGATTGACTTGATAATGATTATCAGTAAAAATAGTAGTTGTGAGGTTGATAATCATTCTCAACTAATATAAATAAACTACATAGAAGGAGCGTTTTAGAACATGTTAAACAAAAAGTATCTGTTTATGATGATGGCACTAATTATGACGGCTGTCGTCTTAGCCGCTTGTGGCGGTGATGATGCATCTCAAGATAGTGAGCAACCAGAAGGTACTAGTGGTCAGGGTGATGAGGAAGCTGGTGAAGTTAATATTTACACGAGCCGTCACTATGATGTTGATGATGAGATCTATTCTGATTTCACCGCTGAGACTGGTATTGAAGTGAATATCATTAACGGTAGTGCGGATGAGTTAATCGAGCGCATGAACCGTGAAGGTGAAGCATCTGAAGCTGATTTATTCTTTACAGCTGATGCTGGTCGTCTACACCGTGCTAAAGACCAGGACCTACTTCAACCAATCGAAAGTGAAACTATTCAAGAAAATGTACCAGAAAACTTACGAGATCGTGATAATGAATGGGTTGGTTTAACTCAGCGTGCACGTATTATTGCATACCATAAAGATCGTGTTGACCCTGAAGAACTTTCAACTTATGAAGCTTTAACTGAACCAGAGTGGGAAGATCGCGTGTTAATCCGTTCATCTGAAAATGTTTATAATGAATCATTATTAGCTTCTTTCATTGAATTACATGGACGTGAAGAAGCCAAAGATTGGGCACAAGGCCTTAACGATAATCTAGCTCGCTCCCCTCAAGGCGGAGACCGTGACCAAGCACGTGCTATTGTTGCAGGTGAAGGTGATGTAGCTATTATGAACACGTATTACTTAGGTGGTATGCTGAATTCACCAGATGAAGAAGAAGTTAATGTTGCTGAACAATTAGGTGTCTTCTTCCCTAACCAAGAAACAACAGGCGCACACATTAATGTAAGTGGTATTGGATTCGTAGGAAATTCACCAAACCCTGAAAATGCTATCGAGTTACTTGAATATTTAACAACTGAAGACGTACAAGAGGTTTTCGCAGGTGCGAATTATGAGTATCCTGTTAACCCGAATGTTGAGGCAGCTGATGTATTAAATGAATGGGGAGAGTTTGAAGACCAAGAAATTAACCTTTCTATTTTAGGTGAAAACAGTGCTGAGGCTACTCGTGTTTTCAATGAAGTAGGGTTCCAATAAATTGAATGTGACGAAAAACTAAAAATTAATACCGCTCCAGTTATTAGAGCGGTATATCGTCTTTTGTTTTAGCGTTTTTTTTAGTATGATAGGAAAGGTTGCTTAAGTCTATAAAGGGCGTGTCTTTTTGAAATGGTTTAGATCATTAAAAACAACGATGAACATGTGGACGGTTCTTAGTATTATTTTTGTTTTACTTGTTTTGTTGCCTAACCTATCAATCATCGTTCAGTTTTTTGCAGAGCCAAATGAAAACTGGCTTCATATACGTGAATACATGTTACAACAGTATATCCAAAACACGTTAATCCTTGTACTTTTTGTAGGGGTTTTAACCTTGTTTATCGGAACTAGCTTAGCTTGGATTATCTCGGCTTATGATTTTCCGATGCGACGCTTTTTCCAGTGGGGAATGATTCTACCTTTAGCTATTCCCCCTTATATTGGTGCCTATACTTACCATGGCATATTAAATTATACCGGTGTTATTCAAACGTCACTTCGAAACAATTTTGATGTGACCGTTAACCAGCAGTATTTCAATATTATGAATATGCCTGGTGCAATCTTTATTTTAACAATATTCTTATTCCCTTATGTATATACTATTACTAAAGCGTTTTTAGCACGTCAGTCGACAGCATTAATTGAAAATGCTCGTATTTTAGGCAGTAGCTCATGGAGAATTTATTTTAGAGTGGTACTTCCGATATCACGAGCGGCCATTATTGCAGGTGTGAGCTTGGTCATTTTGGAAGTTTTAAATGATTACGGTGTTGTCAGTTACTATGGCATTCAGACGTTTACAACTGCCATTTTCCAAACATGGTTTGGTATGGGTGACTTACAATCAGCAGTAAAACTTTCCGGTACATTAATGGTCATTGTTCTTGGTATACTAGTGGTAGAAAGGATTGCCCGTGGACGTCGTCGTTATAGCTTTACAACAACAAAAGTTAAACTTCTACAACCTGTTAAATTAGATGGTAAACAAAAATGGCTCGCCTTTAGCTATTGTATGTTTATTTTCTCAATTGGGTTTATCATCCCAGTTATTCAACTAATTTACTGGGCGACGATGACCTATGATCAATTTTTATCGTTGGAGTTCTGGCATCTAATATGGAACTCTGTATCCGTTGCGTTTATTGCAGCAACAATCATTGTGATCATGGCTGTTGTGATTAGTAACTTCGCTCGATTAAACAAAGGAATGCTAGCTAAAACGTTTCCAAAAATCACGATTTTAGGTTACTCTATACCTGGAGCTGTGATCGCGGTTGGTGTCGTCACTCTATTTACAGCTTTAGACCGACAGTTATTCGGATTTTACGAGTGGATCGGCTTAGAACCTACACTCATTATAAGTACCAGTTTATTCATGCTCATATTCGCTTACGTTATCCGCTATTTAGCAGTCGGTTATAACTCGATCGAATCCGGTTTTGACCGGGTTGGTACAAACTTTACAGAAGCATCACGTATGCTTGGTATGAGTGTTACTAAGTCATTTTTCAAAATTGATATGAAACTAATACGAGGCGCGATCTTTGGTGGCTTTATATTAGCTTTTATCGATATTATGAAAGAATTGCCTCTAACGCTAATATTACGACCATTTAATTTTGATACGTTAGCGACAAGGGCTTATCAGTACGCTGTAGATGAAATGATTCAACAAGCCGCAATCCCATCGATTTTCATTATTTTAGTTAGTGGTATTGCAATTTATGTGTTTCATCACGTCTTAGAAAAGGAGTAATGATTTATGTTTGTTCATATTCGAAACTTAGCTTTTAAATACCCGAATTCAAAACCAAATACAATTCAAGATTTCAATTTAACAATCGATCAAGGTGAAATAATTTCAATACTAGGTGAATCAGGTAGTGGAAAAAGTACGATCTTACGCTTAATTGCTGGCTTAGAAATGCCTACTAACGGCAACATTATGGTAGGTGATGACTGCATGTGCAGTAATTCAAGCTTTACACAACCTGAAAAGCGTGGTGTGGGTATGGTGTTCCAAGACTATGCTCTTTTCCCTCACATGACGGTTGAAGATAACATTAAGTTTGGCCTTCAAAAATGGTCCCGTAAAGACAAGAAAAATCGCGTTAGTGAAGTGCTAGAGCTTGTTAATTTAGAGGATTACCGTAAACGTTACCCTTTTGAATTAAGTGGTGGTCAACAACAACGTGTTGCATTAGCAAGAGCTTTAGCCCCGAAGCCAAAGTTATTGTTATTTGATGAACCATTTAGTAACCTTGATGCTGATTTACAAATTCGAATTCGTGAAGAACTAAGACGTATTATTAAGTCAACAGGTGTTACGTCTATATTCGTAACCCATGACCAAGATGACTCACAAGCATTAGCAGACCGGATCGTCGTTTTACGTGAAGGTGAGATTGCTGAGTTGGGAACTCCACATGAGGTTCTCGGTACAGACTGTAACTTTGCTGATCGCTTACCAGTAAAACCACGCGTTCTTTCACGGGTCTAACTAACATAAACTATGAAATCCCAGCTCCATTGTGACATGGTGCTGGGATTTTTTACGTCTTTCTGAAAGAAGCCCCCAATTCAAGCGACCCGTAAGGATAATAACTGGTGGGAATAGTTCACTTCTTCTCCCCTACTCCTCTGTGGGTGATCACTTAACTCGACAATTTGGAAAATCTTTGTTATATTTAGACTATCGAAATAATCGTAATACGAAATATTAGAAAGAAGGGTAACGTTTTGGACCACGAAGGACTCGCAAAACGCAACTTGGCAATCATGTGGTTTGCCAACTTTTTTATTGCTGGCAGTATGACTATGGTCATGCCGTTTTTATCACTTTATATTGAAACTTTTGGTGACTTCTCAAATGAGTATGTAACCACATGGGCTGGTTGGACATTTGCTATTACATTTGTTACCGCCATTATCTTCTCCCCGATTTGGGGCCGCATTGGAGATAAATTTGGTAGAAAACCGATCCTAGTCGCTATGGCATTCGGACTTGCTATAAGTGTTTTTACTATGGGATTTGTCAACTCGGTTTTCCAACTGTTTATCTTAAGGCTCTTAATGGGGATATTTGCCGGATTTATATCTACTTCACAAGCTCTCATCTCGACACAAACACCAAAGAAAATTTCTGGGCGAATACTCGGGACATTACAGACAGGTACGGTAACAGGTACACTAATGGGGCCACTACTAGGTGGTGTGTTAGCTGATTGGATCGGTTTTGCTCAAGCTTTCCAGTTTACCGCTGTCGCTTTATTTATTGCCGCTATTCTTGTATTAATTGGAGTTAAAGAAGTCAGACTTCCTGCTGAAAAAGAAGAAAAAGAACATTATTCCAAAAAAGAAGTCATTCAGCACATTGTACGCCATCCAATGTTATTAATGGTATTAATCATTTCCATGTTTGTACAAATTGCTCACTTTTCGATTCAACCGATTCTAGCTTTGTATGTTGCAGAATTAAATGGCCCTGCCAATTTAGCCTTAATATCTGGTATTGCCTTTTCCATTACAGGGTTAGGTAATTTAATCATGACAAGGCGTTGGGGGATTATTGCTGATAAGGTCGGTTATGATAAGATTTTAATTTTACTAGTCATTTTAGCTGCAGTCGTCTACTTCCCTGGTGGTATGGTGACAGAGGTTTGGCAATTAGTCATTCTTCGTTTCTTGCTCGGTGTAACATTAGGTGGAATCATTCCTATTCGCATGGCTTATATACGTCAAGAAGCTCCTATTGCGATTCAAGGTGAAGTTTTAGGCTATAATACCAGTTTAAGGTTTTTAGGTAACGTGATTGGGCCTGTTATGGGTGGAATAGTCGCTGGTTTCTATGGTATTAGCTCTGTATTCTACATTACGAGCGCATTATTACTAGCTAGTGGAATTGCCTTATTCATTACTAAATGGAAAGAAACAACGACAACTCAAGCTGATCAAACTGTTATCTCCAAAGACCCGGCTAAATCATCGAACTAAATAAATTGGCAAACCTTTAAATTAACGGTAAAATGCAATTGGAAAGAATTACGAAAGCGAGGTCTCACCTATGAAGAAAGTTTTAGTCTTAGCCGGGTCAGATACAAGCGGTGGTGCTGGAATTCAAGCTGATCTAAAAACATATCAAGAAATTGGTGTTTATGGCATGACAGCCTTAACAACAATTGTTGCTCAAAACCCTAATAACCATTGGGCTCATGATGTTTACCCAATTGAAACTAACACTGTTAAAGCACAGATCGCAACGATTCTAGATGGTGTTGGCGTTGACATGATGAAAACAGGCATGCTTCCAACGACAGAAGTTATCCAACTAGCAGCAGACACGATTGAACGATATCACCTCAATGCGGTTGTTGACCCTGTATTAGCTTGTAAGGGACAAGATGAACCCCTTTACCCTGAAAATGCTAAAGCATTGCGCGAGTACCTTGTTCCTAAAGCCTTAATGACAACACCTAACTTATTTGAGGCTAGTCAATTAGCTGAAATGAATAACATATCAACAGTTGACGAGATGAAAGAGGCTGCCAAACGGATCTATAATATAGGTGCGAAAAATGTTATTGTTAAAGGTGGTTCTGAAGTAGAAGGTGATAAGGCAATTGACGTTTTCTATGCAGGTGATGATTTTATTTTACTTGAAAATGAAGTCATTGATACACCTTATAACCACGGAGCTGGATGCACGTTCGCATCAGCCATTACAGCAGCTATTGTAAAGGGAAGCACACCTGAGGATGCTGTTCGCTTTGCTAAATCGTTTATTACCAATGCAATTGGAGAGTCTTGGAAGCTGAATGAATATGTCGGGCCAGTAAATCAATTTGCTAATAGAGGTGTACAGCAATAAATCGATCTATGACAAGCTTTATTCTTTAAGTCAGCCTTATCCGATTTGACCTTGCTTACCGCTAAAGGTTTAACAAAAGTTTATAAAACTACTTCTTAGATAGAGTTTGGGACAAAGGGGATAAAGGTTTATTGAAATACGAAAATTTGGGCACCTTGTGTTAGAGGAGCATTTACCCGATCGGATACTTATCAGCGTTCAGACACTTTTATCAGCGCTCACATGATTTTATCGGCGCTCGGGATACTTTTATCAGCGTTCGCATCATTTTATCGGCGCTCGAGCTACTTTTATCAGCGATCAGACTTTTTTGATGTAGCGATATCGAAGCACAATATTCCGAACGAATTCATTTACTATTGAATCGTTCGGATTTTTTATGATAAAAACGCGAGCTAACGAAGAATTTAAACGTGAATATCATCATAAAAAAGTCCATTACAAATGGGCTTTCTTTTTTTGCCTTAATCACATATGCTATGGTATAATCTTTTTAATCCCTACTAAACAGGTAGGGTAAATAAAGTATATGAGGTGAGCGACATGGGTCGTGAGTTTATGCATATATTTGATGAGTGGGCAGAATCTTATAATGCCACTGTTCAAGGTCATGATGAGCAGTATCAGGCCGTTTTTGAAAGTTACGATCAAATATTAAGTAATGTAGCTGAAAGAGCTACTGGTGTTACAATTGAATTCGGCATTGGAACAGGGAATTTAACTGAGAAATTATTACAACAAGAGGTTGACTTAATTGCAATTGAACCAAATAAAAACATGCGTCAACTTGCTGCAAATCGTTTCCCAGCATTAACAATTCATGATGGCGATTTCATCAAGTTTCCTAAAGTAGCAAAGGTCGACACAGTTGTTAGCTCTTATGCATTTCATCACTTAACAGACGATGAAAAGCGCAGAGCTTTCGAACTATACACCCCTCTACTTTCCAGAAATGGCCAAATTGTCTTTGCTGATACGATGTTTGAAAATGAGAAAAAACATGAAGATATGATTCAACAAGCCAAAGCTAAAGGCCATCTTGCTCTAGCGGATGATTTATCAAGAGAATATTATACGACTGTCCCAACTATGAAGAGGCTTTTACATGAAACGGGTTATCAAGTTCAATTTGAGCAATTAAATGATTTTGTTTGGCTAACACATGCTAAAAAAATCTAAGTACGTTATCATTAAAATAGAAGGAATTTTCAGTATTTAATTAGGAGGAGATTTTATATGACTGAAAAAATGAACGTTGAAAGCTTTAACCTAGACCATACAAAAGTAAGAGCACCATACGTGCGTTTAGTTGGCATTACTAAAGGTCAAAAAGGCGATGAAATTCACAAATATGATATCCGCTTCAAACAACCTAACAAAGCGCATATGAAAATGGATGCCTTACACTCCATTGAACATTTAATGGCTGAGAAAATCCGTAACCATTTAGAAAACGTGGTCGACATTGGACCAATGGGGTGCCAAACAGGGTTTTATTTAGCTGTATTAAATCACGATGATTATGATGAAATTCTTGAAACGTTAGAAAAGACTTTCCAAGACGTATTAGCTGCTGAGGAAGTACCAGCATGCAATGAAGTACAATGTGGATGGGCTGCTAATCATAGCTTAGAAGGTGCTAAAGAGCTTGCTCAAGAAATGTTAGACCGTAAAGATGAATGGAAAGATGTGTTTGGAGAGGAAGCTTAGCATGAATTACGTCAGTCGCGTGCAAGACTTAGTCGGTAATACCCCTTTAATTGAGATTACTAATATAGATGTTCCAAACGGGTGCCGACTTTTTGCGAAATTAGAATTCATGAACCCTGGCGGTAGTGTTAAAGACCGTCTAGGGTTAGAGCTTTTAAATGATGCTTTAACAAGCGGTGCACTTAAACCAGGTGGCACGATCATTGAAGCAACAGCTGGAAACACTGGAATTGGTTTAGCGTTAGCTGCCATTAACCAAGGCTTTGACGTTATTTTCGTTGTCCCACAGAAATTTAGCTTTGAAAAGCAATCATTAATGCGTGCTTTAGGCGCAACTGTTTATAATACACCTACTGAACTTGGAATGAAAGGTGCTATTGAGAAGGCAGAACAACTTATAAATGAAACTGACAGCGCCTTTACCCCTGCCCAATTCAGTAACTTAGCAAATCCTAATACGTACTATAAAACATTAGGGCCTGAGCTTTATCGTGACTTAGAAGGTCAAATTGATGTTTTTGTCGCTGGTGCGGGAACTGGCGGGACTTTTCAAGGAACAGCCAAATACTTAAAAGAACAAGATGAATCGATTAAAACAGCGATCGTGGAACCTGAGGGATCAATCTTAAATGGTGGTATAGCCGGCCCTCATGCTACTGAGGGAATTGGTATGGAATTCTTACCTGATTATATGAACCCGCAACTGTTTGATTCGATTCATACGATACCCGATGAAGTCGCGTTTAAACAAATGAAAATGGTCGCTCAAAAAGAAGGCCTTTTAATCGCAAGTTCATCTGGCGCGGCTTTTCAGGCAGCCTTACAGGAAGCTGAAGTCGCGAAACCTAAAAGCCATATTGTTACGGTCTTTCCGGACAGTATTGAACGTTATTTAAGTCAAAATATTTAGTGAGGGATGGGAATAATCATGCGTAAAAAAACACAGCTCATTCATGGTGGAGTTTTCGGTGATCAAGAAACGGGTGCTGTTTCAACACCCATTTACCAAGTGAGCACCTATCAACAAGAAGCACCTGGCAAGCACACTGGCTATGAGTATTCTAGAACAGGCAACCCGACACGACATGCTTTAGAAGAGCTGATTAAAGATATTGAAGGCGGCTCACGCGGTTTTGCATTTGGTTCTGGTATGGCAGCAATCACTTCTACAATGATGCTTTTCAATAGTGGTGATCATGTCGTATTAACAGACGATGTTTACGGGGGCACTTACCGCGTTATGACAAATGTGATGAATCGCTTAGGTATTGATTCTACATTTGTTGATACAAGCGACTTAAGTGAAATTGAAGCAGCCGTTCAAGACAACACAAAAGCGATTTTCATCGAAACACCTACTAATCCGTTACTTAAAGTAACTGACTTAGAAGCTGTATCGGATTTCGCTAAGGCCAATAACTTATTAACAATCGTCGACAATACGTTTACAACCCCTTACTTCCAAAACCCAATCAAACATGGTGCTGATATTGTCCTTCACAGTGCCACTAAGTATTTAGGTGGTCACAGTGACGTTGTAGCAGGGCTAGTTGTAGTGAATGATGAACAGCTAGGTGAAGATTTACACTTTATTCTAAATTCATCTGGTGCGATTTTAGGACCGCACGATTCCTGGTTACTTATGCGAGGTATTAAAACATTAGGCATTCGCATGGAAGAACATGAAGTCAACACAAAAGCAGTCATAGATTTCCTAAAAGAGCATCCCACTGTTCAAAAAATATATTACCCAGGCTTAGAAGACCACCCGGGGTATGATACCGCGAAAAAGCAATGCACAGGCTTTGGAGCCATGCTTTCATTTGATGTAGGCTCAGAAGAAAAAGCCAATGAAGTGTTAAGTAAAATACGCTATTTCACACTCGCAGAAAGCCTTGGTGCTGTTGAAAGCTTAATCTCAGTACCAGCCAAAATGACACATGCTTCCATCCCACGTGAACGGCGTCAAGAACTTGGCATTACTGACGGATTAATTCGCGTTTCCGTTGGCATTGAAGACATTGAAGACTTGCTTGAAGACTTAAAGCATGCATTAGGTTAATTCATTGAAAATCCGAACGATTCATTAAAAGTGAATTCGTTCGGATTTTTACGTTTCGATCCTGCTGCACCAAATTGAACGCTGATAAATTTGTTCGAGCGCTGATAAATTCAGCCTGAGCGCCGATAAAAAGTCTGAGTGACTCGTGCTTTTCTTGCGATCGACAGGACGTACTTCCATATGACGTGTTGACTTCCGCGAAGCTAAACGATGGTTTTAGGTCTTAGCGGATTCACTGACCAGGAAGTCAACACATTTTGATTTCAGTTAGGGTAGTTGTTCATCTAACATAATCATCAAATGTTCGTATTTCTTCCTCCCCTTTATCAAATTTATCTGTAAGCAAAATCAAATGATCCAGCACTTGCTCTGACTGTAATATTATAAAGCCCTTCTCCGATTGTGCCTTTAATTTCACGATTAGAATTAACCTCATAGTTCATCGGAAAGCCAACCGAACCCTCTCCAGCAGTTGCTTGGAAATCTAAAGATATATTAGTCGGCTCGTTGTGAACATACAAGTTAATAGCTCCTGCTGTTGCATTAAAGCTTATATCCTGCTCTATTTGTTCAAGTGTTGTTACAATTTCACCTGCACTTGTTCTAATATCTAAATCACCAGTAAGATAATTTACCTCTACCATACCAGCCGAAGACCGTATATTAGTACGCTCTGACTCAATATCCTCTAATGTAATTTTTCCAGCGCTCGAAACGATCTCTACTTCACTTACTACAGCACTCTCCACATGGGTCTTTCCTGCAGAAGAGTCAATCGATAAAACATGGTAAGCTTTTTTAGGTAAATACAAGTCTAATTCAATGTGCTGGCCACCAAATGTAGGTAAGAACATTATTGGGTTATCAGTATTAACATTTAAATGCAACTCATTATTCTTCAATTCAATTCCAAGGTCTGTTTGCTGCATAAAAGCTTGGCTAAAGCGTCCATTATAATTGACTTTAACCTCATCCTCATCAGTTGGTAAAATGTTAACCTCAGCAACTGATACATCGATATAAATTTCATCAACTAATTCAGCATCATATTCTTTTTGATCCTGAACAGTTGAAATTTCGCCAACATAATTTTCAACTAAAGAAGACCCACTTACCAACACAGAAATTAACAGTCCAACAAAACCAACTATAAGCCCGATTAACGCAATCTTCGCAACGACTTTCATATTATCGTTCCCCTTTTACAACTTGAATGTTAAAGTTAACATATTTCTTAATCCCAACAACGATCCACTTGCCTACATAAATCAACCCAAGTACCATTAAAGTGGCTAAACTTAAAGAGAAGATTGATGAAAACAGCAGAACAAAGAAATTACCAACATCATATAACCCTAATTGAATGAAGCCTAATAATGGGGCTAAACCAATCGAAATAGCAGCTCCAAATAAGCTAAAATATACACCTATAATCGCTGCAACAGGTCCAACGACAAGTGTAAGGTTAATGAAAATCAAGACAATTGTTAACAGAACCATACGCACATAATTTGTACTTCTATTTTCGGTTTGTAGCTTAGGTTGTTCTAAAGTTGGAGGTTCTTCTTGTAATTCGCTCATAATTTCATTAGCCACCTTACTTGGCGACCCAAGCTCATTAATAATTTCTAATTCAGACTTTCCATCACCATTGCCGTTCTCAAAGTGCTCATCATAATCGTAAAGTATTTCTTCGCGTTCTTGAGGACTAAGTGATATTAGACGGCTTCTTAACTCTTCCAAATACTGCTGCTTATTCATCACTCGATACCTCCTTTACTAATTCACTGACATATCCTGAAAACCATTCCCACTCTTGGATTAGGTAATTCATATGTCCTTCTCCTTTAGGTGTTAATGTGTAATATTTTCTTGGTGGGCCTTCATTAGACTCGGCTAAGTAAGTCGAACAATATTCTTCTTTAGTCAACCGCCTTAACAGTGGATATAAAGACCCCTCTGCTATCGATATATTTTTGGAAATATTTTGAGCTAATTCATAACCATATTGATCTTTTTGATGTATTAACATTAGAACACATAGCTCTAATACACCTTTTTTAAACTGCGCATTCACTCAAGACACACCCCCGCTATAAGAATTAGTGGTAAATCTTCACTCTTTCATCATAACATTCAGTACTGAATAATAATAGGTACTAACGTTAAAAAAATAGCTTAAAACAGTATAATTATCTTCAATTAATCCAACCTAATAAATGTAGAACAGACTACAAGGAGGATTCTTATGCAACAGCAACAAAACCCAAACAGCCAATTAAAACAATCTGAATCATTACCAAAAGATAAAAGTCATGGTGCGCATGCAATTTTTGATGCAGACGAAGCAATTTCTACAGTTATTGGTACAATGGAGCACTATAAAATGTACGAACAAAATATTCAATGTCAACAACTACAAGGTATTTTAACGAATCAGTATAACTATTTAAGTCAAACTTACAACACAATGGTTGATGCTTTTCAGTCAGGTCAAAAGCCGACTCAACCAACTACTCTTTATAATATGGAAATTTCAAACGATGTCACTTATGGTATGCAACCAAGCCAGCCAAAACAACCTGAACAAAACCCTCAGCAATTAAATGACCAGTGTTATTCTAGCTTTATGCTTGGTCATTTAAAAGCATGTGCAACGGGTGCTACAACAGCTGCTTTAGAAGCAACGAACCCTGTCATGCGTCGTGTTCTACAAGATGGCGTTGCCAACTTTTGTGAGATGGCATATGAAGTATTCCTATACCAAAACGATAAGAACTATTATCAAGTACCACAGTTTGACGATCAAACAACAACTCAGTTACTAAATAGCTATGCACCAATGACCAACCAACAACAGCAACACTAATCACCTCTCTTCAAAATAGGCGAACGTCCAATTAAATGACGTTCGCCTAAATATTTCAATTAATTATAAAATCGCTCTTATATTAGGGTTTTAGCTCTAATAATTTGAAAGTCGCTCTTTTATTTTGAATTTCGCTCAAATAATTGTAAAACCTCTCTTTTATCGAGATTTCCGGTCTATTAGTAACAAAATCGCTCTTTTATAGGATTGCAACTCAACCCGGTGCGATCTTATTATTGATTTGGATTTTTCACTGCATCTTTTAGGTCTTTAATTTCTTGTCTTAATAAATAGACCTCTTCTTGAAGGTCATCTCCTTCAGGCAACTCATCATTTTCCATCTTCTCAATCTTTTCGAAGTTGTTCACAATAACACCGACGAATAAATTCAGGACGATAAACACACCTGATAGGATAAAGGCTACGAAGTAAATCCACGACCACCAGAATTCTTCCTGGATCGGACGCATAATATTGCTTGCCCATGATTCAAGAGTAATAATTTGGAACAGTGATAATAACGTATGCTGAAGCGTGCCAAAATACTCCGGTGCCACATCTCTAAATAAAAACGTACCCATCACACTGAAAACATAAAACATAATGCTTAGTAGAATTAAAATCGTACCAAGTGATGGAAGCGTCATAATCAATGCATTAACAATTTTCTTAAGTGATGGAATCATTGAAATCGTACGGAACACACGGATCACACGGAGAATACGCAACACAGTTACAAACGGTGACCCCATAAAAATAAAACTACTCGCTACAATTAAGAAGTCAAAGACATTCCATCCGTCTTTGAAGAAATTAGTTGTTGGTCTTGCTGCGATTAGCTTTAAAACTATTTCAAAGGCAAAAATAGTTAATATGATTGTATCTATTCGAATAAACCAGTTACCATAATCTTCATACAACCCTCGGTAACTTTCTAAACCTACTATAATCGCATTGATCACAATCAATGTTATAATCGTTGGTTGAAAAGCTCTATGCTCAACAATTTGAGAACTCCACTTGCGCAGATGATTCATGTTTGCTCCCCCATTTTCTCTAAATCTTACACGACTAAAATTTTACCATAAAATAATATAGAGTGGGGATTAGACACCTATATCTGCTTAATCATTTAATGATCCTTATATTGATAGTGAGTACTATTGTCCATAGTACCACCTTAATACCATTAATCGCCTCCACTTCTCCTAATTTCCATTCAGTTAATGGGTTTTCTTAATACTCAAGTCTTCACCTTCCAACGATGAATACACGTACGATCTTAGACGGTTCCCTTCTTCAGCCATTGGACGTGACACTGACACAAACCTGACTCACAATGAATGACTTGATTATTAAAGATGATTTAATGTAAAATTCAAAAATTTATAGTACAATTAGATTAAATAAATTTGAGCTTTAACATTGTTTCTTGTTTAACTAACGACACAGATGAGCTGAAGAAGGAATAAAGTTTTAATACGTCAGGGGAGTGGTCACTTGGAAGAGAAAAATCGGGATAAAATTCACATAAAAGAACAGAAGAATAACCCAATGGGGAATTTTGCAGATGGGGTAAACCGTTCTATGGTAGGGGAACCTGGTGCATTAGCCCAAGGTGGTTGTCTAACTATAATCATAACTATAGTAGTTGTAATTATAGTAGCTTTTCTTTTAATTAGATTTTTAAACTAAAGAATAGACTACGAATTTGAACTTCTAAATAATTGGAATTCTTACTTTTTCATTTTATATCAAAATTAACATTTAACAGAGCCTTCATGTCACATCACCCCTCCCTTCAAAATATTTGAAATGAATATTCATGGAAAATCCAATAAACTCATGTTAATATTTTAAGTGAAACAATATTTAATTAAAACCACACACACTTCATGTTTTCTAGGGTTCCGCGACAATTAGTTGGTCTGGTCCGAGAGAAAACACACAGTACTCAAATGCTGTGACACGGAGGGAGAAAAGCCCGGGAGATGTATAAAATCATCTTCTGGGCTTTTTTTATTGGTTAAATTTAAGGAGGTACACTCTATGAATAATCATTGGTTTAAAGTTTTTCTTGGAGCCTTTTTCGAAGTGTTTTGGGTCATTGGCCTAAGCCATGCTTATAATTGGATAACATGGGCAGGAACAGTAATCGCTATCTTCCTTAGCTTTTTCTTTTTAGTATTAGCAGCACAAAAGCTCCCTGTTGGAACGGTTTATGCCGTTTTTGCTGGGCTTGGAACTGCTGGTACGGTCGTTGTTGATATCATCTTTTTTAATGAGCCGTTTATGATACTAAAAGTGTTGTTAATCGGACTTCTCATTTCCGGGATTATTGGTTTGAAATATGTAACAGAAGAAGGAAGTGATGCTTGATGTACTGGACAGCTTTAATTATTGCAGGGTTCTTTGAAATGCTTGGTGTTCTAGGTATTAACTTTATTAATCGATATAAAAATTGGCAGTCTGTTGCATTTATGATCGTTACTTTTTCGATTAGTTTTGTTTTTCTATCTTTCTCTATGAACGAAATAACGATGAGTGTTGCTTACGCCATTTGGACTGGGATTGGTGCTGCAGGTAGTGCGATTATGGGAATGATCTTCTTTAACGAACCTGCAACAAGATTAAGAATTTTATTTATTTTCTTCATTATCTCGGCTACAATTGGATTGAAGTTAATTACGTAAGAAGGTGTCATCATGCCAAAACAAATTTGGTTACTCATTTTAGCCATGGCCATAAACGTTACAGCCGCTTCGTTTTTATGGCCATTAAATATGATTTATATGCACTATGAACTAGGGACAACTTTAGCTTTCGCCGGAACGGTTTTGTTTTTAAACCAAGGTGCTGCGATTATCGGGAATCTAGTTGGTGGTACTTTATTTGACCGCCTAGGTGGTTATCGGACGATTATTTTAGGTGGATCTGTAACTTTAGTCTCCGCAATTACGTTATCGATGTTTCACTCACTCGTTCCATATACTATTTTGTTAATCTGTATCGGATTTGGGACGGGTGTTGTTGTACCAGCTATGTATGCATTAGCTGCATCCGTTTGGCCAGAAGGTGGCAGACGCCCATTCAATGCGATCTATGTCGCGCAAAATATTGGAGTCGCTGCCGGTACAGCAACTGGTGGTCTTGTCGCTTCCTTTTCATTCTCATATGCATTCATGTCGAATGCCATTTTATTTACAGCTTTTTATTTAGTCGTATTCTTTACTTTTAAGCCATTAGGTAAGAAAACAGATACAGGCACTTACTCTACTGTAGCGAGTCAAGGTTTTAAAATTTATAACACTAAATCATTTGTTGCACTCATTGTATTAAGCATTGGCTTTTTTATCGCTTGGGTCGCTTATGTCCAGTGGCAATCAACTATCGCAACTTACACGATTGACCTCGGCATACCTGTTGAACAATACACGATTATTTGGGTGATTAATGGTTTGTTAATTATCTCCGGTCAACCATTAATTAAAATCGTAACGCGGTTTATTACATCACCTAAAGTCCAAATCTTAGCAGGTAATACGATTTTTATTCTGTCGTTTATATATTTGCTACAAGCAGATACCTTCTTAGATTTCGCTTTCGGTATGGTCATTTTAACACTTGGTGAAATGCTCGTCTGGCCTGCTGTTCCAACAATTGCCGCCAGCCTTGCACCTAAAGGTCGAGAAGGATTTTACCAAGGAATTATTAACAGTGTTGGTACTGGGGGACGAATGGTTGGGCCGTTGTTCGGTGGTTTAATTGCCGACCACTTCCCGATGGTGACACTATTTGGATTATTAATTATCTTATTACTCGTTCCTTATTTCTCAATCTTTGTATTAGGTCGGATCCAAAGAAGACTGCAAGAGGAAGAGTCAGATGAGAAGGATGAAGATGAAGATGAAGTTGAAGAAGAAGAAAAAGTCAATGTCTAGTGAAATTAACAAAGTCTTAACCAAATCTTCACAAGTCTTTCACAGACATTTTTAGGAAAAGCTAGTATTATATAATTATAGTTAAATATTTGTGAACCTTCCCTAAAAATAGATATTAACTTAAATAAAACCGCTCAACTTATACCCCCTAGTTGCGCGGTTTTTTCTGTTATTTAAAATGGTATATGTCATGTTGAAGCATATCTATTGATCAGGTTCGCTCTTTTATTAAGAAATTCGCTCTATTAATATTGATTTCACTCTATTTATTAAGAAATTCGCTCTAATAAAAACCCACCTAGCATGTTACTAGGCAGGTTGCTTTTCTTCTTCTACTTGTTGTGTTTGTTCTCTTCGGTGTTTTCTCGTAAATAAATAAAATAATGGTGTATCGATTGCGGCTATAGTTAATTTAATAACATATTGACTTAAAATCATCACCCAAATATTTGGCACAGTGCCTATAAAGGCGATCGTAATAAAAATCGACGTGTCAAAAAACTGCGATGTTGCTGTGCTTAAGTTATTTCTTAACCACTTCAGTCGATTTTTGGTCATCTTTTTAATTGTTGAAAAAACAAACACATCAATGTATTGTGACGTTAAATATGCTGCTGCAGAAGCTAATACGAAGCGTGCATTTTGGCCTAAAAGTGTCTCATAAGCTGATTGCGACTCTTGTGCAAACGGGGCAACTGGTAACAGGTACCCTAAGTAAATCATAATACTTGCGAAAATTTGTGCGCAAAAGCCAAAAAGAATCGTTTGTTTTGCCTGCTTCTTGCCATACTCCTCATGTACGATATCTGTAATTAAAAACGTTACTGCATAAACAACAACAGCAGCTGGCACAACAAAGTTTTCACTAAAAGCCACTAGCTTCCCAGCTAACACATTAGCAATAACAAGTGATGTCGCAAAGATGACATTCAAAAAAATTAACTTTTGATCTTTACTCATCCCGGTTACGCACTGCTTTCGTCGTCAATTCAATTCCACCACGTGCAGACTGATAAACGGTCACTTCTACACTTAAAGGATCAATTGCATAGATGAAGTCATCAGCAATTTGTGCCGCTAACGATTCGCAATAAGCCCCCTCGTCACGATAAGACCATAAGTAGAACTTAAGTGATTTAGACTCAATACACTTTTCATTCGGTGTATATGTGATCTCAACTTGACCAAAATCAGGTTGACCAGTCTTCGGACAAACAGCTGTAAATTCTAACGCCTTAAACGTAATAGTCTGTACATTCGGCGCTTCAAATGCTTCGTCCTTAAGGATTGCACGACCCTCATTAACATTTTCTGGTCTTGGCATTGGCCCAGACCTTGGTAAATAATAATTCTCTGACATAATCATCATCTCTCCTTAGTTTTGATTAAGCAGGATTTCGCGAACTGCTCTTAAATTATAGTTTGCACAAATATATATTTTAACAGATTAAAAGATATTCGTTAACTCATAGACTTTTACAAAATAATGAAGATCCCTTTAAGGAATAGCGATTGCTCCTACCTAATTCTATTCTTCTCCAATTTTTTCTACAAAACGTTTTAAAACATGAATCGTTTGAACACAATCATTTAAAGAAGACCATTCTTTTGGGTTATGGCTAACACCGTCTAAACTTTGTGTAAACAACATCGCCATAGGTACATATCGACCTAAAATCATCGCATCATGACCTGCCCCACTCGGTAAAGAAAACGGTTCTAAGCCAAGAGTTTCTTGAACCGCTTCTAAAGCTTGCTTTTGCATCTTCTCAGGTACTTGAACAGGTGGAACATTCATACTCTCCTCAATCGCAACTGTTGTACCATGTTGTTTACTAACTGAGTGTGCAGATTCTATAACTAACTTAGCAATCTCATCTTTCCATTCCTCTTTAATATCTCGAATATCAACTATTAATGTCACTTCACCAGGAATAACATTAACACCATTCGGGTCAACTTCTAGCTTCCCAATTGTAGCAACACCTGTATTACTTACTTGTGGTGGCAGTTCTTTCACCTTCATTACAAAATCTCCCGCTGCAACTAGCGCATCTATACGATCATTCATCGGCGTATTCCCTGCATGCCCTGCAACTCCGGTAAACGTCACTTTAAGCCATGTTGGCCCTGCAATCCCTGTTACAACACCAACCGGTAAGTTTCGTTTTTCCAGCTGTTTACCTTGTTCGATGTGCACTTCTACAAATGCTTTAACTTGAGATAAGTCACGCTTGGCCTCTTTAAAACCTTTTGGTGTTAACCCGACATTAGCTATTACTTCTTCAAAAGGTGTCCCATTAAAGTCCACACGTTTTTTCTCTTCCTCGATTTCTAATTCACCTGCTACTGATTGACTACCTAGCAGCCCACCATTAAAGCGTGCGCCCTCTTCATCAGTAAACACAACCACTTCAAAAGGAGTAGACGGTATTTCAGCTGAATCTTTCCAGGCAGATGCCACTTCTAAAGCACTAACAACACCTAATGGACCATCAAAATGTCCACCATACATTACACTATCTAAATGAGAACCTGATATGATCGATGGCCCTTCTACTTGACCTTCTATTCGACCAAAAACGTTACCAGCACCATCAACAGTTACCTCAAGACCATCTTCTTCCATCCACTGTTTCACAAGGTCCTTAGCTTCTTTTTCCTCTTGTGAGAACGAAATGCGCCGACAACCACCCTCTTCTGTCATTCCGATTTCTGCTATAGCGGTTAAACGCTCTGCCACACGCTTCCCATCAATACCTGAATGACTAAGACTATAGTCATACTCATAAATTAATCGGTCGTAAAACGCCTCAACTTGTTGCTTAATTTGACTCGTCATATTCAAGCTCCTTCCAAGTTTTAAGAGAGTAATAGTCTTTAACACGATAATTGGTTTAATTAACATTATATATGTTCAAGTGCTGATACAAAAGGTAAAACAAACATATAGTACAAGTGACTTTTTTACTTATTCACGTTATTCTTAGTGAAGTAGGAATTATTGGAGTGAAAGAATTGAAAAAGTTAAGCAAAAAACAACTTGCAGCTAACCGGATTGATGAGCATATCCAGATATTTAAATGCCCTATTTGTCATAAAAGCATGTCATTAAAGGACGAAACACAATTAACTTGTTCAAACAACCACATGTATGACCTTGCTAAACAAGGGTATTTAAATATGGTCCAACAAGGAAAGAAAAGTCAATATGATCAGTCTTTATTTCAAGCAAGACAACGTTTAATAAAGAGTGGGTTTTATCATAAATTGCTCAACCAACTTGAGATGATTTTAAAAAATCAAAGTACTCATTATATTCTCGATGCTGGTTGCGGAGAAGGTTCACATTTGTCATCTCTTTTAGAGCGTGTCAATTATAGTATGGGGATCGGTATTGATTTAGCGAAAGAAGGGATTCAAACAGCCGCTAAAGGGGATGAGCAAGGGCAATGGATTGTCGCTGATATAGCCAACACCCCGTTTAAAGACCAAGCTTTTAACTTCATTTTGAACATTTTATCTCCGTCTAATTACGATGAGTTTAAGAGGTTAATCAAGGATGATGGAATTATTATTAAAGTCGTACCAGGTGCAAATTACTTAAAAGAGATTCGCGAACAAATATTTGAAGGTACAGAACAGATCGATTACTCAAATGAACAGACGATTAAACGCTTTGAAGAGGCCTTTCAACTAAAACAGCGCGAAAACATTACGGACTATGTGTCACTTTCAGAAGAGCAATTTCACGATTTAATTCATATGACACCCTTAACTCAAGATGCTGAGTTGGAAGCTATCCATTTCGTCGATCAAGTTACGATTGATTTAGAGGTTTTAGTCGGGCAAAAAATCAATCAAACGTACTAGCCATATATTAAAGACCTGCTATTTTAAGCAGGTCCTAAACACTTAATCAACTTTACGAAACGTTACAATAACGAATAAGAAAAAGCTGATTAATAAAATTGTCCCCCCAAGGATAAAGAACACTGTCACAAATGGATCGGGTAAAGCAAATGGGCGGACATAATATAACCACATTCCAATCGTTAAACCAAACGCACCAATAACACCTGTCCATACGTGTGATGCTGTAAGTAGTGACGGGGCAGGGTCGTATACTTTATAAAAGATTGACCAAGCAAATAAAGTCAACCAGCCAACAAGTAAAATGTGCGCGTGTACCGTTTGAAATTCATAACCACCAGCACCTGCCATGTGTGAGCCAATAAAAGCTCCAACCGCTGCAAAGAGAGCCGATAACCTTAATAGCGTTTTACTATAATTCAATTTATTTTTCCTCCCTCACAATGAAAAATCCTGTTAATATGCTAAAATCATGCTATGCTATTAAATAACGTAACATACATGAAGACCACGGAGGTATTATTATGAATGAAGATTTAGTGAAAGCCTTTTGGGACAAGTTTGTTCAAAACAACCCGCATTTAGCCAATGAAAATACACCTTATACAACCTGGGCATTTGGTAGTGATGAAAAACTAGCTCGCGAACTACTTGATTTAGTGAAATCAGGCGATAAGACAGCCACTTGCTCGTTATTTAGAATGTATGAAGTTGAAGATGAGCCACTACCAACAGAAGGCGAATTTAATGTGATAACTGATTGGAACGGAAATCCAGAAGCCATTACACGTACAACAGATATTGATATTATCCCATTTAGAGCAGTTCCTGAAGACTTTGCTTACAAAGAAGGTGAAGGGGATAAAAGTTATGAATACTGGCATGAAGCTCATGTGCGATTTTTTACTGAGGAGTTAAAAACCATTAACGAACCATTTGAAGATGACTTACCAGTTGTTTGCGAACAATTTGAATTACTTTATCAAGAATAAAAGAAGCCTCAGTTAGATTAAATACTAGCTGAGGTTTTTTAATGTTGGGCCTTTTTTTTAGGTGCATTAATATCAATAACCACTTATTAACTCACTTAGTTTGTTACAATGTATAAAGACTTACAAAAGGTGAGATGAAATTATGCAATCTATTAAATTCTACATATATTCATCATTTGTCGCGTTATATATGATTAACCTATTTGCTGACAGTAATGTCGTGACATATACTCAAGGGGCGATTGGAATCATAGCTTTACTGATCTCAATCTATGGAGCTAGCAAAACTTATCAAGTGATTGGTCTAATTTTTACTTTTTTTTCAAGCATTATGTTCATAGTCTATGAAGTCCCATTCAGTAATATAGCACCTTATTTTACATCTATGGGCCTACTAATCTCATTATTATATATTATTCCGTTTATTAACCATTACATGATTGTTGGTCGTTTTGATCAATCGTTATATCAAATATTGCAATCAAACACGCCACACCTTGGGAAGTTTTACGCCAAATCATACTTAACGAGCTATGCTTTAACATTGTTTATCTTTTTATCGATGATTCCCTTGTCCTATCAATTCATTAAAGAACGGACGAGTCAATTCAATGAAAAGCTTACACACCAGTTTGCCACACGTTCAATTCTAAGACCGTTTGCTGCTGCTAATGTGTGGAGTCCAATCGAAGTTTATATAGCACTTGTTGTAGCCATTACAGGTGCTTATTATTTGCATTTACTTCCGATTTTACTTGGCTTTTCAATTATTATGGTTTTAATAGACTTAACAATCAACTATTCTCGTTATCGAAACTTACCACTCTCTACTGATAGTCAAACAAACAAACTCAGTAAAGAAACGATTCAAAAGGTTGTCTATTTAGTCGTGTTTCTCATCCTATTCATGATCACCGCAACAACGACACACCTTGTATTTGACTTAGAGTTTTTTGATGCTATTGTGCTAGTCATTATTCCATACACACTCGCTTGGGCATTGGCTACTGGGAAGCTTAGAACTTTCATTCGTTATAACCGGGAAGTATGGGGCACACAGCTTTGGACGATGCAAAATTTCATGATGCTATTACTCCCCGTTGGATTCTTCAATGAAATCGTGAGTGATACAGGGGTATTTGAACCTATTCTAGAAAGCTTATCTTGGTTGGAATACCAGCCTTTATTATTATTTAAGTTTATACTGTTAAGCTCTATGATCTTAGCCTTTTTCGGCTTCCATCCACTCGTTACATTAAGTTTACAAGGGTTATTTGTTGCACCGTTTTTAGATACGATCAACCCTTTAAGTATTTCAATCGTTATGATTGTCTCTGTTGTCGTTAATGACATGACTGGGACATTTAATGTGCCCATTACAATGCTAAACCAATACTTTAAGCGTAACCCGTATCAACTAACATTTTGGAATATTGGATATGCCCTAACCTTTGGTGTAATAGGGGTGTTGATTGGCTATTTATTAAACTACTTGTAAAAAGAATTCTAAAGAAGAGTTGTAGCTTCAATTGATGTTATAACTCTTTTTTTAATCCCCGTCTCAAGTCTGAGATAAAATACTCCTCCACAGTCTTGTAAAAAAATCCTCTTCATTTATAATGGAAATTGTTGGTTTGAAACATTTTATGTAAGGGGATGTATGTCTATGGACTGGTTGAAATTTATTATTCAACGGAAGATTTTAGTTGGTTTACTTGTAGCGTTTATAGTTATGGTTGGTAGCTACGCTGTTACTAAATTAGACAGAGAGTTATTACCAACGATTGATATGAATGGTGCAATTGTTGAAGTAATGGCAGGTGATATGCCTGCATCTGAGGTAGAGAACTCAATTACCAATACCCTTGAATCACAACTACAAGGGATTGATGGAGTTGATGGTACTTATTCGACAACCAATGTCGGGCAAACTACTATTCAAGTAGCATTTGAGGGTAGTGATGGAGACGACATATACAACGAGATTGAATCAATTGCTCATGAGTCAGCTTTAGAAAACCATAATATACAAGATGTTTTCGCTTTTCGTATGAGCACTGATCAAGACTACGAATTTTTCCTAGATATTTCTGGGGATGATTTAGCAGAATTGTCCACCTTTGCAACCGAGATTTTAGAACCTCGCTTAGATCGCTTACCAGAAGTTAACAACATTTCACTAGATGGATTATTCGAACAAGAATTAGTTATTGAGTTTAATCGTGAAGACGTAAACGAACACGGAGTTGAGATTGATCAAATCATCAATATTATTAACACGACTAATGATGAATCTGTGTTAGGTGAGTTAAAAGATGATGATGACTCTCCTACATTACGCTGGGATACACAATTGGAGTCAGCCCAAGAAGTAGAAAACCTTCAAATCCCATCTCAAAATGGTTATGTTTCCTTAGATGAACTAGCAAATATTTCAGTTCAACCATCTCAAAACACTTCCTACGTTTGGAAAGATGGTGCTAAGGACTTTATTTTCATTCAAATTGGGCGTGTACCTAATGTGACCCAAATTGAGATGGCAAGCGCCGTACGGTCTGAAATAGAAAACGTCCATCAAGAAGGTTTAGTCGACGGCTTTGAAGTTAACGAATTAGTTGCACAAGCCGATTATGTAGAAAATTCATTGGACGGTGTGACACAAAATATATTAATAGGTGGTGCTTTAGCGCTAGCCGTATTATTACTGTTCTTACGAAATATTAGAGCAACATTCATAATCGGGTTAACCATTCCAACTTCAATATTATTAACGTTTACGGCGATGTGGCTATTTGACTATAGTTTCAACATGTTAACATTAATTGCTCTAGGTTTAGGGGTTGGGATGATGATCGATTCTTCTATTGTCATACTAGAATCCATTTACCGTAAAAAAGAGCAAGGCTTTGAAAAACTTGAGGCTGTCATGAAAGGAATCAAAGAAGTAGCTACAGCTGTCATTGCCTCCATGTTAACGACGATTGTAGTATTCTTACCAATCGGATTGCTTGGTGGAGACGTGGGTCAATTCATGATCATCCTATCTTTTGTTGTGGCCGCTACTTTAATTAGCTCTGTCGTCGTTTCATTTACTTTGATTCCAACACTGGCAGAACGCTTTTTAAACGTTAAAGATTCACAGAAAAATAAACAAGATGGATTAATCTTACGAAACTATGGAAATATCATTACTAAAATTGTTAAAAGAAAACGAAACAGCTTAGCGGTAATAGCTATTTTTATATTAATGTTTGTGGGGTCATTATTTTTAGTTACTCGCGTTCCAATGGCCATAATGCCTGACATGCTAGACCGTTACGCTGAAATTATGATTGATGTTGAACCAGGTTTATCTGAGGAAGAACAAGATGAATTAGCCCAAGAACTTAATGATTCTCTAAGTTCCATTCAAGATGTCGAATCTAACTATCTTATGGAATACAGTGGCATCTATTTCCTTATGATTAATATGACGAAAGATGACGAGATTACTAGAGAGCAAGATGAAGTCAATGAAGAGATCTTCACGACATTAAGAGAATTATCTGATTCACAGCCTATTAATAGTGTGCAAGATGCGATGACCGGTGGCGGGGGCGTTCAACCCGTACAAATTAACCTCGAAGGAGACGAATTCGATCAACTGTTAACTATCTCAGAAGATTTCATCGATGAATTAGAAGGAATTGACGGAATAGTTGATGCTAGGAGTTCAATTGATAGAACTTCAGTTGAAGAAGTTATAGATATAGATGAGGATGCTGTTCTAGATGCAGGTTTAACAGTCAATCAAGTTAAACAATTTATAGAACAATCTTTCATGCATATGAATGTCGGCGAAATGTCTATTAATAATAGTGATATACCAATTAGCGTTAGGTGGAGTGATACAACAACGACCCAATCAGACTTCCTTGATTTAGCCATAACAACTCTAGATGGTAATGAGGACCTATCGAACTTTATTGAACTCAACCAAGTCGAGGTCCCTAATCAGATCTCACGCATAGATGGTGATCGGTTTGCTTCGATCACTGCTGACACCGAAGGTAGAGACTTAGGTTCAATCAATCGTGATGTCCAAAGTTTAATTGATGATTACAACGCACCTGATGGTTACAGTCTGTCAGTCGCAGGGGATTTAGAGCAACAACAGGAGCTCATGCAAGAAATGCTGATTATTATCGGGATCTCAATTTTCCTTGTTTACTTAGTTATGGCTGTTCAGTTTAACCACTTGTTCCACCCGTTGATTATTATGTCTGTTATTCCGATGACAATTGTCGGAGTCATACTTGGATTATTTATCACACAACAGGAACTAAGTGTATTATCTGCCATGGGTATTGTTATGTTAATTGGAATCGTCCTTAACAACGCTATTTTATTCATCGACAGAACAAATCAATTACGTCGTTCCAATTATTCAGTTGAAACAGCACTCGTTGAAGCTGGTAAAAACCGTATTCGACCAATCTTTATGACGAGTTTAACAACTGTCGGTGGAATGTTACCACTAGCTCTAGCAACTGGCGCTGGCGGTAATTACCAGGCACCGATGGCAACTGTTATTATTGCAGGTTTACTATTCTCAACGTTGATCACTCTTATATTAATCCCAGCTGTATACAAACTTTTCACTTTCAAAAGGGCTAAGGCAGGTAAGAAGCGTAGAAGACGTCGAAATAATCAAACACAATTAGATGAATCACAAGCTGTAAGTTAAAAATGAGCACCTAGTTTGGGATTAACCAACTAGGTGCTCAACTGTTACTTAACATCATATAATTCATCACAATATTTCGCTAACGTCGTATCTTTCTCTGTTAAGCCACCTTCATCCCAAGAAGTCCATTTTACTGTCACTGTTTTATAATCAATGACAATATAAGGGTGGTGGTCTTTAGACTCAGCTTGATTCGCAACTTGCCTTACAAAATCGACACCGACTAAATAGTCATCAAATTTAAAATCACGCTTTAAAATTCGACCCTTTTCTAACTCCCACTCTAGTAAACCTTCTAAAGCACTTTGAACATCAGCATCTGACAATTTTGCCAATATTAAGCCTCCTCATTTAAATCCTTCAATTCCTCAATATATGATTTCACATAATTTAAATGTTCCCCATCTTCTTTAATGATAATCCTTTTAATCAAAGGTTTATAAATTAAATTTCTCACTCCAGATGTTTTAATATTCCCTGTAAAAGAAACCATAGTTCCTTGGTCCACCTCTGAAAATGTATAATCATAAGTCAAGAAGAGCTTGTTTTGTTCACTCTTTACAACGAAACGTTTATTTGATTCGCATTGAATAACTTCCCATGCATTTTGAATGTTTTGTCCACTAACACTTCTCGTTTCAATAATATGGTCTCCTACTTGCAAAGCTTCATTTTCAATTTTTATGTCTAAAACATGGTTAAGTTTTTTGACTGCATATTCATATCGCGTTATGACTTGAAATACTTGTTCAATTGGCGCATTAATGGTTACCTCACGATTGAAACCCATCTTACTCCCCCTAGATCAACTTCTATTTCTAACTCAATCTTAACACAGTCACTTCAAAATAATATAAATATTCTAAAATATCCTTATAGCCTAAAACAAGGTGGATGAAGTGCTGCTTAAGCTATGAACTTCTAATACCTTGCGTTAGATGAGCCGTTATGCGGGTGGATCATTTTATCGACGTTCGGGAGTTTTATCAGCGCTCAAGACTTTTGATGTAGCGATATCGAAACGTAAAAATCTTAAGCGAGTTCAATATGATCGTTCGGATTTTCAATTAAAACTAATGTTCATGCTAAATCTTCTCTATTTAACACTTTCACACCCTTAATATAGTGTCTAAGTTCTTCGATTCCCAACGGTTTATGGAAATGATACCCTTGGAAGAGTTCGCAGTTCAATTGTTTTAACTCCTTAAGCTGACATCCCTCTTCAATTCCTTCTGCTACTACTTTTAAATTCAATTCATGTGCTAACTGGATAATAGTACTGCAAATTGTACGGTCGACTTTATTATCTTGAATGTTTCTAATGAAAGAGCCATCTAACTTAATGACATCTAAAGGTAAATGTCTTAAATAATTTAAGGAGGAATAAACCGTACCAAAATCATCAATCCATACTTGAGCTCCCAAATTACGTACGTCATTAATGACATATGCTGCTTCCTTTAAATTAACGACTAATGATGTTTCTGTCACTTCAATCGCTAAAAGCTCTGGTGGGAAAGATGTCTTCTCTAACGTTTCTTTCAACTCTTTAATATAGTGACCTTTTGTGATGTGTTTTGCTGAAACATTAACGGTTAATATAAATTTCTGTCCTAATTGATCCATCAATTGTTTCATTTCATGACAAGCGTACTCACACACATAACGATCAATTTCATCTACAAACCCTTCTTCTTCTGCAAAAGGGATAAACTTATTAGGTGGAATCGTTCCTTGTTCAGGGTGTGGCCAACGTACGAGCACTTCAAAACCGTAGACTTCTCCATCACCATTCATGATTGGCTGATAGTGAGGTCGAATCTGCCCTTCTTCAATCCCTCTTCTAATCATGAACATATACTTTTCACGATCTGATAATGTTACTGGCCATTCCACTTTACCCAGATCTTTATATGCATCATTTAAACTAACATGACTTTGGTTATTCGTTTTATTATAATTTGAAATTATTAAGCTGATCAATTCTTTGAATGATCGAACAGTCTCCAATTCATCTTCTTCTGGTTCTTTAATATGTTTAGAATACATCGCAAATACACCTGCGATTTGGTTAGTTTCAGGTGTATAAATTGGGATTGACCAACAAGACTTTAAACCGAGGTCATTCACCGCATGCCTAAACTGATCCCACTTCTCATCATCCTTAATATTTGATGTAATCACCATTTCTTGACGCGAAACCGCTGTACCACACGTTCCCATTCCATCATACAGCTCAATCCCCGTATAATAATCACATAATTCTTTTGGTAAACTGTGTGTGACACCACCGGTAAAATGGCTTCCAGTCTCATCTAATAATAAAATAGTGCCTTTAGTAGACTCAAATCGTTTTTCAAAAAACTTAAGTGCCTTCTCTAAAACATCTTTAAGTGGCACACCATCACAAATATACTCTGTTATATATTGATAGCCCTCTACAAACTCTTCAGGGCTTAAGACATAATGATCCTGATTATGATGACTCACATACGAGCCTCCTAACTATAATTCTGAATAACTTATATTAAAATTTGATATTCTTCGACAATTTACTACATAAGTAAATTCTACTACTAAATAACTACTATTGAAACAGGTCTTAAGTTCTAAGGTTAATCCATTTTATAACAATTAAGCTTATGCTTTCTTTAACTTTCTCCATAAAGTAGATCGATTAATCCCTAATCGTTTCGCTGCTTTCGACTGGTTATAATTCTCCTCTTCTAAAACAGACTGTATAACTTGAATCTCGATATCTTCAAGTGTTCCTTCTAATTGATAGACAGAGTTCGAACGCGATTCATACTTCTCTTGAAGATGCTTTCTCACATGCTCAGTCTTTAAGACATAACCCTTTATGGCTAAGACAACGGTTTGGATAAATGACCTCAATTCTCGTACATGACCAGGCCACTCATGTTTAGCTAGTTCAGTAGCCACATCGCTTTGTACCTTAATTACACTAGTACCTAAGTTTTGATGGTAGTGAGCGGCAAATAATGTCACTAATCCTTTAATGTCTTCATGCCTACTCCTTAATGGTGGGACGAATATTTCCAGTGCCTGATAAGATAACTGAGAACTAAATAGGTGTAGCAATGATTCATTAACAGAAACGATGACTTTCTTATTAGACTCTAAGGCTTTCTTTAAAAACCGACCTAATATATCAAACCTGTCATGAGCTAACTGTGAGGCATGGCGTAAATAAATGGTTCCAACATGAGGTGCTAATAATTCATCTAAATATTCATATTGACAACGGTTTAAATCGACTTCTAGTAACGCACGTCCAGATTGACTTAAATCATGCATGTAGTGTGCTAATACCCCTCTTCCAGCACCTGCTTCACCTACTAAGAAAAACAACTGATGTGATTCAAGCCCACTATGAATGACTCGCATGACCGCATTCATTGCCTCACTATCAGCTACAACAGTAGGCCTTTGCTTCAAATATACCGTATTAACCCAAGACAGTTGGTTTAACAACTCATCATTACGCTTGAAACTTAACAAATAATAAGCGTTTCCAACATGTTCTAAAGTCTCTGTTTTAATATCAATTTGTTGCCTACCTTTAATATAGTAACGCCAGCTAACACCACTTGTGATGTTAATCTCTTTAATATGCTGTACAATTTCATCATGTTCTAAAGGACAACGATCAAAAGAACCCCATACATCTAGTAACACTTCACCTTGTGGATTGACAACCATAAAATCATCATATTTATGACGAATGATTTCAGTTAACAAGCTAATCTTTGTAAAGTTCCATTCATAAAAATTATACTGAGCTTTAGCAAGTTCTATCGCATCTAAAATGGTTTCACGACCTGATTGAATAAGAAAGCTTTCAAGACCATGGCGCAAAGCCGCTCCAACCGTACCAACATCCCCGATAATGATTTGATAACCTAAGCTTCTTAACTCACTGACTGTTGACTCTATTTCATCAACGGAATTAATCGTATATAAATCAACTGATAAATCTAATATATCAATAACAGCCTGTGCCCCCATTGTCATGGTTGGGTAACCAACTAATGCTTTATTCCCTTTAAAGTCCTTAGCCATAGTTAAAACTCGCAACAAATCATAACCAGACATAGAAACATCAATTACAGGAATATCAGTCATGTGCCGTAACAAAAGCGCTGTTCCTGCTCGACTAATAATGACATCGTAGCCTTCTTGCTCAGCACGGCAACCAATCAAAGCCCCTTCTTCCATATTACCGACTTCAATTGAAAGCTCTAACCCTTCCGCTTCTTCTCGACACTCTTCTATTAAGGGAACCATTGAACTGTACGGCGCAATAAATTTTACTTTTATGCTCATTTTTACAACACCCCAGCAATCATCTTATGTTGAACACACTCTATACATTGCAATATACAACAAAATCAAAAATAATTCGACTATTTGCTGTTTTTTTCTACAATACTATATTAATAACCACACCACCCCCTTGACAAAAATAATAATATGTTTAAAATGTATAATATAAATTAAATAAATTGATTACCTTTTTGAAAGGTGGATTTAACAAATGAATGAAGACTTGGCGCAATTACATGAGTCTGAGGACGTCATGATCAGTGCGATTGCTCAGTCCATGACTGTATATGGGGTGACACCTTCTGTTGGGCGTATTTATGGTGTACTTTATTTCTCTTTTGAACCTATGACTTTAGATGAAATAAAAGATCAAGTCGCCATGAGTAAAGGCAGTGTCAGTAATGGAATTCGAGAGTTAATGGAAACTGAAATGGTGACTAAAGTTTGGAAGAAAGGTGAACGAAAAGACCATTTCATAGCTGAGAAAGACTTCTTAAGAAACTTCATTAACTTCTTTGTTAAAACGTTACGGCTTGAACGTAATTTAATTAACAAAGCAATTGAACAAACCGAACCAACCATTACTGAAATAGCTAATAGTTCAGAAGATGATGAAGCACTGCGAATCGCGAATCGTGACCTAGAACTGATTCAAGAATCAAAACAGTATTTAGATTGGCTTATGCGTGTAGCTAATTCAATGGAATCAGGGGATATTTTTGAACATCTACCTAAGAAAAAGACATAAAGGAGATTTGTTATGAGGACAAGCGATTCAGCCTTAGTTTTAATAGACTTACAGAAAGAATCAAACTTTGGCTTAAAAAACATGGAAGAAGTAATCAAAAATACAGAGAAGCTACTACCAGCTTTTCGAGCGTCTAATATACCTATTATTTATACAAGACAAATAAACCGTGCCGATACGATCGGCTTATCTAAAGGTGAGCCATTAAATGATGATGGGACACCTTATTATTACAATGCTAATTCGGACCAAATCGAGATATTCGATGAGATTAAACCGAAAGAAGATGAAATCGTCATCGATAAATACCGCTGGAGTGCATTTTACGAAACAAGTCTAGACTTAACCCTAAGAAGTCTAGGTGTTAAACACCTTTATATCGGCGGTGTTGTCACAGATGGTTGCATGATGACTTCTATTTTCGATGCGTATTTTAGAGATTATCAAGTTAATTTAATTCATGATATGTGTACAGCTAGTAATGAAGGGGCCCACCAGTCAGCGATCTTAACGATGACGAATTGGGTTTATAATATGAAGATTTACAAGTCAGATCAGCTTATTAATAAATTAAATGGACAATCACACCACTTCTTTGAAGCTGATCGTGCTGATTCTATGCAGTTCACTAAAGACACTATGGAAGAACAATATAATAAAATTGTTAATTCATTATAGTCATCTAACCGCTTCAGATGAAAGTTAGTTCTAGATAAATAAAACAATCACTTAGTTAAATCACTAGACAATCACTTAATCTTATTAACAGAAAGGGAGTTTTTGATAAACATGAAGAAGTTTATTGCAGTAACAGCAATGATTACAATGTTAGTACTTCAAGCTTGTGGTGATACTGACGGTAATGGAGATGAAGGTGCAGAGGAAACAGAGGAAAAAGGTGAGATCGTTTTCGGTCAAACATCTTGGACAAGTACAGAAGCACCAACAGAAATTGCTAAGCAAATTTTAGAAGAAGTTGGCTATGATGTTGAAATTACATTACTAGACCAGCCTGTTATTTGGGAAGGTTTAGAAAGTGAGGAGATCCATTTCTTTATGGATGCATGGCTACCCTATACAGAAGCGGCATTATGGGATGACTATGAAGACTCATTACAACAAGTCGCAACAAGTTATGAAGAAGTTCCATTAGGTTGGGTAGTTCCAGAATATGTTGATGCTGATACAATCGAAGACTTAGAAGGACGCGCTGACGAATTCGATGGTGAGATTGTCACAATCGGTGAAGGTGCTGGAATTGTTGAATTAACGTATGACGTATATGAAGATGAAAACTATAATTTTGATGGTTATGAAGTTACGCCAACTAGTGAAGCTGCTATGTTAGGTGTCTTAAACAACAAGATTTCAGATGAAGAACCATTCATCATCACTGGTTGGAGACCACATTCCATGTTCTCACAACACGACCTTAAGTTCTTAGAAGATACACAAGGTCATTTCCAGTATGACAATGTTTATGTGCTATCTTACCAAGGAATTGAAGACCAACCAGAATATGAAGAAGCATATAACATCTTATCTCAATGGAGCATTGATGTTGATGATTTAGAAGACATGATGTATGACTACGAGCAAAACGATGTTAGCTTTGAAGAGTCGGCAGCAGAATGGATTGAAGAAAACCGTGACACTGTCGATGAATGGGTTAATCAATAAGTGAGCAACTTCTCCTAAATATATAGTGTTTAACCGAACAACCCCGCAAACTTAAAATGTTTGCGGGGTTGTTCATTTCGACATTTCCTCGGAAATATTGATTAAATTCCTCATTTATGACCTGACTCATCACTAAAAATATTAAAACGATCCCAAACGCCTTCTAACTCTTCTAAATGCTGCTCAATCTCTTTACGTTTACGCCGCCCCACTGCTGTTATTAGTGCATTTATTAAACTGAGTGGCGCAACAAATGAATCAATCAATGATGACATGTCACTTCTAGCAGTCAAAGATATATCCGCATATGGAACGAGGGGGGATAATTTATTGTCTGTAATTGCAACGACTTTCGTTCCGCGATCTTTAGCAAAGGATAGCGCTTCGACTGTATTTTTGGTATATCGAGCAAAACTTAAACCAATGACGACATCATCTTCATCAATCCGGAATAACTTCTCAGAAACACCATGTGGATTGCGAATTAACTCTGCGTTCTCTAACATGACATCAAAATAAAACTCCAAGAAAGACCCAAGGGACACAGCACTCCGATTAGCTACAATGAATATACGTTTCGCATTCACGATTAAATCAACAGCTTGATTAAAATCTGCCATACTTAACTGTTGTGTCATTTCTCTAATTCTTTCAACATCTTCTTCAAACATATCTAACGTGGCTTGGTCTTCTTCATCATAAATATCCTCAGAAAGCTTTAATTGCTCCACAGTCGTTAGCTGTTTTTTCATCGCTTCTTGTAATGCCTTTTGAAACTCAGGGTACCCACTGTAACCTAAATAAGTGGCGAAACGATACACCGTCGCTTCGCCAACTCCTACTTGTTTTGCCAGCTCGCCAACTTTTAAGAAAGGAACAGAGTTCATATGACCTAACACATACCTTGCTATTTCACGTTGAGATTTACTCATATTTGGAAGTTTATCAGTAATCACCTGATATAAATCTGCCATATAAACACCATCCCTATCAATCTATTTCAGTCGCTTAATTGCTTGTTGATGTGCGTCAATAGTAGCTTTAATGTCTGCTTCACTATGAACGGTACTGATCGAATAACGATTACCAGGTTTCGTATAAATGCCTAAATCCAACAGTTCATAGTCTATCCTTTTACGGAAATCTAAATCAGCTTTACTTAAATCGCGATAGTTTTTCACTTTTTCATCTGTAAATACTATATTAAAAATACTCCCCATGCCAATGGTTTGCATCGTAATTGAATGGCGGTGATATAGATTTTCTAACTCGTTTCTTAAAAGCTCTGTTTGTTGAAGCAATCCTTTCATCGTAAGCGGATCCTCTAATACTTCAATCGTTGCAAGTCCTGCTGCCAATACTGTTGGATGACCATTATAGGTCCCACTATGAAACAATGCACGATCTGTCGCTTGTTGATTACCGCCAGATGTTAAAATATCCTGACCCTTTTCAGGTGACATAAGATCCATTATTTCAATCTTACCACCTAACGCTCCAACAGGGAAACCACCACCTAACACCTTACCTAATGCTGTTAGGTCAGGTTCAACACCATATAACGACTGAGCACCACCAACCGTTAAGCGAAAACCAGTTTTCACTTCATCAAAGATTAATATAATCCCTAATTCAGAAGTAATCTGCCTTAATCCTTTTATGAATGATTCATCAGCCGAAATAAACCCACCTTGAACAGGCTCTAAAATAACAGCAGAGATTTCATCTTGCTTTGCTCTTAAAATTTTCTCAGTAGCTTCTAGGTCATTAAAAGGTAAAACGACTGTATGTTCTAGGTAATAATCAGACATACCACTAGACTCCGCTACTGAATTCGGACTTGTTGGTTCACCAGCACCATTAAGGTCCGGATTAATACTGACTAACATTTGATCATATCCACCGTGGTAATGACCCTCGAATTTAGCCACTTTATGCTTTCCTGTGTAAGCCTCAGCCAAACGAATACTAAGCAAAGTCGCCTCTAAACCAGAGTTTGTAAAGCGAATCTGATCCATACCTGGAAACAAGTCGACTAACTTTTGCGCCATTTGATACTCTAAATTATGCGGCGCACCAAATACAAAAGAACCACACTGCTCCATTTGTTTATAAACCGCTTCTTTCACCCTTGGATGACCATGCCCTAAAATTAAGGCACCATAACATAATAAATAATCAATATACTCGTTACCATCAATGTCTATTAACTGACTTCCAGATGCTCGGTCCATAACAATTGGATGAGGTGCGAAGTGTTTAATATTAGCCGTCACCCCACCTGGAATCACTGATTTGGCTTGCTCATAAGCCCTCGCTGACCCACTTACCTTATCTTCAAAATTCATTTCTCTAATAACATGTGCACTCATTTTCCACACACCTTTTGTGAAATATTTATTTCATATAATTATCTATATGATGATTTTATTTCATAATGCAGGTTATTTCAAGTAAAATGAAATATTTTTTTCATTTTGTGTGTGGGGTGTGGTTCGGGGGCTAAAGAGCAGGAGCGGAATCGGGCGAACGCTTAATTAATTAGGCGTTCGCCTGATTATTAAAAAAATCGCCTGATTCTAAAATAATCAGGCGATTTCATTTGAGGTTAACCACTTTATTCCAAATGCATACTGCGATAGTCATCGTAAGCTGCTTCATCTTCTTCTATATGCGCTTCTATATAAGCTTGTTCTTCCTCTTCACTTAAGACCCCAGTTGCCTTGCCGATCTCTCCATTTTGCATTCTCCAAATCGTGTTATGGTCTTCATCCGCTCTTGAAAAGTCGCCTTCTTTAAAGCGCGTCAAAATATCAAGATAGACCCCTGCATCTTCACCTAATTCATCTTGTGAACGCTCAATCCCTTGAATTAACCATTCAATCCGCTCATCAGTTATTAGATAGAAACCCCTTTTTACACTTGCTTCAACTTTTTGGTGAGACATTTTATGAATATAGTCACGTACTTGGGCGTAAGTGAGCTCTGATTGACTAACTGAATCGCCAAATGGATTAAGCTCCACATCTGGGGCTTCTCCTTCTCCTTCAACCTCGTCTTCTATTTCTTCTTCTCTGCCAACATTTTGCTCAACTTCCAACGTCTCTTCATCTTCTTCAGCTTCAACATCGTTAGATTCTGTCTGATCTAAATAAATAACGACACCAAAAAACACAACGAAACTTAACAATATAGCTAGTAAACTACCAATAATCCATCTATAAATACTCATAAACTTCCTCCACTAAATCCAAACTACAAAGAGATTCATAATTTCTAGTGTCTTACTTACTAAACTAGCCATAATATCATGAAATATGCAAATAGCATGAGATTTATTACACCTACAAAAGGTTTTCCTCTCTTAGGAAAAACCTTTTAAGTAGCAGGTTGAGATCATTTCAAATCAGTCTGTTTCTTACTTACAACTTAATTTTAACGCCTATTTATTTTATATTTAGACTATATTTATTATAACGAATAACAATAATATAATCTTTGAAAAGAGTACCTCATATTTACAACTTTCCTTTGAACTTTATTAGTTGGTTGTTCACCTTTAATCACATCGGCGATTAACTTAGCAATATCCGCCATTTCCTTTTCCTTCATCCCTAAACGGGTTACTTCTGTTGTTCCAATCCTTAAGCCACTTGGTTTATCCCAATCTTCCGGTCTGTCTTTTGGAATCAGGTTTTTATTGACTATTATATTAGCCTCAGCTAATTTGTTGGCTACATCATAGCCGCCACCAAAACTACTGACATCTGCAATTACTTGATGAGTCTCTGTATAACCTTTATGCCCACCCATAACCGAAACACCTTCATTTTCAAGAGCTTGAGCTAATGCCTTTGCATTTTTTACAATTTGAGTCATGTACTCTTCACCAAAAGCTAAAAATTCTGCTGCTGCTATTGCTAATGCCGCTACACGATTCACTTGATGAGTAGCTGCAAGAGTAGGAAAGATTGATTCTGTTACCGGCTCAGTTAATTCTGGGTCATTCCATAAAATAATTCCACTTTGTGGACCACTAAATGTTTTTCCAGCAGAACCTGTTACAATGTCAGCACCTTCCTTAAGAGGGTCTTGAAACAAACCAGCCCCAATTAACCCTAATTGATGAGCTCCATCAAAGAAAACTTTTCCTCCCCATTGGTTTACAATCTCTGAAATCTCTTTAACTGGCAATGGGAATAAAGTCATCGAAGCGCCTAGTGAGACTAACTTCGGTTTAACCTCACGAGCAACTTTTTCAAAGGCGGCCAAATCTACTGTCAAGTTCTTATCATCCATTGGTATATCATGAATATTGAGTCCACGAACACCAGCAGGCCCATCATAACGGTTACTAGAGTGCCCACCAAATGGTTGAGTAAGACTCATAATATGATCACCAGGTTCAGCTAACGCAGAATAAACTGTCATATTCCCTACCATGCTAGCAACTAATCTATGATCAGCATAGTTTACTCCAAATGCTTTTTTTAGTAACTCCATACAAAGTGCTTCAATTTCATCAATATATTGTGTACCAGCAAACCAACGTTCTAACCTTCCTATATTCCCTTCAGCTGCTCTCGTACCGACTTCAGATGATAATAAGTCACGAACTATCGGACTAGTAGGCGCTTCAGGCGCTAATAAGTTCAAACACTCTTTACCACGCCAAATTTCATTTCTCCTTACTGAATTTAATACTTCATCAATAACAAGACGTTGAGACGGCACATTATCAATCGTATTCTTTGCCCACTCCAAAACATTGATATCATGCACTTCCTTGCTTCTTTCTGTCACACTCATCTTTTACAAACCTCCTATTTTTGAGTTAACAACTCAAACAAACTCATCCAATTTTGTTTAACGAGGTCTGATACTTTGTTTAAATTTTGGTGATTGCTAGCTTCTATTATTAGTTCATGATCACTCACTGAGTAAATACCTTCAACTGAATTAAACTTCGCAAATTCTAAACGGCGAATTTTGGGCTCAACAGGTTCTAGAGCTCTAATAATTTCATCATTACGAGATTGTTCCAAGAAAACATTGTGGAATTGATCATCACACTCAACAGCACTGATTAAATCATTTTCTCTAAGGCTAAATTCTAGCCTATGATTAATCTGACGTAACTCTAATAAATCTTGCTCTCGCAAGTAATAACACGCTTCACGAGCTGCTAGTGCGTGTAACGTGGCAACCACAAGAGTTGCTTGTTTCACCTCCTCTTCGTGAATTTCAGCTACGCGGGTAAATGATCCTGGGCTTGTAACTACTAATCCCTCATCTTCTAAACGTCTTAAAGCTTCTCTTACAGGTGTTCGACTAACTTGGAATTTCTCTGCCAATTCTTGATCCTTTACCTTTTGACCGGGTTCTAAATCCAATCGAATAATAGCTGTTTTAAGTTGATGATAAACTTGTTCTCTTAATGATTGACGTTGAATTGTTTTAAATGAATTTTGAGTTCCCATAAATCCAATATATTGCATAACAACTAAAAAATGAAGGGTTTTCTTTTACTTTTCTTTCCAAAAATATCGACATTTTCAAACATACTAAAACGGTTAACCTATCCTAAATGAAAAAAGAGTCCACTATTTGAACTCCTTTAAAATACCGGCCAGCTTTTTTGCGTCGCTAACTTCGCCATATTTTCATCAGGATTCACGACGATTGGGTAATCAACGAGATCTAATAACGGCGCGTCTGATTCGCTATCAGCATAGGCATAAAGCGTTTCAGATTGCTCATCCTTCTCATTCCTCCTAAGCCAAGCACGCAGTTGATTAACTTTTTCATCTCCGTTTACTATACGTCCCATCTTACCAACACAAACACCTTCATCATCGAAAACAAGTTGCGTACCAATCGTCGAGACGTTTTCTAACCCGACTTCACGAACAAACGCGTTTAAAAAAGGCATTAATGCACCTGATAAGATAACAATGTCATCACCGTCTGCTTGGTGACGCTTAATCTTGTCCACTAACTCACGATTGACTTTCTCTAGATCTCCACGAGCTAACTCATCAAAAAACGACGCTAAATCTTCTTGCGTCTTTCCTTTAAACGACTTCACAAAACCATGGAAAAACTGGTGCTTAAACGCCTCTTTCCCTTTAAAAATTCCGACGAACACACTCTTAACTAACCCAGCGCTAACTACAGCCCACTCTTTTACACCATACTCTTTATTAGCAACTTGAAACATCACTTTAAATGAGTTACCTTGATACAACGTACCATCAAAATCAACTGTCACGACTGCCATCCAAACACTCCATTCGACTTGTTCTACTTACTATTTTAGCATACTAAATTCCATATATCACCAGTCAGTATTCCGTGTTACAATATAATTTATTTATAAAAAGCAAAAAGGGATGTTCCATATGATTTATAAACAATTGATCATCTTCTTCACCGGTTTAGTTATATTTGCATACGGCATATCACTTGCCATTCAAGTGCAATACCTTGGGATTCACCCTTGGGATGTATTAAGCCTTGCTCTTTTTGACTTAATAGGGTTAACGGTTGGAACGTGGACAATCATCATTGGCCTCATTATTATGATTTTTACATTTTTCACAAGACGCCAATACATCAACGTCGGGACATTCCTTAACGCCTTTTTAGTCGGTGTATTTGTGGATCTATTTCTATACTTACAATGGTTCCCTGTTGGAAGTTCGTTAGTTGAGGATATCGCTATTATGCTGTTAGCGATCGTCGCGATGGGCGTTGGAGGCGGAACCTATTCTGCTGCACAAATAGGGCTTGGCCCTCGTGATGGCTTCATGCTTTCAATCGCTGATTTAACCGGTAAATCGATTCAAAGGATTCGTATTTACGTTGAGTCGTGTGTGCTTTTAATTGGATTAGTTTTAGGTGGGCCTGTCTTTGTCTTCACGTTTATTTTTACTTTGGTTCAAAGTCCGATTTATCAAAAGATTTTTCTTAGCATTAAGCCGTATACGACGCGTGTTTGATACACACTTCCCTTAGGCTTTACCTTGTGTTTCTCTAGCGGTTGGTTGATGTGTACTTAGCAGTGAACATTCACCCCATAGATCGTTGCCATGCTTAGCACACAATAAAAAGTAATCACCTCAAACGAGCTAAGAAGTGATTACTTTAACGTTCCGCTTCAAATATTAAGAGTATTGCTTTCTTGTTAACAGTCCGTCTCGCATTTCAAACAAATGGTCTCCGTAAGTGCTTAACTCTGTATCATGGGTTACAAGAATAATTGTGATCCCTTCTTTTTGAAGGTCTTTGAGTATAGACATAACATGATTTCTGCTTTCTACATCTAAATTTCCCGTTGGTTCATCACAAAGCAATATGTTAGGCCGATTGATTAAGGATCTTGCAATCGCTGTTCGTTGTTTTTCTCCACCTGATACCAAAGCCGGCTGATGCTTCTCTCGATGTGAAAGATTTACTTTGCCCAGAATTTCCTTTGCATTTTTCTCAATCTGTTCCTTCTTCTCATACGGCAATAAAGGTATCATCACATTTAATAATAAGTTAAACTGCTCAAATAACTTAAAATCTTGAAATATATAGCCTATATTGCTTCTTCGGAAATTTCTTTTTTCCTCTTCTTCCCCTTCAGAAATATGAAAATCACCAATCATAATAGACCCTTCATCAGGTTGTTCAATGCCAGATAAGACTTTCAATAGCGTTGTCTTTCCTGAGCCGGACGGTCCAGTGATCGTCAGCCAATCACCTGATGCAACTTCAAAATCAATCCCTTTTAACACGTGCACATTTTCCTTATTTATTTGATAGGATTTTGTTACATTTTTAATCTTGATAAGCATGGTCATCTACCCCTCTAAAAAAGAACCAATTCATAGATTGGTTTGCAAATAGTAAAGTAAGTCCTAAAATAAGCAGTATCGAAACAATACTTCCTACAATAACATGGAAAGATAATTCTACTACGAATGCTAGAGCAATAAGACTGATCACACAACCTAAACCAGTCGCTATACTTCCCCAAATCAAAACTTCTTTCAAAAAATATTGTTTTATTTTCTTTTTACTCCAGCCAATGGTATTAAATAAAGAAATTTCCTTCTTTCGCACTCTCCACAAATTGGACAACGATTGAATAACAGTGATCATCCCCACTATATATAAGAGAAATACCATCACTAGAAATATTCCTTCAATATTGCCATGTACATACACACCAAGCCTTGTTTCCGTAACATTTCCAATGAATTGCAGAAGGAAAAATGGCAGAAAGCAAGTCATCAACGTAATGATAAAGATCTGTATACATGCAGCAAGAATCAGCGGATAATAGAAAAAGATATTTTGAGTCAGTATACTTTTCCCAAGTAATACAACTTGACTGTTTTTCTTCTTAACTAATCGTAACGCAATTACATAGCTTATCAACACTAATATACTGAGAATAACACTGTAGATCAACATTGTGTTATTTCCTGATCTAATATCAATAAAACTGCTTATAAGTAATGCAATCACAATGGGAATCAAAAGCAGTCTCGACCATTCTTTTAATTGCAATTTACGGATATGATTAGCTGACCAGCCAAGTTGTGCTAATAAAGCTTCATCCTTCTGTCTTGCTTTAAGCATTTGATGAAAAGTAAACAGGATAAATGTAAATGCAACGAAAAAGAAAAGAATCGTGATTAATAATTGCAAAGCATTCCAGCTATGCAGAATTTGATCGGCAGCACCTAGCGTTGTAAAAGGCTGAATCACTTGACCAATGCCCTCTACATCGACAGTCATTTCGGTTAAAGATGCTCCAGCAACAATATCTACAGTATAACCCTGCGCTTCCCACTCATTGGCAAGCGACTCAATCAATTCTGCCGCAGCTTGGTCATATCCATCAATTCCCGATACTCTGACACGAATTGCATCAATTGGTTCTTCTCCTTTCACCCTTTCAGCCCATTCCAGTGAAATTAATCCATGTGCAGGTGTTGTTATATAGCTACCTGCAATAGCAGATGGATGCAAGGTAACGGATTCATCACTTTTTAGGTAAGGGGTTTCGCCACCATAAATCCCTAAAGGGGAAGAGGCTAATTGATTTTCATACTCTGTAATCGAGTAGGTGCCATTTTCCACAAATGCAAAAAATTCATTATCGTTCAGTGGTCTATTTTCTTCATCTACCTCGTAAATTGCTTCTTCATGCATTTCTCGATAAATCGGTGCTTGATAATAATCATCTACCCCTACTTGTTCCACTGCCAATGATCCATCTTCCCGTATATTATAGTCTACAGGCTCCAGGTTAAATTTTATTCGTTGAGCAGTATAATGGGATACTTGACCATAATTAGGAATATCATCTGGATCACCAATAGATAAATTCCCGTCTTCCGTTACATATAATACACCTTCAGAAAAAGGAAAATGATTGTCACTTGGATGCAGTTCTAACGTCTTAGGATTATGTAGTCTTTTGGGCGATAGATACTCCTCAACTAATCTAGCATATTCTTCAGGGAACTCTGCCATTGTTAACATTGGATTCCCTTCAACAGAATGATCGTATATTTCCGTCAAATCCGCATCGGTCAATGGTTCTAATGTATCAACAGTTACTCGCATTTCCACAGGAACAGAAACATCAGACAGTGTCATGATGGATGCATATCCTTCTTCTCCCTCAGAATAACCAGTGGTAGGATCAAATGCCTTTTCTTCTAGAGGAGAAAAATCTTGTCCAATTAATTCCCCTTCTTCCACCGGGTCAACAGCAACAACTTGATGATATGAAACAGGAAAATTAAAAGTCGCAATATCCTCTCCAAAATAAGCGCTGCTTACGTCAAAACTTGAACCAAACCTGAGCTGGGGCTCACCAAAATCATACATAAACGTCTTCTCTTGAGCGGTATACTCGTGATACCCGTCCGAAGTACTGTATTCCACTTCATAATAAATGGGGTCAACAGGATCCTTTTCCATCATCCATGTTCTGTCAAGGGCCGTAAACAGACCAATAGAGGCGACGGGGGCAGCAATTTCCACATCCGCATGATTTTTAATATCGGACCATTCTTCTAAACTGATACCACCTTGTCCAACTCCTAAATAATTTTCCTCCACAAGATTTAGTTGACGTTCCAATTCCGTTCGAGCATCTTCAGGACGAACCAGAATATCATAACTACCTCTTGAGAAATCTGTAATATTTTGAGTCACTTCCTCATTCGCTTGTTTCATGATCGAAAAGCTGTAAGCCAGCGTACTAATGATAATCATTAGTACGCTGGCTACTATAAATAAGATACGATTTCTGTGCAAATTCATGGTCTTCCACCACCATTATTAATAGCTTATCGTTGCTTTACCGTAAAAAACTGCTCCGGGACCATAGTCGGCACTAACCGCTTGTCCTGAGGTTGTATTTGTTTCCAAAGAGTTTGTGCTGAATGCATGTGAAAAGTTTCTTGATCCTGTACCATTTCCACTTCTTACTCCCGAACCATCTCCTGGATCAAATCGAAAATTAGTAATTCCACCAACATTTGTACTTACTCTAAATGTATAGTAAGTATATGCTTCTCCGCTTAGGTTTGAAGGCGTTAAATAAGATTCTACACCACTATAAACTTCTGCTTCTCCTTCTCCTCCTTGACTTCATCATCACTTGCCAATACGCCAGTACTACCAAAAAAAGCATAAAACCTGTGACAAAAAGTACTGAAACTATTTTTTTCAATGTTCACCACAACTTATAGTGATGAACCATCTTTATGTAAATATTACACAATAATCTAAAAATTGTCAATTTTAGATTATTGAACAAGGTTTGTAAGTAGATTTTTAACGAACCTATATAATCCTCTCTGTCACAAGACACTAATAAACTGTAGTTGTTAATAGGACAACTATACGGATCATACCAACCCTCCTAAAAGTTTTTACCACCACACCTTTTCCTTCTATTTTAAAATAAATTTTCCATTTAATATTTGATAGAAATTAATCCCTTTTCCAAAAAGATGTTTTTGTAATAAAACTTTGTGAAATATATAAGTAGAGTCGTTTGAAAGGAAGAGGCCAATGAAGTGGAGTGAAAAATTGAATCATTACAGTGTTTTTATCGTCTCAGCAATTGTTGTGTTAGCTGTTGTCGTTTGGGGTGTTGCCGCTCCAGAGGGGATGACATCCACAATGGAAGCTATGATGACGATGATGATTGAGCAATTCGGTTGGTTTTATGTGCTAGCTACAGCATTATTTGTAGGTTATTGTTTATTTTTAGGATTTGGACCGTATCGACATATGAAGTTAGGTCTTAAAGGTGAAAAGCCTGAGTATACATATTTCACATGGCTTGGAATGCTGTTTGCAGCTGGTATGGGGGTTGGACTCGTGTTTTGGGGTGTAGGTGAGCCTTTATCTCACTTCCATGATCCACCAGATGGAATTGAACCAGGCAGTCAGGAAGCAGCTAATTATGGTTTACTTTATGGAATCTTTCACTGGGGAGTTCACCCGTGGAGCATCTATGCCATTGTTGCCTTAGCCCTAGCTTTTGCGAAATTCCGTAAAAATCTCCCAGGCTTAATTAGCTCAGCTTTTTACAATGTCATTGGGGATCAAATCTATCGTTGGCCTGGTAAGACTATTGATATTATCGTTATTATCGCAACAACGATTGGAATTGCGACATCATTTGGTATGAGCACACTACAAGTTGGTAGTGGACTGTCTGAAGTGTTTGGAATTGAAAGTGGCAACATGGTTTACTTGATGATTATCGCCACTGTGACATTCATTTTCTTACTTTCTGCTGTAACCGGCTTAGACTCTGGAATGCGTTATTTAAGTATATCGAACCTAGGGCTTGCAGGCATCTTACTTGTAGCTGGCCTTGTACTTGGGCCGACAATCTTCATATCAGAACATGTGGTTAATGCCATTGGACAATACACCACAAGCCTTCCTGAATTAAGCTTTATGACAACACCTTATACAGACAATGAATGGATGGGAGAATGGACATTATTTTACTGGGCATGGGTCATATCATGGAGTCCTTTTGTTGGTACCTTTATAGCCCGAGTGTCTAAAGGGCGTTCATTACAAGAGTTCATAATAGGTGTGCTCTTTGTTCCTACTTTAATCACCATTCTTTGGTTTGTCACCTTTGGCGGAACTGGCCTACACTTAGAACTTAATAATGACCTAGACATTGCAGAGTCGACAGCTGAAACACCAGAAGTTGGTATGTTTCTTGTCCTCGAACAATTACCAGGAAGCTTACTACTAAGCATTGGCGCTTTAATATTGATTACGATTTTCTTTATTACATCAGCTAACTCTGCTACTTATGTTCTTGGTGTATTCTCATCAAAAGGAGATCTTAACCCAAATAGCTCTACCTTGATCATTTGGGGATTACTAATTTCATCGATTGCAACCGTTTTATTATTAAGCGGTGGCTTAGAAGGGCTACAGGCAACAGCAACCATCACCGCATTTCCTTTTACTTTCTTAATGGTCCTACTCATGTATGCCATCTACATTTCATTGAAGAATGAAGGTCTTCGTAAGCGAAAAGTGAAAGAGAAGGAAGATTGGTAACATTATCAAGGCGCCTAACCTTATAGTTAGGCGCCTTAAACATCTTAATAATCCTCTTCTACTTGAAGTGTCTCGCCATCTTCAAATTCAATATCCAATTCAATCTCATCTACTTCACCTTCCATAATCTCAAGGTGGTCATAGATACGTTGGAACACTTCTTCTTTAGACATGTTAGGGGCAAACTGTACAGCCTCAAACATATTTTCAATTTCTTCTTCCGCTTGATTTCCATCACGATCAGATTCCTGACCATTATCAATCTCCACTTCTGCTTCCTTATCTCCATCCCCTTTTATTTCATATTCGAAGCTCCACTCGCCACCATTTTCAAATTCTATCTCTAGCTCAAATTCTCTAATTCCATAATTACGGCCTTCTTCAGCTTCTTCTTCCATCTCTTCTGACTCCTCATGAAGTTCATCATCTTGATCTTCTATTCCTGTACCTTCTTCCTCATCACGATCCAAAGACTCATCAGGGTCCTCGCCCGCTTCCATATCTTCCTCTTGATCTTCCGGTGCAGGATCACCCATGCCTAAATCCTCATCAGGCTCATCTGCTGTCCCACATGCCGCTATAACTAACATTAAACTTAACACTAACGTCATTAAAAGCTTCATCTAAAGCACTCCTTACTATTTCATTTTATGCCATAACCTTTTCTTACCCATATATTCGGCTTTTTATGCTTATATAAAGGGGGATTTTACCAAAATGGGGAGAAAGGATGATGTTGTAGGAATATGGTGAATTGATGAAGTTATATAAATTGTTTACAATTATATTAACAGTTTGAGGAGGGTAATTATGCCAACTTATAATAAGCTTGTCCGTGACAAAATCCCTGAAATAATTGCAGCTTCTGGAAAAAACTTCACCACTGAAACACTGACGCAAGAAGATTACATAAAAGAATTACAGAAGAAATTAAGCGAAGAAGCAGACGAGTACTTCGAGGCTAGCCATGTTGATCAAGCATTGGGAGAATTAGCAGATATTTTAGAGCTCATTCATGCCTTGGCACAGGTTCACGGTTCAACGTTTGACCAAATAGAAAACATCAGACAAGAAAAAGTAGAAAATCGTGGTGGATTCGCTGAAAAAATATTCTTAAAAGAGGTTGAGGACTAATGTCTAACGTTTCTCTGTATACTCAAAATTTATATCAACACATTAGATCTGATATTCAAAACTCTACAACGATTTATTTACTAAGTTCATTTATTATGGAGTCTGGAGTAAAATTAATCCTTGATGATCTAAGGGAAGCTCTAAACCAAGGTGCAGACGTTAAAATATTAACAGGAGATTACCTATACATCACACAACCAAAAGCCTTAATTAAATTGCTAGAATTAAGTGAATACGAGAATTTCGAGTTACGCCTATGGCAAAGCTCAGGCCATTCTTTTCACCCTAAAACTTATTTATTTAAACATAAAGAGCAAGGTGCTTTAGTAGTTGGATCTTCAAACCTTTCACGCTCAGCTTTTACCTCTGGTGTTGAGTGGAACCTTCGAATGGAGAGAAGCCATTCTACTACAGTTTTTCATGAGGCGTTAAATAAATTTATTGAAATGTTTTATAGTAATCAAACAATAGAAATCAACCATGAAACTATTAAGGAGTATGGATTAACCCATGAGCAGTTTCATGCCCAATACCCTAACTTAAATACTAAATGGACTAAACAAGAAGAAATAGAACTTACTCTCCCTACAGTAGATGAAGTCAGCCAACTTGAAACAACAACAAGAGAAGTTGAGTCAAGGTATAGAGAAAAAATTCCAGAACCAAGACCTGCTCAAAAAATTGCACTTGATTCATTATCTGAAACGGTTGATGAAGGGTATAATAAAGCAGTCGTTGCACTAGCAACAGGTTTAGGAAAAACGTACCTTGCTGCATTCTTCTCTAAACAATACTCTAGAGTTCTTTTTATAGCTCATCGCGAAGAAATTCTTAACCAAGCACGACAATCTTTTGAGCATGTCTTAGAAAAACCAGGTGGAATATATAATGGAACTTCAAAAGAAAAAGATAAAGATATTATATTCGCATCTGTACAGACTCTATCAATACAAGAGAGATTAGAAAGCTTTGATCCAAACGAGTTTGATCTAATTATAGTTGATGAATTCCATCATGCAGCAGCCAACACTTACACAAGAGTCATTAATTATTTTAAACCTGAGTTCCTACTAGGGTTAACAGCTACTCCAGAAAGAACGGACGGGCAAGATGTATTAGCTTTATGCGACGGCAATCTTGCCTGTGAAATTAGCTTCATTGATGCCATTCGCCATGGTTGGCTCTCACCTTTTCAATACTATGGAGTTCTTGATGATATTGATTATAGTGAGATTCGATGGTTAGGAACGCAGTATGACAAAGAACAGCTAACTATTGAGCAATTGCAAGAGGATAGAGCTTCTTACATTTATCAAGAATGGTTAAATAAACGTCAAACAAGAACAATCGGTTTTTGTTCGACAATAAAACAGGCAGAATTTCTTGCACAATACTTTAAAAAACAAGGTGTTGAAGCTATTTCATTAACAGGACAATCCAACAAAGACGTACGTAAAGAAGTAATAGGTCAATTAGAACGACTTGAAGTTGAAATTATATTTACAGTTGATCTATTCAATGAAGGTGTCGATATTCCTTCTGTCGATACTTTATTATTTGCACGACCAACTGAATCGTTAGTCGTATTCACCCAACAAGTTGGACGTGGGCTAAGAACTTTGGCTAACAAGGACTATTGTGTCATTATAGACCTTATAGGTAACTATCGAAACGCAGAGACTAAACTCATGATGTTTAATGATTCCAAACAACCTGGCAAGACTAGTCAACTCTCAATTGAACCAGTCGTGCCAACAAGTTGTTCATTCAACCTAGAAACAGAAGTTATCAATCTAATTGAAGAGTTAAAAAGAAAAGCTAGTCCTTTAAAAGAGAAGATATATCTCGATTATTTAGACACTAAAAAGCAGTTAGGAAGGCGCCCATCTTATAAAGAGGCGCACTTAAGTGCGACAATGGAATCAAAATTATACAAAACAAAATTCGGTGGCTATTTTGCTTTTCTAAAAGAATTTGATGAATTATCTAGTCACGAAGAAGAAGTTTTCAACAAACACTTTCATTGGCTCTCAAAAGTTGAAAAAGAGACAATGTCTAAGTCTTATAAAATGGTGATCTTACAATACCTATTAGAGAAAGGATCTGAAGAATGGACAAACCCTATCACCCCTAAAGAAGTAGCGCCTTACTTTCATAATTTCTATATGGAAAAGAATTATAGAAAACATATCGATTTCTCTGATAAAGCAAACCAAAAACTTTGGGAGTATGATGAGAGAAAGGTATCTAATCTAATTGCTAAAATGCCAATGACAAAATGGACTACAGGCAATGATAACTTAGCTACTTTTGATGATGCCATGTTTCAATTTAATATTGATATTGACGGGAAAGATGAGCAGATATTATTTAAGATGACAAGAGAAATATGTGACTATAAAATGCATACTTATTTTGAACGTAGAATGGATCGAAATCAGTAATGTCTTAGTTTTTTTCAGAGCTCAACCAACAAACATTTGACTGGGTACTTTTCTACCCACCCCATTTCCTATAATATATTTGTAATCAAATTTGGGAGGGGTTAAATTATGAAAAAGCTAATTTTATCTGTTGTTTTGTTGTTTGTTGTATCTTTGTTTTTAGTGGCTTGTGACGAGTCTAGCGTGGAGTCTGTTGATGAGGATGTTGAAGCATCAGAGGAAACGCAAGAAGATAATGGAAATGGTCAAGAAGAGGCTGATCAAGAAGAAGCTGATAACGAAGATGCTAGTGAAGAAGATGGAAGTACAGAAGAAGAGGGTAATGAAGAGGAAGAAGTATCAATTGGTGATACTGTTCAATTTGATGATTTAAAAATCACTTTACTAGGTACTCGTCAAATCGAAAGTGATAACGAGTTTATTGAAGAAGATAACGATTTATTCTTAGCGGTTGAACTTGAAGTTGAAAACACTGGAGATGAAGAAGAATCCATGTCTACTATGTTAAATATGTCACTTTTCACTAGTGATGGTTATTCTCAGGATCAGACATTGATGGTTGATGGGCGCGGAAGTCTAGATGGTTCACTCGGTGCAGGGCGCTCGATGAAAGGCGAAATTGTATTTGACGTTGAAGATGCTGACTTTTATGAATTCATATTTGAGAATCCATTTACAACAGGCCAGGCGATTTGGGAAATTCCAAAAGACGCCATTGAATAGTAGGTTGGAAGTCACATCCGCTACCAACCTCGCATTAATTAAGATGAAAGCTCAGGGTTAATAGCTCTGAGTCTTCTTATTTTACATCTCTATTCAGGCGCCTTCTTTTCATAACCAAAAGTGAAAGCATGATCCCTAATATGATAAAAATCACCAAGCCGCTTAACACCTTTATAGGTGAAATCGTAAAATTCGGGGGTGAAATGATCGTAATATCTTCGTTCTCTAACGTGATTTCTCTAATTGATTTTACCGTCCACCAGTCATCAATAGTAGAGTGATTAGCAGACACATACAGCCATATTAAAAAACTAAACATAGTAAATAAAGCTACAGCTTCAATCCTACTCAAAAAACCACCTCAATTCAGTGAGATATATGGATTTCTACTTATCATGCATCAAAGCCTCTAGGTTCTTCTATAAACAGTTCACTTGTTTATTTCTCCTTCTGACCTTTACACTCCTCTTTAGTCGCTTCATTAACTTTTTTAAAGGAATTGTCCAAACTTTGTCGTAATAGTATTAAATATACGGTTTAATTATGGAGGGTTATTATGGCTTCGAGACAATTAATAATCCCTGGTGGTCTATTGTTAGGCATGGGGATTGGAATGATTTTTGGTGAATCTGGTGCTGGCATGTTTATTGGTCTTGGATTAGGTCTACTGGTTAGCGCCTTTTTAGCCTTTTCAAGTAAGAAAAGTGAAAACGACCTTGAGAGGCGTGTGGCGGAGTTAGAGAAGCAGCAGCTGGACTATAAAGAAGAAGAAACTAACATTTAAGCATACTCTTGTTTCAATGGCTGGGTTGTAAAAGCAAGTCACAGGACATATTTCTGTGACTTTTTATTTGCAAAACACAAATGTACGTTCGATACAACTTCATAAAAATTGGAGGTTCATGTATAATTGAGACAAGCAGTAATTCGTTAAGCAAGGTAAGGGTTTTACCTCTTTTATCTCGTCTATCTATAGGTGAGAAAGGGGGTGAGCCTATGAGCCATAAAATGTTATGGGTAATCCTAGGATCTATAGGATTCATGACGTTATTAGATGCTCATATTTTTGTCTTTCCGTTTATCTTCATGATAAACACAGGCAAAAATAAACTACCTTGCTGTAGCGAGCAAGGTAGTAAGAAAAAAGTTTAGCAACTGAGCTGGTAACAACCCTTACCTTGTGAGGCGGAGAGCTGCTACTAAGATGGAATGTGACAGCATTCCATCTTTTTTAGTTTTAGTTAATACTATTCATTTTATACATGTAACATGTATTGTTTATTTATCTACATTATAGCCATATGTTGATGAACCTGTCAATTTGTTAACATTAATAGGTTTTATAAGTATAATGTTTCTTTTCAAAATTGTTGGCGAAGTTAGAGAAGCAGCTGGACTATAAAGAAGAAGAAACTAACATTTAAGTATACTCTTGTTTCAATGGCTGGGTTGTAAAAGCAAGTCACAGGACATATTTCTGTGACGTTTTACCTCTTTTATCTCGTCTATCTATAGGTGAGAAAGGGGGTGAGCCTATGAGCCATAAAATGTTATGGGTAATCCTAGGATCTATAGGATTCATGACGTTATTAGATGCTCATATTTTTGTCTTTCCGTTTATCTTCATGATAAACACAGTCAAAAATAAACTACCTTGCTGTAGCGAGCAAGGTAGTAAGACAAAAAATTAACACCACAGACGGTAACAACTCTTACCTTGCGAGGCGGAGAGCTGCTACTAAGATGGAATGTAACAGCATTCCATCTTTTTTAGTTTTAGTTAATACTATTCATTTTATACATGTAACATGTATTGTTTATTTATCTACATTATAGCCATATGTTGATGAACCTGTCAATTTGTTAACATAACAAGTTATTCAAGAGTTATATAAGTTTCCTCTATGACGTACCTAGCCTAAATGAATTTGTAAGTTAGCATATTTGATTATGCGCTTTCCACCTTTGACTTGCCACAGATGAACACCTGTATCACCAGTATGCAAGGTAACATTCGTATCCATCGGGAGATTCATAAAGCTTTGATAAAGCATATTAATCGTTCCACCATGCGCCACAATACATATACGCTCTGCTTCAACTTCTAATAATTTCGACCAAAATGTTTCTATACGCGCTCTAAAATTAATCATCGACTCGCATTCATAATAATCATCATGTCGTTTACGTCCTTCTTGCGGTAATGGGAATTGATCCACCGCTTCAGTCTTGAGCATCCCTTGAAGCTTCCCGTTGTTCCACTCCATTAAAGCGTCATCTTGTTTAACAATTCCACCGACTTTACCTGCAATGTAATTCGCTGTTGTATTAGCGCGTCTTAATGGGCTTGATATAATGTGATCAATTTCATAATGATCATCAATCCATGTTGCAACTTGATTTGCCTGCTCTTCTCCTAAGCTTGTTAACGGAAAGTTAGCCCTTCCTTCATGTCGGTTTTCAAGGTCTGCAACAGACTGACCATGCCTTACGATTAATAGCTCCATTTACCCACCACCTTTACTCTATTGTAATTAATTGTCGTGCTTACTGCTAGTTCATTTTCTTCAATGCTTGTTTCCGCTTAATTAACTGATCAAATTCTTTCTCGAGCTCTTCTGACGGGGTTAAGCTTAATTTACCTAATACTTCTGAAATTTGGTTTTCAATCACTAATAACTCTTGCTCAAGGTTATTGACTGCGCTCGCATGTGGCACAGAATTTTGCCATTCATCTAAACTACCTTCAAACAAATGAACTTGTTGATTTTCTATAATAAGTAGTTTCTTAGCAAGTCGATTAACAAAGCTCCGGTCATGTGAGACGAAAATTAACGTTCCTGGGTACTCCAGTAGCAACCCTTCTAATGCTTCTAGCGCTTCTATATCTAAGAAGTTCGTTGGCTCATCTAACACTAATGTATTAACATCACTTACAAAAATTTTAGCTAATGCGACTTTTACACGCTCACCACCACTTAAAACGCCGACTTTTTTATAAACTTTTTCACGCCTAAACCCTAATCGAGCTAGGATCGTTCGCATTAGGGTTTCATCTTGAATCGAGGTTTCGCGAACATTATCTATAATCGTTTTTTCACTTCGTAAAGTCTTGAGTTGTTGATCGAAATAACCAATTTTTAATTGAGGCGAGTGTTTTACTTCTTCTCGTTGTTCCATTATATTTTTAATCAGTGTGCTTTTGCCCGATCCATTCTCACCAATGATCGCGATTCGCTCACCAAATTTTATATAAAATGTTGTCGGGTAAAATAACGCCTTATCCCCTGCTTTACCTTCCAAGTCTTCACAACGAATTAACGTTTTCGAACCTAATTCTTCAGTATTTGGCAATTGCATTTCAATCGGTGGTAGTTCTTTAATTTTTTCAACTGGGTCAAGTTGTTCAAGGCGTGTTTTTAACGCTTTTGCACCTTTATTGAGCTTCTTCTGCTTTTTGGCAAAGTATGGCTTAGCTCCTGTGATTTTGGCTTCTGATGCTGAGACGTTTTTAGGCTTTTTTGTTGCGCGGGCAGCTTTTGCCTCTTTTTGTTCAATTGCTTGTTCTAAATGCTGCTTCTGTTCCAAGTATTTTTCGTATTCTTTTTCATGGTGCTGTTTTTCGACTAGCTTCTGCCTTTCGTAATCGTCATAGTTCCCTTGATACTCATTAACGGCTTTACCGTCAATTTCCCAAATTTGATTACACAATCGATTTAAAAATGTACGGTCATGAGAGACAATCACCATAGGCTTTTTATACGCTTTCAATTGTCGTTCAAGCTCTTCAATCCGCCAGTAATCTAGATGAGTCGTTGGTTCGTCTAATAAGATGAGATCACTCTCTCTTGCAAATAAGTCCTTTAACCACTCTTGAGTTAATTCCCCTCCACTCATACCTTGTTGTGCTGGTTTAATTTGTGGCAAAAGTTCTACTTGGCTATAGCGTTTAATAGACCCCTTTGTTGGTTCAAGGTCTCCATTAATTAAACTTAGTAATGTTGATTTTCCAGAACCATTCTTTCCTACCAACCCAATGCAGTCACCCTCTTGAATGGTTAAGTCTTTTACTTGAAACAACATATGGCTACTAATTTCATATTCAACTTCATAAATACGACATAACATATAACCTACTCCTTTCGTTTCGGAGCAAAAAAAGCCCCTACCTCAATCTCATGAGGATAGGAGCTAAGAAAAATTACCGTTCAAAATTAAAATGAACAAGTAAGACCACCACTCCTATCCTACAACTAACCAAAAGCATGCAAAATAAACTCTCTTAATGAGAGCATAAACGACATACTTTTCCGTTCGTGTGTAAAATAGGAGTTTACTTCATTAGCCTACAGTTCACTTCCTTTATTCGTTTGTGTTCACTTTATATGATGTTGATTGAAACGTCAAGACAGTTCATTACAACCCATTATTTCATACTAATACTTTGGTCTACTCGAAAAATGCCGAAAACCCCCTAAGCTAGGGTATAAGCAAATTCTAACAAGTATATATAATCTATTACTCTATTAACAATAAGGAGTTATGCACTATTTACAAGAGTAGGGTACACAGATGAAAATAGAATTAAGATTAAATTCTGAATATTTATTCAAATTTAACCTTTACCTACTTCTAAGACACAGACCTCAAAAGTTTATTATTTAACGAAAGTGAGGAGAAGTCTATGAAACGTTCTTTGTTTTATTTGTTAATCTTAATCTTAGTTTTTACAATGGTACCTCTATCAGGTTATGCAGATGATACCGGTAACCCTGGGGATCATGCTTTTGACAACCGGGTTATAAAACAAATTGATATCGACCGAATTTACGAGCATGTTTCTTATTTATCTGAAACGATTGGTCCAAGAGTTGCTGGAACTGATGCTGAATTAGAAACGGTGGATTATTTAGTTGAGGAATTTGAAAGTTATGGTTATGAAGATGTAGAAATCCAACCTTTTGATACATTAGGATTCACATCTTACAACGTCATTGCGACTAAAGAGCCAAACAATCGTAACCAAGATAGTGGGCAAAAGTTAATCGTAGGGGCACACCATGATTCTGTTCCAGGTTCACCTGGTGCCAATGATAACGCTTCTGGAACTGGTGCTTTATTAGAATTAGCTCGCGTCATGGCTAATGCTCCTGTAGATACAGAAATTCAATTTATTGCTTTTGGAGCTGAGGAGCGAGGCTTAGTTGGTTCTCGTTATTATGCGGAGAACATGAGTGAAGATGAGGTTGAAAGTACTGTAGGCATGTTCCAGTTAGATATGATTGGAAGTGCTGATGCTGGTGATTTAACCATGTTCACAGTTGATGGTAATCAAAATACCGTAACTGATTTAGCCGCTTCAGCTGGTGCTAGAGTGTCTCATAATGACATACCGCCATTTAGCATGCTTGGTCGTAGTGACCACGTGCCATTTTATGAAAGGGGAATTCCAGCAGCCCTATTCATTCATACACCATTAGAGCCATGGTACCACTCGCCAGAAGACACAATTGAAAAGATTAGCACTGAGAAATTAGAAGATGTAACGAAAATTGTAGGTGCAGCTGTTTATCATGCTGCTAGGCCTTCTACACCTGCACTAGAGCGTTCAGAAATCGCTCCAGAACCAGTTGATTACTATTATGAAGACCCAGAACTTTAATAAAAGTAAAAGCTGTCCTACCGTTAAATAGGACAGCTTTTACTTGTTCATGTTTTTGAAATTGCGCGATCACGAGATTTAATTAAAATCTGAACAAGCCAGTATGCACCTATAGCAATGACTATATCGATAAGAAAGATGTAAAAATAATTAAACCCTTCCCCTAAATAAGTAAGCCCAATCATCGTTTCTAATGGGGCGAATAATAACGCGAAAAAAGCACTTAATAATATCACGTAGATATAGAAGTTTTTCCCTCGGTTGGTACAATACTGATACAATAACATAAAAGCAACAGGTAAGGCTGAGGCAACCATTGAAAAGGCGTAAGGTAACAACGGTGTAGTAAAATAAACGGTTACAAACAAGGTTTCTGATTCTAAGTAGTTACTTGAATAATTCCAAAGCATATGAACTGAAAGACCATAAAATAAAATTTCAAATATTCTAGTGCGATCAATAGCAAAATACAAAATAATTAATGGAAGAATTACTAAAAATAGATTGACCCAAAATTGCCAAGTATCGAATGAAGAAAATTGATGCCAATAAGTTTCTATTTGTTCATGTAGCTGCTCTGTTAACTCCATTATCTGATTGAAGTGCTCTTGTTGCGCCACTAAAGTTACCTCCGAAAATGTATTAATAAGTCTTCCTTAATTTTGGCTAAGTACTATAATTTTTATACATTTTTCGTTCAGTTACATTCGTTCATATAAACTACGACGAGCCAAACCCTTCAGGCATGACAGCTGCAACGACAAGCCCTTTAGCGACAAGATCTTCATGAGCATACACTTCTGTATGTACATTAAACTTTTTCGAGTGGACTTCTTCAACTTGTCCAATTGTAAGTAATTCAACGTTCTGAGGCGTTGGCTTTAAGTATTTCACTTCCAATGAAGCTGTTACGAAACGAGGTGGTTCTATACTATCTTCTGGCTCGTTGCCCTGTTTGCGGTGCAAGGCTAAAGAAGCTGAACCTGTCCCATGACAGTCAATGAGTGATGCTAATAAGCCACCATAAACAAAACCTGGAATAGCTGTATGCTCTGGTTCTGGCTTATAAATGGTTAACGTTTCATCACCACTCCATCCTGTTCTAAACCCATGACCTAATTGATTATTACGACCACATCCAAAACAATGGGCTAAATCTTCTGGATAGTAATCCTGAATCGCATACTTAATAGGCGTCATTACCCTCATCCTCTCCTTATTTTGTGAGTTTTTACTTTCTTAATGCCTCGTACCATTTCTGAACTTGACTTTCATTTTCATGGTTAATGGTGGGGTTTCCCCATTTAAAATACACCTAGCTGACCAATTCGCTTCATCGCCTCTTCTAATCGCTCTGGCTCATCGAGTAATCCAATACGGACATAACCTTCACCTGTTTCACCAAATCCACTACCTGGTGCGACAACAACATGCGCCTCACGTAACAAAAGCTCAGCAAATTGCTCTGAGGAATATCCTTCAGGCACTTTAAACCAAGCAAAGAATGTTCCTTTAGGTGCGGTGACTTCCCAACCAATAGATTTTGCTGCTTTAACTAATGCATCTCGCCTTGTCTCATATGTAGTCACCAACTCATCCACCGCAGACTGATCTCCTAATAATGCTTCAGCTGCCGCTTCTTGTACTGCACCAAACAAACTAACGTACAAGTGGTCTTGAATGACGTTCAAGCTTTCAATGACAGAATGATTACCGACTGCAAAGCCAACTCGCCACCCAGCCATATTATAAGTTTTCGATAACGTATAGGTTTCAATACCGACTTCTTTCGCTCCTTCAGATTCGAGAAAGCTTGTCGGCTTTTGACCATCAAAGCCAATCGCCCCATAGGCAAAATCATGCACGACACAAATATTGCGCCTTTTCGCTACTTCAACTGTCTCATCAAAGAATTCACGCGTAGCTGTTGCTGAGGTTGGGTTATTCGGATAATTTAAAAACATTAATTTCGCCAAATCAAGCGCTTCCTCACTCATCTCATCATAGTTTGGTAGAAAGTGATTCTTTTCTAAAAGTGGAAAAAAGCTCGGTTTAGCGTTTGCTAAAGCAATGCCGGATAAATAATCAGGGTAGCCTGGGTCAGGTAGCAGTGCTGTATCGCCAGGATTTAAGTAGCACTGACTAATTTCAACTAATCCTGTCTTCGTCCCAAAAAGAACCGCGACTTCTGTTTCTTGATCGAGTGTAACACCATATTCACGCTCATAAAATGTTGCGACGGCTTCTTTTAAAAATGAAAACCCCCGAAACGGCGAGTACTTATGATGGATAGGGTTTCCTGCGGCATTTTGCAAAGCTTTAACAACATTGTCCGGAGTTGGTTGATCTGGATTGCCTTGACCTAAATTTATGACATCATGTCCTTCACGCTTTAATGCCTGTGTTTTACCGACAAGACTAGCAAAAAACTGCTCGGGTAACCGCTTTAGTAATTCAGATTGTTCAAAATGTACGATTGAGATTACCTCCTTCATCTTTCAACTCATTACTTTGAAGATTATATGCTTTTTCTGCTTTTGTAAAGACTGAAAATTTAAACAGATTAACTGGAGGTGCTTCTATGAAGGTAGCACTGTTACAAATGGATTTAACTTCTGGTGAGCCTGAATTAAACAAAGAAAAGATTAACAATAAATTAAATAAACTCACAAAAGACATTGATGTTGTTGTTCTACCTGAGTTGTGGAACACGTGCTACGAATTAATCCAGCTAGATGACATCGCTGATTATGAAGGCTGGGACTCTCATGCCTATTTAAGTCATCTAGCTCGTAAACACTCAGTCACGATCATTGGTGGTTCTGTTGCTAAAATTGGAAATTCTGGATTCACCAACACCATGTACGTCTATGATGAGAATGGCCTATTACTCAAAGAATATAGTAAAGCTCATCCATTCCCCTTAATGAAGGAGCAAAAGTATTTTATTGCAGGAGAAGGTGATGGACTGTTTGAAGTACATGGGATTCCAAGTGCCGGGTTGATTGGGTATGACTTACTGTTTCCTGAATGGGTCAGGTCGCACGCCATTCACGGTGCGAAAGTGGTTTACTTAGTGGCACAGTGGCCAGAAGAAAGGATCGGCCATTGGCGTACATTAATTCAAGCGCGAGCAATTGAAAACCAATGCTATATCGTGGCGTGTAATCGCGTTGGAAGTGACATTAACTATAGGTTTGGTGGGCTTTCGATCGTTGTTGATCCAATAGGGGAGATTTTAATGGAAGGCGATGATGAAGAAGATATCTTAACTGTGGAGCTTGAGATCAATCAGGTCGATCAAATACGGAACTTTATGCCGATGTTTCAATATTTAAGATCTGACTTATATTAAAAAATGAGCCGGCAAGTGTGGTGTGCACTTACCGGCTTAGTCGTTTCATCTATTTGAATAGCATGAAAAATTATATATCTAACTCGATTAGCGGTGTACTAGATCCATTTCAGCTTCGGCTTGAACTGGTTCTAGGCGTAGATCTGATTTCTTCTTCTTGATACGCGTCATAATGCTGTCCACGAAATAAACTGTCGCTAAAAAGAAAAACACAATCGTTGAAACAAGAATTAAAGATGTTGTCATAACCATCTACCCCTTCCCAGAAAATTTTACTGTTTAACAGTATTTCCTTCTATATAGTACCACATTTACTCCTAATTTCAAGTTATAAACATCATTCTTTTAAAAACTTTTAAATGCTGTCAAATGCTTTTTATTCCTCCAAATTTATATTCAACCTAACAAATGCGCTCCCTACAGCATTGGTAGCGTTTACACAAACTAAATACCCCGCAACATCTTATTTTTTAAAATTTAATAAGTCCATTTTCCTTAGCTTGACTCACTGTTTGAGGTCGCTTTTAGCCTATCACCATCACACACTAGCTAAGAGCAATTTTAAAGGATTAACTATGTACACTAACAGAGCGTTATTAAGTGATATTTAATTCATCTTTACAGTTGCCTAATTTTAGAAAAGGGCTTAGGTTTTGCAAAGTTTATTAGCATTCATAGGATTGATGCCCCTCCACTTCTCTAAAGAACCTCATAAAGTAGGGGTGAGAGGTAGGTTTATAGTTTTAAAAATAATGAGATAGAACAACCTTCCTACCAATAGGCTTTTTTATAAATATAGCAGTGGAGGTGAATACCATGAGTGATGGTGCGAATGATAACAACCAGAATAACCAAAACAACGAAGAAACGAACCAACCTCAAGATCAACAAAACAATGATATTTCTAATGATTTACAAGTTGTATCTAATAAGGTCATTGACTTATTAGTGGATACGACCTTAAAGAAACACAATGTTGATCTTCAAAACACTCAAGTAGATGACACGACTAAACAGCAATTAAAAGAGCTAGTAGAAGGATTACAAAAGTCTGTCGATTCTCTAAAAAACAATCAAAACAATAATGATTAATTCTACTAAGCCTATATGTTAATAAAATAATTGATTGGCCTTTCCTAGCAAGTCACTTTTTTCATATGTAAGTAATGTAAGGATTGATAGAGGAGGGAAAATAGAATGCCAAGAAGAACACCTCAATTCTCACAACAAAGAGCACCAGTTGTTTATAACACCGGAAGACAAAATCGTCTTTCATGTGGTGGACCAAAGAGATGGAATGCTTTAGATCCATCATCTTGTCATCCATTAGATTCAGATGATACACAAGATGCAACACAAACTATTAAAACGAGTCAACAATCTTATGAATCTATTGTTGTTAGAGATTCATGTGACGTTGAAGTGACGACAACTAGCACACAAGCAGCAGTTAACGTTCAAATTGGATTACAAGCAGCCATTGCGCTAATCATTAGTATTTCAGTAGCTGATAGTGATCGTGCTGATGAGCTAACACAAGAATTAAATGAGAAGATTAAAACGACTCAAATTAATCGTCAGCAAACTTATATCGAGAACTCTCGCGGAGTCAATGTAACGACGACTGACACAGATGTTGCTGTTAACGCTCAAATCCTATTGCAAGTATTACTTGCGCTCGTAGCTCGTTTAAATATCCTTTAATACTACGTAGATAGGATAAAGTTATAACGTTCTGATCAATCACAAGAACCCAACCATTTATGACATTCACTTAAATGGTTGGGTTTTTATTTTAAATCGACTGTCACGCTAAGAAAATTGCTCCATAAGTTAGTGCCCCGACAATGACATAGGCAGGATGAATATTCCACCTTTCTAATGCGAGAAAACTTAATACGATCAGTATAATCGTTTGGACGAGTCCTGCTGCTTCATATGACGTTTGGAAAAATTGATAAGCTAACACACCTAATAATATGGCAATCGCTGGGCGGATCAGCGCTGTCATTCGCTTAACTTTTGGTGAATTTTTATATTTAACGAGTAATTTTAAAAGCACAATCATCGCGACTAAAGATGGAATAACTGTCGCTGAAATCGCAACCGTTGCACCAAGAACACCACCAACTTCATAGCCAATATAACCTGCCATTTTCGTCGCAATCGGTCCTGGTAACGCATTCCCTAAAGCTAACACTTCAGCAAATTCTTGTGTCGTCATCCAGCTAAAACGCTGGACAACTTCATACTCAATTAATGGAATTGAAGCTGGACCACCACCATAGCCGACGATACCCGGAATTAAAAAAGCAATGAATAAATGCCAGTACTCAATCATGCTGCCTCACCCTCCTTCTTGTTATTAGAAGGTGATTTTTTCAATAATGCGTATATAATAAGCGCTCCTATTAATATTGCTGGATGCAAACCGAGTAATTCAAACGCAATTAAACTGACAACACTTAAAGCAATTGCGACTTTCCATCCGAGGTCTTTTTTAGAGTGGCGTAAAAAATTAAATGTCAGCATAAATAACATCACACCAACGACTGGCGCAATCGCACTCGTCATCCCTTGAACAATTGGTGCCTCCCGGTAATTTATTAACACACTTATAAGTGCAATCATAATGACGACAGTCGGCAAAACACTTGCTGCTAAAGCCGTTACAAGGCCTGTCTTCCCACCTACTTGGTAGCCAATGTAACCGGCCATTTTCGTCATAATCGGCCCTGGAAGTGTATTAGCAATCGCTAATATGTCTGAGAACTCCTCATCATCCATCCAGCCATAGGTTTCAACGACTTCTTTATGAACTAATGGGATCGTCGCAGGGCCACCTCCGTAACCAAGCATGCCAGTACGAAAGAAGCTAATAAAAATATCTTTCTGTAAAGGAAAATCCAAAGTTGTCACCCTTTCTGTCTCCCCCACGCTTCATAATCGTTTCAATTTCATTAAATTTTCGACATAAAATATGACAATCTGCCTACTTTCTTTTATAATGAAATCAGTAATCAAATCTGATAAGCGTGGTGTCTTGATGAAATTAACGGATACAGATTTTAAGATTTTAAATATTTTAAGTGAGCATGGACGTATGTCCTATGTTGACCTTGCTAAAGAATTGGGTTTATCACGTGTTGCCGTACGTGACCGGATCAATCAAATGCAAGAAGCTGGAATTATTGAGAAATTCAGTGTTGTTATCAACTCTGAACAAGTCGGTAAAGGCGTATCAGCTTTTTTCAATGTTGATTGTGAGCCGAACTCACTTATATACGTTGCCGAAAAGTTGGCCGAGCATCCTAGTGTAGCAAGCTGTTACCAAATGACGGGTCCAAGCACTTTACATACACACGTGCTAGTAGAAGACTTCCATGCATTAGAAAAGTTTATCAATGAAGAGCTGTATGCTTTAGAAGGCATTACGCGTGTGGAAAGCCACATCTTACTACGCCGCTTCAAAAGTCGAACAGGGCTTAAACTTTAAAAATCAGGCTTTAATGTCAGCCTGATTTTTATGTTTTTGGCTGATGATGGTAGATTAAGGTTTCTAACAATCGAATACCCAATCTCAAGCTCTACAATCCATCCTTACCAAGCTGAAACTTCGCCATCCGTACGAGATTCAGTACCACCACAAAGTACTCCTGTTTCTGGATCGCGCCAAATAATTTGTCCACGCCCGAATTCGTTCGGGTAAAGAGTACGCTGAATATGATGTCCTTTTCGCTGAAGCGCTTGTGCAATATGATCAGGAAATGAAGGCTCTACTTTAACAACTTTATCTTTCACCCACTGCCACCTTGGTGCATCAAGTGCCGCCTGTGGATTTAAATGAAAGTCAACTGTATTCATAACAACTTGCGCATGACCTTGTGGCTGCATGAAACCACCCATCACACCAAACGGGCCAACTGGCTGATCACCTTTCGATAAAAATCCAGGAATAATCGTGTGATACGTCTGTTTACCTGGCTTCAACACATTCGTATGGTTTTCATCAAACGAGAACGTAGACCCGCGATTTTGCATCGCAATACCCGTACCAGGCACAACTACACCGGAACCGAAGCCCATGTAATTACTTTGGATGAATGAGACCATGTTACCTTCACCATCAGCAGTTGATAAGTAAACTGTACCACCACGTGGCGGCTCACCAACCTCTGGCTGTAATGCTTCATCATTAATTAAAGCACGGCGCTTTTTGGCATACTGATCTGATAATAGATCATCGACAGTCACATTCATATGTTCCTCTTGTGTGATAAACTCTAAACCGTCTGTAAAAGCAAGCTTCATAGCCTCGATTTGCTTATGATATGTATCAACACTTTCTTTTTCATTAAATTCATAGCCTTTAAGCATGTTTAATGCCATAAGCGTAATTAAACCTTGAGAATTAGGTGGGATCTCCCACACATCATAACCTCGGTAATTCACTTTAATCGGATCAACCCACTCCGGCTTGTATCCTGCTAAATCTTCCTTCGTTAAATAACCATCATGCTTTTTGAAAAAGGCGTCAATTTCATCCGCTAATTGCCCACGATAGAAAGATTCTGCTTTCGACTCGGCAATTTCACGTAGGGTTCGAGCATGATCTTTTGACTTCCAGATTTCACCGACTTCCGGTGACTTGCCATCCGGTGCGAAAGTGTTGAACCAGTTTTGAAAAATGTCATCTTTAAACGTTTCATTAAACTTGTTGTACGCCGCTTTCCAGTGGAATGCTAACGTTGGAGACAGTGGATAACCTTCTTCAGCATATTCAATCGCGGGAGCTAAGACATCTGTTAATGCTAGTTTTCCAAAACGTTCAGATAACTCTACCCAAGCAGCAGGTGTCCCTGGTACCGTTACTGGCACCTTGCCAAACATCGGCATCTCTTCATATCCTTCTTTTTTCAATTTGTCTACCGAGATCTTTTGCGGTGCATAGCCGCTCGCATTTAGTCCATGAATTTTCCCATCAACCCATACAAGCGCAAACGCATCAGAACCAATTCCGTTTGATGTAGGCTCTAACACTGTTAAAGCAGCCGCCGTCGCAATCGCAGCATCGATTGCATTACCTCCTTGTTTCATAATATCTAAACCAGCCTGCGCCGCTAGTGGCTGAGATGTCGCCACCATACCTTTTCTCCCATATACCACATTACGACGCGAAGCATATGGATAGTTTAATGCATCATAACTTACCATTTTGTTCCCTTCCCCCTTCATTTTCTATACAATTATTAAACATTTTTATTAATATTATCACAATTAGTAAATATAATCGACCACCTTTATACAAAAATTCATACAAATCTTAATTTTCCACCCATAAAAAAGAATCCTTATCTGGAAGGATTCACATTAGAGATTCATATTGTCCGTACCTAATATAAAAGGTAGCAACCCAATTACAGCCCCTATAACAATTACAATCGTGCCAAAAAATCGTAAAGACAACTTGTCATTATAAGGGACTCCTGTTTTAAGGAAGTAATCCAAAACAGACGGTGCTTTACCCGTAAAGATTAACACACCTAAATACATAAAAAATAATCCAATAAACATAACGATATAAGCTTGATATGGCATAAGGTCTCCTCCCTCATTCTTATATTACCATAATTATTCAAGGATATTTGCGTGAACGCTGTTAAATTCAAGCGAGCGCTGACAAATTCGGGCGAGCGCCGTTAAATTCAAGCGAGCACTGTTAAATTCGGGCGAGCGCTGATAAATTCAGGAGAACGCCGTTAAATCCATACGAGCGCTGATATATCGCTCCGAACGCTGATAACCGCACGCTCCATAAAAAACCACAGAACGTATTCTGTGGAATAAATTGATCATCTTAGTTATGTTCTTTACATTCGGTATTACAGTAAGTCATGCCACCTTGTGAAATTCTACATTTCGAACACAACAACTTGTAGCAAGACCTGCACTTACTCACTGCTCGTGAATTGCAGAAGCGGCACTGATCCATACGCATCCCCCTAAGAAAATTATCGTACTGGTTAATTTCTAATTATTCTATGAAAAACCCTTGTCGACTAGGATAGGAGATTTTGAGAGAGATTGTAGAAAAATGTCTTGTATCTCACATTCGTTTATGGTAATTTTTTTACAAAAGTTGTGAAATTAGGAGGATGTATGTACTTAGATTCAATTTTAGTTCTATCAGCCATGTTTCTCACACCCATTTTAGCGATTCTTTTCAGCTTCAACTTAATCGCGATCATTAAAAAAACGCAACGTAATGAAAAGACGACCGAAAATACGTTTTGGGTCATCTTTTCATTCAGTTTATTGATGTGGATTATAGCCCTTACATAATAAGGGAGTTTAAGCTTAATCAGCTACGCTCTCTTACTTATTCCTCTCACCAAACTCAACCATCGCCTCACTCATAAACTGAGCTAGACCATCACCGAATTGGTCGATATTTTTCGTGAATCGTTCATCTTGAACGTACATCATACCAAGCTCTTGGAACATTTCTGGTGTGTAAGTTGTGAAATTGTTGTTTAAAAAGTCGTACCATTCATTAATCACAGACTGTGCTTCTTCTGACTTTGGATCACCATGGCGTAGTTCAGCCAACTTATGATAAATGTCATTCATTCGCTCTTGATCTGTTTCAGTGAACCCCTTTGCATTTTTCTTTGCCTCATCAACCTTAGCATCACCCCAGCGTTCACGGGCTTCTTCCTCATACGGGTTATCACTAAAGTCAAAACCTTTAAACTTGTCTTGATTAGCCATTTCCACCCCTCCTTCCTTCGCTTGAATGGTTTGGTCAAGCGTTTGTAGCATAGCATCCATTTTCTCTCTTTTTTCCATCAACATTTTTCGGTGCAATTGCAAGGCTTCTAGTTGGTCGTACTCTGGACTGTGGATTACTTCTTTAATCTTTTTAAGTGGAAACCCAATTTCTTTAAAAAATAATATTTGCTGCAGCAATGTTAAATCATCATCTGAATACGTGCGGTAGCCGGATTCTTGATCTTTATTTGGTGTTAATAATCCAATCTCATCATAATGATGCAGTGTGCGCACACTGATTCCAACGAGTTTTGCGACTTCATTTACCTTCATATGACCAACCTCCTTACATCTCAACTATAAGCTCTCACGTAACGTAAAAGTCAACAGGTGAATTCAGACGAATGCTTAATTAATTAGGCGTTCGCCTGAAAATTAATAATTTCGCCCGATTATTTTGATTTTCTATTAAATTTTATGAATTTCACTCGATTCCATATTAATCAAGCGAAAGGTCTTCACAAGCTTTATACATTCTCGTGGATAAATACTCATATCATGTGAATATCTTTTGGAAAACTGAACAATTCCTGTGGATAGAGTTGTACTTGTCGTTCAAATTTTGTGGATAAATGCTTTTACTGTCTTATATAGTCCACATTCCGCCTTATTTATGCACAATTTCATGTTAATAACATAGACTTATTCACATTCGAACTATGAATATTGTTATTAAGCCATATTAATGCAATTTTAAGAGGATATTAGATTTTTTTATTGAATAAGTAAACAAGTACATAATGTTAGGCGGGCTCCTCATGATTATTAGAGAAGTTAAATCAGCAGATTCAGAGAAATTATCTACACTCATTCAGCAGGTAGACCAAAGTTCAGATTACATGCTTTGGGAACCGGGTGAAAGAAACATTAGCCCTGAAAACCAATTAAAGATGATCGAAAATATAGAAACCCAAGAAAACTCTACTATTCTTGTATCAGAAGATAATGACCATTTAGTAGGTTACATACTAGCTTTGGGTGGAAAAGCGAGAAGAAATAGACATTCAGCTTACCTAGTGGTTGGAATATTGAAGGAATACAGAGGACAAGGAATTGGGAGAAAGCTTTTAAGCGCAATAAATCAATGGGCGACTGAGCACAACATTCATAGGTTAGAACTAAGTGCAGTCGGAAGAAATAAAGCCGGCTTGTCATTGTATAAAAAGATGGGCTTTGAAATTGAAGGAACGAAAAGAGATTCATTGCTCATTGATGGAGAGTTTGTTGATGAATACTATATGTCAAAGCTCTTGTAAGCTAGTCTTGAAGGTTTGCTAAATAATATAGAAAGGTGTGATGGCTTATGACAAATCATTTAAAAGTAGAAACAGGTGCACATGTATTTAGGAGAATTTATATTCAAAGGAGCTGTCACATTGATATTGGAAAGCCAAAAATTTGATATTATTGCTGAAACAGAAAGATTAATCATTCGACCATTGAATGAAAATGATTACGAAAATTGGTTAAATGAATTTACTAACCGCTTCCCATCACAACACAGGCATGACATGGGAAAAATGGATATGAGTAAATGTTCGTATGAATGGTTCAAAAACCTGATCAATCAACATCAAGAGTTAGCATTAACAGATACAGCCTACATTTTTGCTGTATTCCTGAAAGAAGATGGTAGACAATTAGGTAAGGTAGACTTTTCTACGTTAGAAAGAGATGATTTCCAGTGGGGAAGAGTCGGATATAGCTTTCACAATCAGCACTGGGGAAAAGGCTACGGGCAGGAAGCTGTTAAAGAAGCATTAGATATAGCTTTTAAGATGTTAAATTACCACCGCATTGAGGCTCATATCAACTTAGATAATCCCGCTTCAATCAAACTAGCCGAAAGTGTTGGCATGGCGTATGAATGTACAAGAAAAGGTTTCATTTATGAATTTGGAGAATGGACAGATAATCTAATTTATTATCTCAATTTTATAGAATAAGTTAACACTCAAAATTAGCGCCTCGATTCAAGTGATCGAGGCGCATTCCATCTATTTATTTAAAAATCTTCTGTGGCAAATAAGCTGAAACTAAATAATTCGGCACATCGACGATTTCACTAATCTTCAAATCGACAGCGACACTTGATAAGGCGTATGCTTCTTGGTCGCTTAAGCCATATGTCTCTCCTAAATGCTCAATCATATATTCAACAGCTTTTTTACTCGCGAGCATAAGATCGTCACTATGTCCTGTTGTAACGTAATAACCTTCTTCATCCAGGCCTGTCGTTAAAGGACCTGGTGTGATAAAGCGTGGCTCTTGAATCGTTTTCCCCTTGTGTAGTTTAAACTTTAGTTGGATTTCCATTGGCGCTTCGATTGCTGTTCCGCATACTTCCCCATCACCTTGGGCAGCATGTGTATCACCAACTGAAAATAATGCTCCTTCTACCCAAACTGGTAAAAGTAAACGCGTCCCCTTCGTTAAGTGACGAATGTCCATGTTACCACCATTTTTTCGTGGCGGTACGACGCTATGCTCACCATCTTCAGGTAGCGCAACGCCGATCGTTCCAGGAAATGGCTTCGTCGGGATCTCAATCCCATCTGCAAACTGTGCAACATTTTGGTTATTTAAATCCCACACTTTTAAGTACGGATCTTCAAATTGTTCATTGAGCAGGCCGAAACCTGGAATGATCGCTGTCCACCCCCAACTCATCGTACTGAAATGTTCAATCTCAACCTCTAACGTATCACCTGCCTCAGCACCTTCAACGTATACAGGACCTGTAACAGGGTTTACTTTACTAAAATCCAAGTTTGGTACATCAGCTGAAGTCGACTTCGAGGAAAGCTGTCCACCTGATGCATCATGCACTTCGAAATTAACGCTTACCCCCGGTTTAACTGACATGACTGGCTCTAGGCTATTGTCCCACACAGCATGGTGGCAATGTTTATGAATCGTATGATTACCATGTTTCATCGAATCACTCCTTTTTTAGAATAATATCATAAAGGAGTTTGAATTTTTAGTAAAAAATTCGGTCGTTATTTTTAATTGATAAGGATCGATTGTGCGATTTTGAAATATATTGAGCGAAAACCCAAAAACTATTGTGCGAAATACTATATATTCGAGCGAACCCTTACGATAAATATGCGATATTCGATTCTGAGCGAATTATTTGTTTAACATAATAATTCGATCTTACAATAAGTAATGTAACCAACTTTTAAAAAGAAGGTGATTTCAATGAAAGCAATCGTCATTAATGAATATGGTGGAAAAGAACAATTACAAGAGCAAGAGGTCGCTAAACCAACTCCAGGGGCTAATCAAGTAGTCGTTAAGCAACATGCCACTTCGATCAACCCAATCGACTGGAAGCTTCGTGAAGGGTATTTAAAAGACATGGTACCTATGGAATTCCCGTTGATTTTAGGATGGGATTCAGCCGGCGTCGTTGAAGAAGTTGGTGAAAGTGTAACTGATTTTAAAGTAGGGGATCGTGTTTTCACTCGCCCGCAACTAACCAATCACGGAACTTATGCTGAATACATTGTAACTGAAGCTGATATTTTAGCGCATATTCCTGAGAATATTAGCTTTAATGAGGCCGCTTCAATACCTTTGACTGCGTTAACAGCTTGGCAATGTTTATTTGATTTTGCTGACCTTCAAGAAGGACAGAAAGTGTTAGTCCACGCTGGTGCTGGTGGTGTTGGCGTGATGGCGATTCAAATCGCGAAAAATGCTGGTGCTTACGTTGCAACGACAGCAAGCACGAAAAACGTGGAGTTTTTACAGTCACTAGGTGCTGATGAAGTGATCGATTATAAGAAAGAAAACTTTGATGACGCATTAAAAGGCTATGATGTTGTTCTTGATGCATTAGGTGGCGACATTCAAGAGAGAAGCTTCAACGTGTTAAAGGATGGTGGCACGTTAGTTTCAATCGCTCAACCGCCTAGTGAGGAAAAAGGCCAAGAGCATAATGTAAAAGTAGGATTCGTCTTTATCGAACCTGATGGTGACCAAATGCGTAAACTCGCTCAATTGATGGAAGAAGGGAAGCTTAAGCCAGTCGTTGGTCACACATTCCCGTTTTCAGAACAAGGGATAAAAGAAGCTCATGAATTAAGCGAAACGCACCATGCTAAAGGAAAGATTGTTATTGAAATTCAATGATTGAAAGGAAAAATCCAGCCGTGATAGCTGGATTTTTTAAACTTCATCGCTTATTTTTCGACGAACACATCGATATTCGACAAAAATCGCCATACACAACCATTAACTGGTAAACAGCTCTTCTGATGCAGACAAGAACTCCTTCAAACTCCCTGATACACTTTGGGCATTATCGTAACCAAGGTTATATAAAGCTGTTAATTTATCTTTATTTCGTTCCACACGCCCAACCTTCATTTCATCAGATGGGCTAATCACAAACACATTACCTTTCTTCTCTTCATCAAAAATGTATTGTAACGTGTCGTTGTATACTTCATGGCGCCTATCTAACGCTTTGAGTAACCCAGGATAATCTCGATACTTTCGACGTATATACCAACTAAATGATTGCGGCTTCTTATAATACCCGCGAGCTTTTGTTAAAATGACGACGTTTTTCAAATTGCCATCGCGTTCTGATTGGCGCAACGGAATCGGATCTGCAATACCGCCATCCATAAGTGATCTGCCTTCAAATTCCACAACCGGCGCCACTAACGGAAGCGAACTTGAGGCACGAAGCAACGTCACCATGTCATCAGCATAATCCGACTTGTTATAGTACAGCGCTTCACCAGTCATACAATCTGTCACACCCGCAATGAAATCCTCTTCAGCCGCATTAAACGTCTCATAATCAAACGGCGCTAGCTCATTCGGAAGCGTATCGAAGAGGAAATCCATCCCAAACAACTGCCGCTTCTTAATATAATTTCGTAACGACAAGTAGTCCGGATGATCTACAAAGTCGATATTCACCTTTCGATTACGATCCAACTGACGCGCAACATATGAAGAGCCATTACACGCCCCAGCGGAAACTCCAATCGTATAAGGAATATATACATCATGTTCCATCATATAACGCAGCACACCAGCCGTATACACTCCACGACTACCGCCACCTTCTAAAACTAAACCTGTCTGTTTCATCGAATTCCTCATTCTATTAATGTGTACATATTATTTTATCATTATAAGATTTTAATCAAAACTATAGCACTCAGTTTTAGTGTTCATAAAAGCCTTAAATGGACATACTGTTCTTAATAAAGGTGGATACAGCATGAAAAAAGGAATTACAGGCTTAACTATTATAGCTTTTCTTGTGATTACACTATCAATCACACTCAACTCTCAAGAAACTGAAGAGACCGCCACAACAAGTATTAGCCAGGATGAAGCTCATCAGCAAGTTAATCAAATGACAGTCAATATAGTTCAACAACTGCAGAACTTTGAGGTTTTTACAGAAGCTGATGAAGATATTGTGTATGATTCTTCAGAGGGCATCACAATACCGACTACGATTAACACATCTGAACACAAGGATGTTATGTTAGCCTACACAATTAACAAAATGGTTACCGACATTTTTAAAGATCATGAAGAAATTCTTGAAGAATTGAACTTCTCACAAGAGGTCCACATTCTAGATCAAAACGGAAATAAAATCGACTAGCATAACTTAAGAGGTGCATCTCCGCACCTCTTTTTACTTAGTACGTCTCAAACGAATCCGCTACGTCTATTAATTCTTCCACCGAATACTCATCACCCGTCGAAACCGAAACTTGATACGTTAAGTCAGCTTCATCCCACAGTAAAACTTGTGACGACTCATCATAGAAATACTGCGCTTCTTTTCCATCACTTAACGTGACCTGTTCTTCAGTTAACCCTTGTGTATCTTCTACCTCTCCCTCATTTTGAACACCGACAATGAGGTGCTCTTCTTCAGAATCATTGCCTTGAAAGCCGGCTATTAAGACATATCGATCTGGTGAAGTTTCTTCACTTTCATCAATACCCATTTTTCTAATAAACGTTTCTTCCGCCTCAAACGGTAGTGAAGTTGGCATTTTAAAATCAAAAGGTACCTCTTCATCATAGTATTCCTCTTCTTCTAACTCTCCTGCATACGGGTGAGAGTTTGTTGTCCCACCGACACAAGCACTTAGTAATAACAATAACATCACGATTAACAACAACTTTAATTTGATAGTAAAACCTCCACAAAACAGTTATAAATTTACTTAATACGTCTCAAACGACTCAGCTATATCAACTAATTCTTCTACTGAGTACCTTTCTTCACCACCTACAGAAACAGATATTTGATACATTAGATCGTCTTCATCCCAAGTTAAGATTTGCGACGCTCCATTATAGAAATACTTTGCGTCCACACCACCGCTTAATGTCAGCCGTTTTTCATTTTGACCTTGTGTATTTTCAATGCTTCCATGGTTATGAATCATCACGGTCAAATGCTCTTCTTCAGGATCCTCCCCACGAAGTATAACGTCAAACATATACCGATCAGATGAAACAACTTCGATTTCATCCTCACCCATTTCTCTAATAATGATCTCATTTAACCCAAACGGAATCGAGGTTGGCATTTTAAAGCTATAAGGAACATCTTCATCATAGCCCTCTGCTTTCTCTAATTCTCCTGCATACGGGTGAGCACCTGTTGCCCCAACTCCACAAGCACTTATTAACAAAAATAACGTCACGAATAATAATTTTACCATGATCGTTACACCCCCATTGTAAATAGTATTCGTTATCAAATTTAGAAGACCTCCCTTTTAATAATGATTTGCCCCCTCTAAGCCAAAATAAGCTCTAAACGCGACCACTATGTTTAGAGCTTTACATATTTTTTAAACCTTCTACAGATTCACCTTCAACGTCCCAACCTAAAGGTTCAACCGCATCATTAATCGTGCGCTTCGTGTCGTTGTCTGGATATCAGAAGCAACTTTTAGTCTTATAGGTTGTGAACGAATTATTGTAATTCAGGGAGCTTTTTCAAAACATCCATCATGTCATCTACCACAACATCTGCTTGAGTTAATTCTTCCTCCTCTGCAAAATCAAACCTGCAGCCTACAGAGTATAACCCATTAGCCTTAGCAGCCTTAATATCTGACAAGCGATCACCAACCACTACACCACTTTGAATGTCATACTTCAAAACAATTTCACGAACCAAGTCTGCTTTATCTAAAGAGCTAATCTGTTCAATACTGAAAACTTCAGTAATAAAACGGTCCAGCTGAAAAAAGTCCACAATTGTATTTAAGTAATCTACTAATCCATTACTCGCGATGAAAATAGAATACCCCTGTTCTTTTAAACGACTCAACGTCTCTACTACATTAGGATATAATGCGCCTCTTCCAGCTCTAATATTGTCCAAAAGCTTCTCAAGAAACATCTGATCAACTTCATGCCTAATACTCTCTGGTTGGTTCGGCAGTAACGCCTCCCATACTTTAGGTAGAGGCACACCCATAATTGAACGGTATTGTTCTATTGGCGTGTCCCCTTCCCACAGCCCTCGCAAGCGCAAGTCATCAAAAGTATCATCAAGTGCGAGCTCTAGTATTTTGTCTGTTTGAAATAAAGTTCCGTCCATGTCGAAGATGATGTGTTTAGAGTTCATGTTATTCTCCTATTCTACCACCCCACCCGCTAACATAGAGTTATATAAACACTGATAGGGGTGAGCTTTTATGTTGTTTTTAGCCATTATCATAATCAATGTATACATGGCCTATACCGCTTTTGTTGAAGGTAGAAGATTGCAAGACAAAGCGAAGAAGTCCTTTGCCTATTTCCTATCAACTACCTTCATTGGCGTTTCATTATTAATCCTGTTTTCTATGACATTGTATATTCCTGGTGGTGTTGATAAGGTGGAGATCATCTACCATTGAGTCATTACAATATATTTTTATTCGCCTTAGGCACTAAATAAGCTGGCATTTCTTCACGTAGTTGCCACACGAAATCGATTGGCTTTTCCCCGGAATGCTTCACATAATCAGCTGTTCCTAAAAATGTGTAAGGTGCTGCATAGCCGTGTTCTTGCTTATATTCTCTAACAAAAAGAGCAATCTGATGTTGCTTTTGTCGATGGTAAATGTAACGTTGAGCTGTCTCAGATACTTTTGATGTTTGAGATTGTGTTTGCCAGTGAAACATTTTTTCGTTTATAGCATAGTCCTCATATAAAGTAGAAGGTGAAAAGTCTTTCTCAGTTTTATTTAAAGTAATAAAGAAAGTATCCAAACTTTTATCGTCGAAGTATTTTACACCTTCCCTAAACTCTGGTCGTTGCGTTTCATTAAAGTTCTCTAATGCAGCCATAATTTGATCTCGAGAGTATTTCGCATGGACGCGAAGTGGTGTATCAAACGTCAAGTCATGCTGTTTATCTGTCGTTTCTAGATGATTTAAATTGTATTCAAGTATGATTCTAATTTCTTGTTTCATTTCAGGTGACTGCAACACTTGAAGAATACCTTCTGAGATCGATTGAAAGCCTTCTTTTTCTGGCTGGTTTAAATAGAAGGTATAATATAGCATGTTCTGCATTATTTCCTCTTCTTGATCCCTAACCTCTAAATCCTCAATAAACGTTAAATAGAATTTTAGTAACTTTTCAGAGTTTAGATGCAATAAGTAAGGCAATCTTTTCGTAACTTTCTTTTCATGTGCATAATGGAAATCTTCTTTAAGCCCCGCTTCAACCAATAACCTTGCAAATGACCGGTCCCCATTTCGCCCGTAGAATTCATATGCTGACATTTGGTAAAAGTTAAGAAAGTTGTTTAACGTTAGCGGCTGAGTCGTCTCTTGTGAAAATGTTTTCAGCTTTTGAATAATATGAGTTTTACTGTTAGTCGCTTGTTTTATATTTTGCATAATATAATCTTTAGCCTGACTTTCTAACTCTATAAAACTACCTTTTGGAAGGTTAGAAAACCCATTCTCGACGTAATGCCTAATAGCATGCCTTGTTCGTCCAACTAAAGCTCGAAACTTCTCTTCAAAGCTATAGTTTTTATGAGCTTGTCCTATGAAATCAAGGACTGTTAAACACTCTTTTCCTTCAGCAAGTCGTAAGCCACGCCCCAATTGCTGTAAAAAGACCGTCAAACTCTCTGTTGGTCTTAAGAAGAGTACTGTATTAACATCAGGCAAATCGACACCTTCGTTATATAAATCAGCAACAAAAATAAACTTAATTTCACCACTTAGTAGTTTACTTTTCGCACTTTCTCTCGTTTCATCATTAGAACCACCATGTAACGCAATTGAGTCTATTCCACTTTCATTAAAAACTTTAGCCATATATTTTGCATGTTCAACACCTACACAGAATCCTAACCCTTTAACTTCATCAACATCCGTCACATATTTATATAGGCTCTTTAGAATTTGTAGACTACGAACTTTGTTATGTGTAAAAAGATTTTCTAACTCATTTAAGTCATAACCTTTTCTCGTAAATTTCACATTAGATAAGTCAACTGTATCAGTGACACAAAAGTATTGAAATGGACTTAGTAGTTTGCGGTCGACCGCTTCAGTTAACCTAATTTCAGCAGCAATACGGTCATCAAAGTAAGTTGTCACACTTTGGCCGTCCATTCTTTCCGGAGTTGCTGTTAACCCTAATAATACTTTTGGTTCAAAATGACTAAGTAGATCTTGATACGACTTAGCTGCGGCATGGTGGAATTCATCAACTATAATGTAGTCATAATAGTCAGAGCTCATCTTATTGACTAAATCTTTACTGTTCAAGCTTTGTATACTAACAAACAAGTGATCTAAACTATTAGGCGATTCTTTACCAACAAGCAATTCTCCAAAGTTATGATCTTTAAGAATATGCCTAAATGTATCACGGCTTTGTTTAAGGATTTCTTCACGGTGAGCGACAAAGAGCAGTCTTGCAGGCCTTCCGTTTTCTTGTTTAAAACGCTTATAGTCGAAAGCTGATATAACAGTCTTGCCAACACCTGTAGCTGCTACGATTAAGTTCTTGTACCGCCCATGGACTTCACGTTCAACTTTAAGTTTTTCGAGCACTTCTTTTTGGTAGTGGTAAGGCTTAAGGTCAAATAAAGCTGAAGTGGCTTCGTCCTCATTCTGAAACTTTGACTTTTTTAACATCGTTTTCAAATGGTCACGGTCTTTTTCATTACGGTGGTCAAAAGGTATGAACTCATCATCATTCCAATACGATTCAAATGTAGCATCAACCTTTTTCATCACATCAAATGAATCTTTTTCCGTGATCTTTACATTCCATTCAAGCCCTGAAGTTAAAGCAGGGTTTGATAAATTTGATGATCCGATATAAGCTGTACTAAAATTCGTCTCACGCTTGAATATATACGCCTTGGCATGTAATCGTGTTCGCTTCGTATCATAAGAGACCTTCACTTCTGTATTTGGAAGCTGACTTAATTCATCAACTGCTTTATAATCTGTCGCTTCCATATATGAAGTGGTTATGACTTCTAGCTTTCCACCGCGTTCGGTAAATTGGCGCAACTCATCTATAATGACTCGTAAACCGCTCCACTTAATGAAAGACACAAGCATTTGAATATGGTCAGACGTTATAATTTCCTTCTTTAACTCGCTCATCATATTGGGTTCACTTTTCGCACCTGTAAAAAGCGAGCTTTCTGAAATGGGTGTTACTGGACGGATTGGTTGATGGTTATTATTTAGACTTCTGACTGAATTAATCTTTGAATATAAAGACGTTAATATTTCACCTTCATTTGTAATTTGTAACGATTTCAACTCTTCCTCTTCTAACTCTCGGCTTAAATAATCAATGATCTCATTACACACACGAATTTGCTTAATTAATGATTCACTTGCTTTCTCATTTTCCCTGACTATTTTTAAAGCACGTCTTGTTATGTATGAAATATATGCAGAAAGCTTCTTACTTGCTTCTTCTTTATCAATAGACTCCTTTCCGATCGCAAATTTCTCTTGTTCCAGTTCAGATAGATTTGTCTTTAATCTTTTATTAATGATTTCTTCATATAGACCCTCACGAAGCATACCGCCACCACCTTTTCACATGCATAATTGATTACAGCCATTATATCAAAACTAATCAACCAAGATAAAATCCCCATTTTTTACACTTTTAAAGTGATTTAGCAGCAAAATATGTTAAACTAACGTCAACAAAAACTTGTAGGTGACGATCATGGCGCTAACTGTACCCGAAACGATTAGACGAACAGCAACTTCTGGAGAGCGAACCTTGTTTAATACATTAAAAGAATATCTACCTGAGGATTATATTGTTTATTTTGAGCCTGAGATCCACGGGAGAAGGCCTGACTTTGTCATAATTGGGCCTGACTTAGGTGTTATTGTTATAGAAGTAAAGGATTGGACGTTAAATACGATTGTAAAAGCAAACAAGGATGAGTGGTTAATCTTCGGGCGGAACCAGCAACAAGCTATGGAGAAAAATCCTTACAAGAAGGCTGAAGAGTTCACGTTCCATTTGATGAATCATTTAAAGAAGGACAGTCACTTAATCCAATCAGAAGGAAAAAACAAACATAACTTAAAGTTTCCATGTGGTTATGGGGCTGTTTTTTCACGTTTAAATACGTCGCAATTATCACGAGAACAATTATATTCTGTGATCGACCCTCAGTTTTGTTTAGGTCGTGATGAGATTGACCCTGATCATGAGAATTTCTCTGAGGAAGTTTTAATCGAGAAGTTAATGAACATGTTTAAAATTAACTTCCGTCTAAGAGAGCCTTTATCCAAAGCTGACATTGATGCCATTCGTCACAAGCTATTCCCTGAAGTGCGAATTAGTGGAGAGTTTAAACAGCCTGCCCCTCACCAAGATCAAATTTTACTTTCTATGCACAACTTAAAAACGATGGATATTCACCAAGAGAATTACGCTAAAAACTTAGGCGATAAAAACCGCTTAATTCGCGGGGTAGCTGGCAGTGGTAAAACGCTCATCTTAGCGACTAGAGCCGCTCTTTTAGCGCGTGAGAACCCTGATTGGAATATTTTAATCTTGTGCTATAACATTTCATTAGCTAACTATTTGAAACAATTGATTGATATTAAAGTCACGGAGCTTGAAAGTGAAGGAGATCAAGGTTCGTTGTTTGATCATGACCAATCTGAAGTAGAGTCATTTGGGAATATTGAAGTGTATAACTTTCATTCTTTCTTATACAACCATTTTAAAATTAAAGATGAACAGATTCCTAGTTTAATTAACTCTTTGAAGGACAATAACCAACTGATGAAAAAGTACGATGCGATTTTAATTGATGAGGGGCAAGACTTTGAGCAAGAGTGGTTGAACCTTGTTAGTCATCTATTAAATCCGACAACGCAATCTCTATTACTCGTAGAAGACCGTGCACAAAATATTTACAAACGTAAAAGAAGCTATGTTGAGGATACTGGGCTAAGCTTTCAAGGCCGCTCGAAGATTTTATCAATCAATTACCGAAACACGCAACAAATTGTCCGGTTTGCTTGGGATTTTTATAGGCATAACTCTAGTTTAAGTAACAAGGTCGCTGAGCAAGAATTCGAAGGGGAAATTATTGCACCAAAAACAACACCAAGAAAAGGACCAGAGCCTTACATTCATAAAGCTAACCGCTTCACAGATGAAATGGACCAAGTATCTAGAGTGATTGATAAGCTAAACAAAGAACATAACATCCCATTCAGTGAGATGGTTATATTGTACCGGGTTAAATGGACATCAGACCAAAACTATATTGGTGCTATTAAGCATAAACTACAAAGCCATGACATACCTCATTATTGGATTAGTGAAAATGCTAAGGCAAAGCGCAACTACGCAAAAGATGATAATAAAGTTAAGATCAGCACCATTGAATCGAGTAAAGGGCTCGACTTTCAAGCTGTTTTTATTGTCAGCATTGATCAAATGCCTTTTCACTTAGTGGAAGACGAAAACCGCGAAGCCGCTCTCCTTTATATCGCCATGACGAGAGCACACAAGTACTTATGCTTGTCTTATTCTGGTGAATCAGTTTTTACACAGTATTTAGATGGGGTGAAAGAGGAGCAACAAAATTCAAAAGACCAACAATCTGGTTAAGGAGTTGAGGTTATGCCAACTTGCCAAAGCTGCTCAACGACATGGACTATGAAAGAAACGATGAAAAGTTCATTTGTTTTAGACACACGCATGACATGCCCGCATTGCGGAGGGAATCAATTTGTATCAAAACAAACGAGAAAAAAGTTTAGTCTTGTAACGTTTTTCATCCCACTATCACTTTTGCTCAACCTATTCGACATTTCACCTTGGTGGGTGTTTAGTGCGTGGCTTGTATTGATCCCAATTCTTTTCTTCACTTACTATAAGTATATGGAACTGAGCAACGAAGAAGAGCCGTTGTTTTAGTTATTTCACTTAAAAAGAAAGTACGTTTATGAGTCATTCCTTTCATTAACCTCATGTGCAGCTCGAATGCCAGATTCAATTGCGCCTTCTACCCATCCATTGAAAGATGAGGTATGTTCGCCTGCAAAGTGAACACGACCTTCTGGTAAATGGAGGTGATCTGAGAAATTTGAGAATTGATTTGGGGCGAATAAAGTGAAACAACCTCCCGAGAACTGATTGTGCCCCCAGCTATATGAAGCACCTCTAGAAAACTTTCGGTAAACTTCATCGCCATAAATTTTATACAGTTGTTGCAACACTTTACGGATTCGCTCTTCTTCTGGAAGGGCACTCCACAAATCTGCATTGCTTCCCCAGCTATAACTCGCAAGCAAAATGCCAGGCCCTCCTTCTCCAATATTAGGACTAAGACCGTATATATATCGAAACGGTAAGTCGGAGATGACATTGCTTATCCCTATTTTCTCCCAAAACCTTGACTCAAACTCTAGACCAACTTTGACGGAAGATTCATAATTAATCTCTCTCAGCGCTTTCCATTTATAAAAAGAAAAAGAATCATGAGGTTCAATGTCAATGAATTGCAACACTGAATAGGGAATGGTTACAATCGTATAATCCCCTTGGAATGTTTGATAGGTGTTAGTTGATTGATCCCGCGCTATTATGGACACCCCTTCTTCATTTTGGGTAATCTGATGTACTTTTTGGTTAAATAATATATTCTCATTAAGCTGAGGTAAAAATGAGTAAGGTAACCTGTCATTCCCCCCTATAATCTCATAAAACTCTAATTCCTCTTCAAAAATTGGCTGAACAATGTTAAGGAGAATAGATACAAATGATAATTCAGGAAAAGCCTCAACACCTAATAACACTTTAACCTTCCGAATAGCTTCAGGAGAGAGTGAGGGACCTAACGGGTTAAATCTTAGAAAATTATCAAATGAATAATGATCAAACTGCTGTTTCAGCCTTTTTTGTTCTTCGGGCCCAGCTTTTTCAAATAAATTTAAAACGGGGCGGACGGCAAATGCCAATAATTCATGAGCTGTTCTTCCCTCTTCATGAGGTGCTAACGGAAAGTTTAGGATACTTGGATTTTCCTTGTAATAATCAGCCGTCACTTGGATTCCATTTACGTAGTAGAGATCCGTTTCACCTATAAATTTATTTAATGGTAATTTAAATTGATGAATGTATTCGAATAGTAATTCGTGAGTGTTAGGAAATCGCATCGCTCCCACGTCAAAGTATAACCCCTGCGTAAAGGGGGCGCGCATCGTATAAATTCTTCCGCCAATTCGGTCGTTACCTTCTAAAATAGTAACAGTATGGCCGGCTGCTTTTAACAGTGAAGCACTTACTAACCCTGCCATTCCTGCCCCTATAATGACAATTCTTTTAGGGTTGGTGGTTTTTCTTAACCCAGTTCTAATAATGGACAACAAATCACTAGGATAAGACAGACTTCTATGGTTATAAAAATTTGTTTCATTCATATCAGTCACTCCCTACATACAAAATGCATATGAAGGGGGATAGATCAAAATTCCAATTTTTGTTTTTGGAGGGGGAATTTCCTTGAAAACTAAATTTTCGTATTTTTCATTACATACGCCAATCTTGAACCCACTGTTTAGGTAACGTTAGTCCTGATTGTTTAAACGCTACAGCGTATTGCCCTTGGTGAATGCCTTCATGTTGTATAGCTGTAGCTAATAATTCCATTGTAGTTAGGTCACCTGGGCCCATTTTTATGGATTCAAATTTTGCCTGTTTAAATTCAGCTACTAATTCGTCTGTACTCCGTTCTAATTCATAAGTTATACTACTTTCATTAAGGGGTAATTCTCCAGGAAATTGAATTATTCCAGTTTTCAGACCATCACGATAAACATCCCTTACCCGAATCATATGAGTAAAGAGTTTTCTCAATGTGCCTAATTCTGTTACTAATTTAAGATCCCAACAACTTTCAGGAACCTCTTTTGCTAGTATGTTAGTCATATTAGCAGCATATATTAACCCCTTGGTATTCATACTATTTTCACACCCTCTTAACTAATCTGCTTATGGCATGTACTAAATCGCCATGTTTATTATTCTATCTATTAACTCGGACTCTTCATTAACCTCTATTTGATCACATAGAACGTTATGAACATTCTTAAATTCTTCAACTAAACTTCTTCTCACCGTCATCATTTCCTTTTTACTACGTCCACACTCCCAACCTTCTAACAAAGACTGTTGCCAACTATCTAACTCGCTTCTTTCGCCTTCATATTTTGACCAATCGCCTATCGTATTGGGTTGAATGCCTTGCTTCATATACCACCCTGATACAACCATATGCCTCATAGAGTCGATACAATTTAGTGCATAATAGTATTCTCCTCTCATGACTCGGCGGTACGATTCATGAAAATGAGCCAAAAACTTATTACGCCAATCTTCAACTTCCTCTATTGATGGTTTATAAACAATTTTCAAAGATTCATCCAAAACTTCTGCTAATATTCCATTGGGGTCGTAAGCGATATGAATATTTTGTAGCCAGACGGACGGCTTCAGTTGTTCAGGTTCGAAGTAAAATATGTCGACTTTTACAAAACAATCAAAGTGCGCGACTGTGAACGGTAGATTTGGACCTGGATCTTCGTAAAATAACACGTTACCCCAATTCTTAGGACGATTCTTTTTATTAGATACAAACTCAAAAAAATGCTCAGGTGATACGACAATTCGAAGGTCTAGATCCGAGTATAAGTCTGTGTTCTCATTTCCAATCGAACCACCATAAAATACACCAAGAACATTCTCACCTTTTAACAAATCTTGTTCAATCGCTTCTTTTAATACCTTCTGATAGCCTGGTAACTCTAAATCTCTATCTTTATGTCTACTTAAATATTCCATACACGAAATGGCAACTCCTTTATATAGACTTTTAACCCTATATTCGATTCATCATTTGTCTTTTCCTGCTTGATCTAATTCACCCTTGTACTAAAAAGGCTAGGTTTACTTCTAGAAGTAGACAAGCCAATTAATTAGAATTATGCTAAATTTATGTGTGTACAAACTTCCTTATAGGCTGTGATATGTGATGAACTTATTAGAAAAGTTATACTCTCTTATCATCTTTTTAGCAGTGGTTATTGGTTTAGGTATAGGACAATTCGAGCTGGTAAGAGATAATGCAGAAAGTTTTATTATTCCTTTATTAGTAGCCATGTTATATATTACTTTCTTACAAATTCCCACCGAAGAAATTAAGAAATCTTTTAGAAACATCAAGTTTACATATACTTCAGTTATGATTAATTTCATTTGGACGCCTGTTTTAGCTTGGCTTTTAGCAATGGTATTTTTAAGTGATCATCCAGCTTTATACATTGGGTTTATTATGCTAATGGTAACTCCATGCACGGACTGGTATTTAATCTTTACAGGAATAGCTAAAGGTAATGTTGCTCTATCAACTGTGATTTTACCTTTAAATTTATTCTTACAAGTCATATTGCTCCCTTTTTATCTTCTAGTATTTGGTGGAGCTACTGGAGTTGTAGAACTAGGGTTTCTAGTAGAAAGTGTTTTAATTGTTTTAGTCATTCCATTAATATTGGCACTAATAACGAAAAAGCTATTTAGAAATAAACAACATTTAAAAGACGACTTCATCTCTAAGTTAAGTGTGTACCCTATAATCTTTCTAAGCCTTGCGATCATTGCTATGTTTGCTTCTCAAGGGCAATTATTGATGGATAACTTAAGTTTGTTATGGCAAATAACACTTCCTATTCTTTTGTTTTTTGTTATTAATTTTATCGTCGGACAAAAGGTCGGACGTTCCATGAAGTTTTCCTATTCAGATCGAGCTAGTCTAAGTTTAACGACATTAGCTCGGAACTCACCTATTGCTTTAGCGATCGCTATGACTGCATTTTCTGACCAACCTTTAATAGCATTAGTTTTAGTAATTGGACCTTTATTGGAACTGCCGATCTTAGCGATTGTCACTCAACTTTTATTATTTATAAATAAAGGAAGCAAGCATTGATGTGCGCTTTCTTTACTTTTTTAGGTTAGTTGACTATAGTTATACCTACTTCAATTAACAGCCAAATGTTAATTACGATAAGTCCAATTACTACAAACCTCTCAGCAGCAGAGCCTGTCCTGAAAGAAAATAGAAAACGAAAATTGCGCTTGCTAAATGGATATAGTAAAGGGACGCCTCGCCTTGTTAAAAAGTCTCCGAAAATATGTGATCCGATCCCGATCATTAAGCCGTATTGTAAATAATCTGGAATCATCATCCATGAACCCACTAACGATAAATACATCACCACTAGTCCTAAAAACACGATTGAGTGCGTCCATGTTCGGTGTGAGCTTAACACGAAAAACACTGGAACCATAGTGGCTAAAACGAATGTGAGCTCTTCGTCAATCAACGTCCAAAATTGCTTTGGCTGCCATATGTAGAGTATTCCTACTAGAATCATGACACTTATGGCGATTGGATACGCATAACGACCTAGTTTTGACGATTTCGAATCCATATCAGGAAGCAGTGCTCCGATCATGACGATGATGATAAAAAGAATTGTTTCATTTTTGCCATTTATTTCAATAGGAAGTAGATGCGAAAAAGTAATCGCCGCTACTCCCCAAGTTAACCCCATAGCTTGATGTCCACTTGCCATCATGATGTTGATTCCCTTTCTAATGCTGTTTTTATAGATTTTAATATTACCATTAATTAGCACTCTCGCATATCAGTCTTTATTCTTAAGGTGCTTTAAATTTGCGCGAACGCCTAAATAATTGGGCGTTCGCCTGATTATTATGATTTTCGCCCGAATAATTAAAATTTCGCCTGATTATCAAGAAAATCGCCTGAATAATTAACTCAACAAAACATGAAAAAATCCCTCCCACTATACAGCAGGAAGGATCCTTCACTTACGTTTAAGTATTTGCAATTTCACGCGCTTTGTCAAATTCATCTTGAACTTCTTGTTTAGGTCCTGAACCAACAAGGCTTACAACAATTGCGACAATCGTTGATAATAGGAAGCCTGGCACCATTTCGTATAGTCCGCCGAATGGGTCAATGTACTCCCAAGTCAGCACCGTTACTGCACCTACAATAATTCCTGCTAGAGCACCATTTCTTGATAAGCGCTTCCAGAATAGTGATAAAAGGATAATAGGTCCAAATGAAGCACCAAATCCGGCCCATGCGTTCGCAACTAGATCAAGGACTCGACTCGTATCATCACTTGCAATAACTAAGGCAATTAATGCAATGACGACAACTGAAATTCTTGCTACCCAAATTAGCTCTTTGTTTGAAGCCTGCTTTCTAAAGAATCCTTTGTAAAAGTCTTCTGCAACAGCTGAAGATGAAACAAGTAGCTGAGAGTCAACTGTACTCATAATCGCCGCTAAAATGGCTGCTAAAAGAATACCTGCTACAACAGGATGAGTTAATAACTGTGTCATCGCAATGAATACAGCTTCTTCATTAGCAAGCATTAGGAGACCATTTTCTTCAACCGTTTCCATCCCTCGTTCAGCTAATTCAGATTGCACAGCATCTGTTGCGATATAAGCTAACCCTGCAATACCGACAAATATAGCTCCTAATATAGAAAAGACCATCCAAGTCATCCCGATAAATCTTGCTGTTGGAACATCCTTATGAGAGCGAATCGCCATAAAACGGGCTAATATATGAGGTTGCCCGAAATAACCTAGCCCCCAAGCTAGTGAGGAGATAATCGCTAACATACCTACTCCTTGCACCATATGAAGATGGTCGCCACCCGTTAGATCTCCGATAATATTAACCGTTTCGTTCCATCCACCTAATTCTGTAATTGTAACAATCGGTAATACTATTAAAGCAAGAAACATCAATGTACCTTGAATGAAGTCCGTCCAGCTAACTGCAATGAATCCACCAAGGAATGTATAAACAATAATAACTGCTCCACCAATTAATAACGCTACCATGTAATCATAACCAAAAGTACTACTAAATAACACAGCTCCACCGACTAGTCCTGAAGCAACATAAACGGTAAAGAAGATTAAAATAACTGCAGCAGAAGCACTTCTTAATAGGCGTGAATTATCTCGAAAACGGTTTTCTAAGAAGTCAGGTAACGTAATCGCATTGTTTGAAACTTCCGTATAAACTCGTAATCTCTTCGCCACAAACTGCCAATTTAAGTACGCACCAAGCGTTAACCCTACAGCAATCCAAGCTTCCCCAAAACCTGCTAAGTAAATAGCACCTGGTAAACCGAGAATTAGCCAACTACTCATATCAGAGGCGCCCGCACTTAACGCTGCGACTCCTGGTCCTAATTTACGCCCTCCAAGGAAATAGTCAGATAGGTTGTGCGTCATGCGATAGCCAATGATTCCTAGAACAAGCATCCCTAAAATGTAAATAAAAAATGTAATAATCGTCGCTGTATCCATTATGACTTGTCACGCTCCTTCACCCACGAAATACCTGAAAGAACAACCACTAACAACATTGGAACAAACAACCAAAAATATGTACCAAATGTAATACTATACTCCTCCATATATTTTCCCCCTTTTTAATCATCACTTCTATTCTACATAATATTTTAAAAATTGAAAACTTATACACAAAACTTCACTATAATTTATAACGTAACATTAAAACTCTATTAAAAGCAAAAGAAGATTAAACTAAAAAAGTATAGCCAAATCAATAGGCTATTCTAACCTACTAGAAATGACTATACTTAAAAATTCCTATCCTCTTCGGCGTTCAACTAAATTAATGCCAATTCCCATCGCGACAACTCCAATTAATATCATAATTATAATTGGTTGAATAATGTCTTGCCATGTAGCATCATATAAAGCAATGTCAATCATAGCATCTAAAGCGTGAGATAAAGGGAATAAATCTCCAATAAATGTTATAACAGAATCATTTAGCGGGAAGTATGCACCACTAATTAACGGAATAAGTGGTATGATCGAAGGATAAAGGGCATAAAATTGTTCTGGCCCTTTGACGATTCCTGTAAATAACATCGCAATGCTTACCATACTAAACGTAAAGACTGCTACGACAATGACTAACAAATCAAAGCGTTCACCGAGATCGTATTGTAGCACATAGTTAAAGATGACTAATACGATTAAAGTTTGAAGCAAGCCAATGAAAAATGCATAAGCAATATAACCTGAATACATACTTGTTTTCCCTACAGGTGATAAAATGATCCGGTCCCAAATGCGGGATACTTTATCGTTTGATACATTATTTACCCGAAAGCCGATGATAAACATGGCAACAAGTAAAGTAAAAGCGAACATTAATTGAGTACCCATATCATAAGAAGACAGTTCTCCACCTGAAGTTGACTCAATTTCCATTGTTAATGATGGGTCTTCTAGAAGTGAAGTGATCTCTTGACGCATCTCTTCTGGATTACTTGCTGCATCAGTAGCTGCTTGGATTCTTGCTTCTCTTTCAAAGACCGCCCTTACATGTTGATCAACATATTGAATCGTTGGTAAGTTAGAAGAAGTGACTATTTCATAATCATCTTCTAACAATTTTATTGCAAGATCTGTACGCCCTTGACGTACATGATCTCTAGCATCTTCTACATCTGTCACCACAAACTCCATGTCGCCTTCTTGATTCAATAAGCTTTCCCACTTATTTTCAATTTCTTCAGCACGTTCTTCTTCACTGAAAATTTCAATCGTAACTGGAGATTGCGTCCCTCCTGTAAATAGAGCCGTTGCAACGACACTTCCTACGATAAACAAGATAATTAACGCCGGATTTCGGATGTCTTTTGCTAATTGTGCTAAAAAGACTGGCATCATGAGATATCACCTCTTTTCGGGTACAGCTTAATACCAATAATTAATGAAACTATGACCATTAAAACTAATATAGTCATCGGCATAAAAAGAATAGATAAATCTTCATATTGAATCCATTCGATTAGTGTTGCTAAAACGAGTCCATTTGGTGTCATTTCACCAATTTGTTGGAGCCAACCCGGCAATAAGTAGATCGGTACAAAATTACCACCAATAACCCCAAACACCATGAGGATCAGCATAAAGATTCCATCACCTGTTTCTTGCTTTTTCAATCTGAGCATGATTGAGGTCATAATAGAAGCAAGCGCAGCAATAGCCAGTGTATAAACTGTAGCCATTAGAATAAGCCCGATCCAAAAGGTGACACCTTGATCAGAAAAAACATCTAATAATAAATGGGACCCCACGAAAATAAACATGATTTGAAGCCATGATAAAATAAACGTACCCATTGTTTTACCAAATAAATAATGAAGAGGTGGTGAGTTAGTTAAAGCAATACGATTAAATGTATGCTCACGCTTTTCTACCCCAGTTCTAGTGGCCACTGTAGCAGCCATAAATAAAACAAACAATGCTCCCATAGCAATAGTGAAATATTGTTCCATACTAAAGGATTGCTGTCCTTCCACATCTTCAATCTGCCCTTGAGGCAAATCATCACTAGAAACTTCTACACTACCTCCAGCACCTGCAATAGCATATTGTAAATTCATATGATCTAAATAACTTTGAATCACATTTGATAGAATTTCAATTTCCATCGTCTGGCCATCAGCTTGAAAGCTTAATGATTGTTCTTTTGGTTCATTTAAATACATATCAGCTAATAAATGAAAGGTATAATCCTCAGGAATAATAAGAGCCGCATCGAGGTTACCTTGCTCAACTTCTTCTTGTGCTTCTTCTTTCATCATACTTTCCACTGTTACCAGTTCAGCTAAATCAGGGTTATTCAAATATTCAACCAACCCTTCTACAGGCGGCATGGCATTAACCCCTATTAACAACTCTTCAATTTCACCATCTTGGAATTCAGATGCCTCTTGAAGATGTTCTGCAAAACGGTCTAAACCTTGTTCTTGGTCGTCCTCTATGACAAGCCCTAGGTCTAAATCATATTCTTCTTCATTGTCATCACCAAACATACCTGGCATGACTAGACTCAAGATGACAACTAAAACCAGAGGTAATAATAGAACAGTTGCGACTTCTTTACGGTCACGCCAAAATAATAATAAATCTTTCTTAAGAAAAGTCCACATCTAAACCACCTCCTAATCCCTCAAGGTTCTTCCAGTTAGATGAAGGAATACATTCTCTAAACTTGGGTTTTCCATTTGAAAATTCATGATCTGCACCTGGTATTGATCACCAATTTTCACTAAATCACTCACAATGTTACTTGATTTTTTCGCAATGATATTGATCTCATCTCCTGAGATCTCTACTTTTCTAACTCCATCAATTTCTTTAACAGCTGCCAAAAATGCTTCATCCACTCTATTTGGCTGAATACTAATCGTGTCCTCATTAGAAAGGATACTTAACAACTCGGACTTGGTACCTTTAGCAATAACTTTTCCATGATCCATAATGTAGACGCGATTACAAAGCTGCTCTACCTCTTCCATATAGTGGCTCGTGTAGAGAACAGTTGTGCCTTTTTCATTTAACTGACGAACCATTTCTAAGATGTAATTTCTCGATTGTGGATCAATCCCCACTGTTGGCTCATCTAGAATGAGGATTTTAGGGTTATGCAATAAAGCAGTGGCAATATTAACACGCCGCTTCATCCCGCCAGAGAATGTTTTGATCAGATCTTTTTGCCTTTCTTTAAGGCCAACAATATCAAGTGTCTCCTGTATTTGTGTTTCAAGTTCACCTTTAGGGACTCGGTAAATACGTCCAAAGAACTTTAAATTTTCATAAGCTGATAACTCTTCATATAACGCTATTTCTTGAGGGACAACCCCGAGAACTTTCCTCAATTCACCTGGATTTTTAATCGTACTCTTACGATTTAATGTGACGTCACCTGATGTCGGTTTTAATAAAGATGAAATCATCGATATTGTAGTCGACTTACCTGCTCCATTCGGGCCAAGCAAACCAACAGATTCCCCTTGATCTAAATATAAATCAACTTCGTCAACGACCGTTTTTCCTTTAAACGCTTTCGTTAACTGAATCGTTTCTAGCATGGAATTACCCCTTCCTTCACACTTCTTTTATTAATCATAGGTTAATCATAAACGAAAAAAACTAGAGCCAATACTGACTCTAGTCATTAAATGCCATTAAACCGTGACTTCGGTCATTTTATTTTTTAAACAATGTTGTGCCGGATTGCATAAATAGCAAGTTGGGTGCGATCTCGTAGGTTAAGTTTATCCAAAATGATACTTGTGTTATTTTTGACTGTACCAACTGATAACCCTAAACGATCAGCTATTTCCCGGTTACTTAACCCCTCACCAATACATTTTAAAATAGCACGCTCTCTTGGTGTTATTTGTTCATCAACCTTCACTACTTTGCTTTGGTCGTTAACAAGCGTTGGGACAACTTTAGCTGCGACTTGATCCTCTATAGTTAACCCGCCTGATAAAGCGCTTCTAATTGAACGAATTAATGATTCTGTATCTCCATTCTTTAGCATATAACCATTTACACCGAGCTTTAATGATTCCATAACATAATCATCATCATCAAACGTCGTTAGCATTAATATTTTCATTGTTGGCCACCTTGTACGGATCACCCTCGCTACTTCAATGCCATCCATCTCAGGCATACGTATATCTAAAACAGCAATATCAAATAATTGCTTTTCACACAGTTCTATTGCCTCTTTACCATCATTAGCCTCACCCACTACACGAATTTTTGGATCAGATTCAATCATGACTTTTAAACCTTGACGAACCATTGTTTGATCTTCAGCTAAAAGGACTTTAATCATCTATTTCCCCCCGTTCATTCAGTCTGATCCAGGCTCGTAAAACAAATTGTCTCTCGCCTTTATGAACCTCGACTCCACCACCTATTTTCTCTAAACGCTCCTGCATTGATGTTAGTCCGTATCCCTTTTGAAAAGAGGTGTCAGAATGCGTCGGGTTTACTATTTCAAAGCGAAAAATACTACCACCTGGTGAGTCGAACGTAATTTGTGCCTCCCTAGCTTGGCTATGCTTCATAATATTAGTTAACCCCTCTTGTACACATCGATAGATCACAAACGATTGCTCACCATTTAAAGGTGCAGCAAATGCTCCATGCTTTACGGAAAAGTGGATTTGAAGGAAGCTCTCCATTTCAAGCTTTCGTATCAACCTCATAACACCTTGTAGCCCACCAATTTCTCTTTGCTTAAACGTCTTTACAGCCTTACGTGTTTCTTCTAAACTTTCATTAGCTAATGCCTTAAGCTTATTTATCTGTGGCTCATTATGCGTATCTGAGGTTAAACGAAATGCTTCAATTTGCATAATCATAGACGTTAGTTTATGGCCGACTGAATCATGGATCTCTTGACCTATCATATGCCTTTCCTCTTGGCGTACTGCCTCTTCATGATCAGTAATTCGCCTCCTTAGACGACGATGCTCACTGTATAATTCCTCATATTGAGCCAATAAATCTTCATGTTGATGTTGTCTAATCTTATAATAAATGATTGCAGATAAAATAATGACCATATATAACAAGGCAAACAGAAGCGTTTGTAAGGATGTAGTTCCATATAAGACGAAGGTACTGATCGGAAGTAAACTAAACAACGATACAACAATAAAAGGGGTGAACGATAACCTTTCAGATGCTTCTATTAGCAATAAAGTAAGAGCAAGCCAAATTAGCAAGTGATAGTCTATTGAACCGATCGGAAAGAAAGTTAGCATCAGAATAATGATTTTCAAACAAAAGACTATACTTAAATAAACAGGCCTCTTATAAAATAACGGCACGACAAACAATAGAGCGAAATAAGCCGCCACACCGAGTAAACGCCATAAGTGATTATCTAAATCCATAAACAATGGATAAGCCAATCCACTCCAAATCATTAACTGTAAAATAATCCAATACATATAACCTTTCACAATACTCCCCCACTCCGATGACTCAAATACCTTCTTTAGCCACAAAATGATCCATTATTCATATTAATTCAATCAACACAAGTACAATCATGACAAATATTAAAATAGTAAGACCAATTAAAAAGTAAGAATAGCCTTTTTTCTTGCTTTTAATCACATCCTTCAGTACATAAGCAACCAACACGGCAAAACCAAGTAAAACAACAATAATCATCAGTTCATTCACAATAAACATGTGTTTCCCTCCCTGAATTTATTACAGATTCACTGACTTTAAGGAAACGTTGCAATTTTATTATTAACCTTTAATTTAATCATAACAAAAAATTGCACATCACAATTGTGTTGCGCAATAAAATACACCCCTAATCGCCAAAACCTTAACCAATGAGCCACTATAATGAGGCTCTTGTAAAGCAATTCTTAGCTGTGATCCACTTAGGTGACACCAGAGACCTAATGACACTTTAATTAAATCATTAAAGAAATAAAATAACGCCCAGGAAAAATCCTGAACGTTGTAAACTAAACTTTATTATAAATTTTACCAACCATACCGAGCCATATTAATTAATATGGCAAAAATCGAAATCAAAATCGCAATCGTCATCGTCCCAACAATTAACTTATTCATCATGACCCCCCATTACATGGATATGCCTGTAAGAGAGGGGGTATTCCATTGTTTATAAAACATTCTATGTCTTTATCACTTAATGTTTAGCTACTAAACCCAACATTTCATAGAACGACACATCGCCTTTTTCATCATTTACATCAAACGAAAAAGCTATATGAGGCTTTACTATTAGTGCTTTAACGCAAGGGAAGCTACTTACCAATACAAGAAAACGGCCAATAAAGCGACACCTGAGGCAACTGAACTTGATATAACACCAACAACAAACTGTTCGCCTTTTGTATAGACACCAGCCTGACTAGCATAGTATGTCGTCGGAGCGTGTATTGGAATTAAAATCGTGCCTCCTATTACAGTCATAATTAACAAGGCTAAGGCAACAGGGGAAATGTCGACTAGACTTGCATATGACATCATAATAGGGAAGATCACGACAATCGCTGAAGTTGAATTTGTAAACATCCAACGCATAATCCCCATTAACAATATAATATAAACAACCATAATCCATCCACTTGCACCATTTGGCACGAGCTGTATTAAGCCTGTTGCTACCACTTCAGCCGTTCCATTATCTGCCATAATGAAACCTAATGAAAAGGAAGTTCCTAAAAGCAAAAAGGTCTCCCAGTCAAAGCTTCTAATAAGCTTGTTATCCACAAGTCCAATCGTAGGTATCGCTAAAAAGGCAAGCATAAACATCGGAGGCAAGATTATCGGCATTACTGTTGGATCAGTTACAATCCAAGCTACAACCATGAATGAGAAGGCAACGATTACATACCATCGTTTAGGGTGTTGTTCTTCTCTCACTTCTTTTAAATGTCCTGCCTCTTGTTCAACCACCTCACTACCCTCTTCACCTGATCGCCATTTGAAATAAAACCAAACTAACAATGATGTGATTAATGTAATTAGAAAAAGAGGTGGTGCCATCAATGTAATCCATTCTAGCCACTGGATTTGTGCAATATCATACTCAACCATAAGCTGATATGCAATAACCGCGAAACCTCCACCTGTAAAGACGATAAAAGTACCTTTTTGGTTCAAGAAGCTAATAACGAACAAACCAAACTTATTAAAAACACTTTGCTTAGAAAATCCACTTAAATCATTCATTCGCTTAATTAATGGTTCTAATATTTTATACCTAGCGACTGCAGATGGTAAAATAATTGGGAGTAGCACCATTAACACTGGCAAGCTAATAACAATTCGTCTTACTTTTCCACGACTGAACTTTTGAAAAGCTCTAGCAACCATTTGATCAAAACCAATGATAACGAGTACTTGGCTGATCAGTGATAGCAAGACAATAAAGTAAAGTCCAGTTGTCAAAAAGCCTTGAAATGCTTGATCTGGTTCATCAACTACACCTAAACCAATAATTAACGCCAAAACTAGAATGCTAGAGGCACCTTGTGGCATTGTAGAAATTGTCCATAAGTAGATTGCAATCACTAGTACAAGTAAAGTATATTGCTGCTCAGGCGAAAGTGGGCCGAGGAATGTGAGCTTTCCTATAAAAAACAACCCAATTATAATCGCCCAAATCAACAATGTAGCACGGCTAGATTTTATAATTTGGAGCATATTAACAACCTTCTATGCAGTTTTTTTCTTTTCACGTACTGATTTAATGATCGGGAATGCGAATGATAAGACAGATAAGATAATTAAGACTAATGAGATATTGTTTGTAAAGAAGATTGAAATATCTCCATTCGAACTCGTCATCGCCTGTCTAAATGACTGTTCCATCATTCCACCTAGAATAAATGCTAAAATAAATGGTGGTGCTGGAAATGCAAACATACGCATCAAGAAACCAATGACACCAAACGCTAATAATAAATATAAATCAAATGTGCTAAAACTAATCGCATATACACCTATTAAACTAAACACGATCACTAGAGAGATCAGTAATGGCCTAGGTACTGTTAAGACTCTCGCAATGTATGGGATTAGCGGTAAGTTTAAGATTAATAGAAAAATATTCCCGATATACATACTAGCAATAATCCCCCAGAAAATTTCCGGATTATCACCCATTAACATAGGACCTGGCTGTACACCAAGTACTAGAAACGCACCTAACATAACCGCTGTTGTACCTGAACCTGGTATACCTAAACTTAATAGCGGTACAAATGAACCACTTGTTGCTGCGTTGTTTGATGCTTCTGGCGCAGCAAGCCCCTTTACAGCGCCTTTCCCAAATTGTTCGGGCTTTTTAGCAATTCTTTTTTCTGAAATATAGCTAATAAATGAGGCAATCGTCGCACCAGCACCTGGTAAAATACCTAAAACGAAACCTAGAATTGACTGGCGACCAGAAGGACCAGCAATTTCTTTCATATCTTGTTTTGATAATTTCAAGCTCCCTAGTTGTTTACCATCTGTAGCTGATTTTTTAAAACGGTTAATAATTAAATAACCGACTTCTGCAATCGCAAATAAACCTAATGCGATAATTAAGAAATCAATACCGTCTAATAAATTTGTGCTGCCAAATGTGTACCGAGCTGTACCAGTTTGTGGGTCAATTCCAATCGTTGCGACAATAAAACCAATTACAGCTGAAATTAATGCTTTAATCGTCGAGCCTTCTGAAAGACTAGCAATCGCCGTCAGACCAAGTAGCATTAAAGCAAAATAAGCTGGAGGCCCGAATGATATTGCTACACTTGATAGCATTGGCGCAAAAGCCATTAGCAAGATAACACTGATCGTACCACCGATAAATGAAGCAATCGCCGCAATGGCTAATGCTTTACCAGCTTGACCGTTTTGTGCCATCGGATAACCATCAAATGATGATGCCACTGTCCCGGAGATTCCAGGGGCATTTAATAGAATCGATGACGTCGAACCACCAAACACTGCACCATAATAAACACCAGCCATCATAACAAGCGCAAGTGTTGGGTTCATGCCATAAGTGATAGGAATCATAATGGCAATCGCACTTATAGGGCCTAATCCTGGTAACATGCCAATAAAAGTACCAACAAACACACCAAGCAATACAAATAAAATTCCTTCAAGACTTAAAGCAACTTCAAAACCTGTTAAAATACCTTCAATTGCTCCCATGATCCCCCTCCTTTAAAGCGGCAATACACCTTGTGGTAGATTAATATTTAATAAGAAAACGAAAATACTATATAGAAATAGCGGAAAACAAATTGACACAATGGCATTAACTAAATTACTTTTATAACCTAAAAACTTTGAACAAGTAAAGATAAATAATGCTGTCATAATAACAAACCCAACAATCTCTAATAATGAAATAAAGATTAGTGCTAAAACAAACACGCCAACAATAGCTTTAACGTCCTTTTTCGGAATGTGTCGCTTTGCTTTTTGCTCTTCTGTATCACTGTCTTTTGTGAAGAATAATGCAATTGATAAAACGACTAAAATCCAGCCTAAAGTTTTTGGAATCGCATCGGCATCTACAGGTATATATGGATAAGTTGGTAGTTGATAGCTCATAAACAAGTAACCAGCTGATAATAAAAATAAGATTAAACCAATTTTTCGATTAACACCTTGTAACACTCTTAGGCACCTACCTTTCTATGAAATAACCAGAAGTCAACGGGACCCCGTTGACTTCCTCTTCTTATTATTCATCTGATAGATCTAATTCATCTAAGATTTCTTTAAATACTTCATTTTCTTCTTCAAGAAACTCTAGGTACTCTTCACTACCCATAAACATTTCATCCCAACTATAGTTATCTCGAACTTCAGCAAATGCTTCAGAATCACTTAATTCTTTAAACTTTTCCTCGTAATAGTCTACAGCTGCTTGGTCCATATCACCTGTACCAAAGATTCCGCGCCAGTTAACGAATGTTTCGTCTATTCCTTGCTCGATTGCTGTTGGAATTTCAGATAGAACTTCGCCTTCTAGACGTTCTTCAGATGTAATCGCTAGTGGCCTAATGTCACCAGAACGGATTTGTTCAAGAACTTGACCTATCCCAGTTGAAAATACATCTGCACTACCATTTAACAATTGTGTAACCCCACCAGCATCTGGGTCGGATACATAGTTGATTTGTGTAATATCAACACCTGCTTCTCTTGCAAAGCGAACGAATTGAATATGGTCCATACTTCCTGGAGAAGATGTACCTACCACAGTAATTTCAGAAGGATTTTCCTTCATATCATCAAATAAATCGTTTAAGTCTTCCCATTCTGCATCATCACGTACAGCGAAAGTTGCGTATTCAGCAATTATATTTGCAATGGGCGTAAAATCTTCGTAATTGTAATCAGATTGGCCATTTAACGGCACTAATAGTAATGGTGAAGATGATACGAATAAATCATATGGGCTATCGTCTTGGTTAGCAATGTGTGCCCAACCAACCGCACCACCAGCTCCTGGTTGGTTTACAACACCTATATCTTGCTCAATAATTCCTTCTTCAGTTAATGTTTGTGCTGCCATACGAGCTGTTGTATCCCAGCCACCACCAGCTCCTGCTGGCGCAACTAATTCAATTGACTCTTCCGGTTCCCAGTCTTGTGCCTCGTCATTGTTGCTTCCTTCATCTGCTGCCTGATCATCGCCACCACAAGCAGCAAGAATTAATAACATAAAAGCAAATAATGAACCTACTAATATTCTTTTCATTTCATTTCCCCCGTTCAAAATTTATTAATAAAAATGTCACAACCTTTAAGTAATTCTATGATAATTCGAAATTTCTAAAATGTAACCGTTTTCAAAATAAATCGCATTAGATTCATTTTTATCATTTTGTTCATTTTGTTCACAGGAAGACCTATATCCTATAACAGACGATATACTAAGTCGAAGTCTATCTATATTACATGTTGACTGTGATAACAACGAGCTTAAATAAAAAAATCTAAGGCTTTATTTCACCTTAGATTTTCATCAATTTTGATAATATCTTCTTTCTGGCCGACCCACAATGCCATATTCTAACTCGGCTTGACATTCGCCTTCTGAAATAAGGAATTCTAAATAACGACGGGCTGTAGTACGCGAGGCACCCATTTCCTCACCCATCTCTTCGGCAGTGACGCCTACTTCTTCTTGCAATATGTCTTTGACCTTCTTTAGTGTAAGCGGGTCAATTCCTTTTGGTGTATTTTGATTCAGTGGTCTCTCTTTAGGTTGTGACCCTCTTCCAAAATACTCGTCTAAAAATTGCTGATCTACTTCTTCTCGGTTCAATAACTCTTTACGAAACTCTTTAAAGTTCTCAACCGCTTCAATAAAACGATCAATTGTTACCGGTTTTATAATATAGTCGAAAACCCCTTTGTGAAGGGCTTGTTCAACTATATCACGTTCTGTACCAGCACTAATCATTATAATACCGATTTGTGGATTAATCGATTTAATATCTTCTATTAGTTCAACCCCTAAACGATCTGGCATATAAATATCTAAAAGTAATAAATCAATTTTTGTCTGTTTTAGTTTCTCTAATGTATCCTCCGCTGTTAAAGCTTTAAAGATAACTTCACATTGATCAACCTTTTCTAAAAAACCTTCATGAATAGAGGCTACGCGGTAATCATCTTCTGTAATGGCAACTTTTAATGTCATGCACTCACCTTCTTCCTTTTGGTAGATATACTGTAAATCTAGTACCTTTACCTTTTTCTGATTTTAATTCAATCGTTCCATCTAATTCACGAACAACTTCCTGAACAATTGATAGACCATAGCCACGATCACCCCCGCTTTTAGTAGAGTAACCTTTTTGGAAGATCTTTTGTTGAATCTCCCCTGATACTCCATCACCTTTGTCACTAACTTCAAAAATCACATCATGTCCATAATCCGTCACAGAAAAAATAACTTGTCTGTTTTCTGAATCCCTCACTGCTTCAAAGGCATTATCAATTAAATTACCTAAAACCGTGACTAACTTTGACGTACTCATATAATCTGGTAATGGTGATAAGACACTTGCAGGATCAATCACTAGATCCACCTTTTTCTCAGATGCTTTTCCTAGCTTGCCTAGTAATATAGCTTGGATCGATTGGTCTTCAATATTCGAAAATAGCGTTTCAGTTTGCTGTTGGTGATGCTCTGATTCTTCTTGAATCAAATTAATGGCCTCTTCATAGTTTCCAAGCTGTAAAAGACCCGAGATCACATATAGCTTATTCGTATATTCATGTGTTTGAGCACGCAAATCTTCTGAATAATTCTTCACCTCAGAAAGTGTATTGATCATGTCTTGGATCTCTGTTTTGTCACGGAAACTAGAGACAACACCAACAACTTGATCACCTTCATAAATAGGTATCCGGTTAACTATATAGACACGATTTCTTAAAAACATCTCATCGTCATACTCGGGTTCACCTTTTTCTAAAACTTGAATCATTTTCGTATTTGGAAGTACTTCATTTATATTTTTACTTTTACATGCTTCATCTAGCTCTAACATTTTCCGTGCTGAGTAATTCATAATTGATATTCTACCCTCTTTATCGATCGAAATAATCCCCTCTTTCACTGATCGCAATACAGCTTTGCGCTCCCGATAAAAAGTAACAATCTCATGCGGTTCTAATCCCAAAATATCTTTTCGGATGCTTCGCGTTAGAAAAATACTACCGACAACTCCAAGTGCTAAAATAATTGATGAATTAATAAACAGAACTTGAAGTCGTTCATAGATCATACTACGAATGTCATCTACCATAAAACCAACTGAAACTATCCCAATTATATCTCCATCATTATTAAAAACTGGTGCTTTTCCACGAAGGGATGGACCTAATGAACCGACAGCTTCAGATTTATAGTATTCACCATCAATTAGCGCCTGGTCGTTATCACCGCCAACCATCCCATGCCCGATTCGATTTTCATTAGGATGAGAATAACGAATACTGTTTTCATTACCAACAACAATAAATTCGGCACCTACTTTTTGTCGAATATCTTCTGCAATAGGTTGAATTACCTCTGATGGATCATCTAGTTCATATGCTTCAATTACTTCTGGTGATAACGAAATAGACGTTGCCACATCCAATGCACGCTGCCCCATTTGCTCTTTTGTCTGTGTCCATTCAATATATGAATAAATGGCTGTAATAAGTAGTGTCACAATAATAAGTAATGAAATAATTGATGTTAAAATCTTAGTTCGTAGTGAAATTCTTTTAAGCATAGAAGCTAGGAGCCTCCTTCAAATCAAAAGTCCTAATTTATTTTAGTTTATAGGGTTACTCGTCGAACGACAACAACTATTTGAAAAATCGTAAAATAAGTACGCAACAACACAACTTATTTATCATGCTATACTGAGATTAATCTACAAGCAGGTTTCAGAAAGGAAGCGTCTATGAATTATTATCAAAACATCGTCGTCATCGATATGATTTTAGTTATGGCTTATTAATATTTCATTATTGAATGGACTCCAAATTATATGGGTGGATCTTGTTAATTATCGCTGCCTTTTATGAAATAAGGATGAACGTCAGAGAGGTCTTTAAGGAAAGGAGAACTTACACTTAATAGTAATGGTATTTACCATGATGAACTTTATGTAGACCTACCTATAAAAAAGAAGCTGGGCGCCACTTGCACCCACCTTCTCTATTAGCCTAATACCGCTCGATCACTATCTATTTGTCTTCCTCTAATGCGGTGGAATTCATCAAGTAGGTTTTTGATTGTTAGTTCTTGTTTCTTCTCACCTGATACATCAAAGATAATTTGACCTTTGTCCATCATGATTAGGCGATCACCTAAGTCTAATGCTTGTTGCATGTTGTGCGTTACCATTAGCGTTGTAAGGTCAAACTTTTTCACCACGTCACCTGTTATTTCAGTAATAAGTTCAGCTCGTGATGGATCTAATGCCGCAGTGTGTTCATCAAGTAATAAAATATAAGGTTCAGTAAACGTTGCCATCAGTAAAGATAAAGCCTGGCGTTCACCACCTGAAAGTAAGCCAACTTTCGCGTTGAGTCGATCTTCTAAACCAAGATTTAACGTTTCTAAATATTCTCTGTACATTTCTTTTCGCTTTTTCGTTACACCTGGAATGAGTTTACGCTTCTTATCTCGTGAAAATGCCATTGCTAGATTCTCTTCAATTGTCATAGAAGGTGCTGTTCCGGCCATTGGGTCTTGGAATACGCGTCCGATAAACCCTGCTCGTTTATATTCTGGCAAGTGAACAACGTGCCCTTCATCAATTAACACATCACCAACATCTGGGATTAAACTACCTGAAATGACATTCATTAACGTGGATTTACCAGCACCATTACTCCCGATCACCGTCACAAATTCACCTTTATCAAGCTCAAGGTCGACTGATTGTAATGCTTTCTTTTCATCTGGAGTTCCTTCATTAAATGTCATGGATGCATCTTTTAATTTAAGCACCATGAACCTCTCCTTCCTTACGTTGGAGTAGTTCGGCTTTCTTCTGAAGTCGCCGTTTCTTCTCTCTTCTTGCTTGTAAAATACGTGGTGTTACAAGGGCAGCAATGACGAGTATAGCTGTAATTAACTTCATATCACCAGAGTCTAGGAAATCGACTCGCAGTGCTAGTGTCACTACAATTCGATAAACTATCGCCCCACCAATAACCGCTAAAGTTGCTATAATAATCGTCCGTTTACCGAATAATGCTTCACCAATAATTACAGATGCTAAACCAATCACAATCATGCCAATCCCCATGTTAACATTGGCAAAACCACCATATTGGCCAATTAGGGCACCTGATAAAGCGACTAATCCATTTGAAATACCAATTCCAACAATGATTAAAAAGTCTGTATTCGCTGATAAGCTTCTTATCATCTTCTGGTTATCACCTGTAGCACGTAATGCCAGTCCGATTTCTGTTTTTAAGAAATAATCAAGAAATACTTTAACTAGCAACGTTAAGATCACCATCACAGTAAAGACGAGCCATGTTCCAGAGAAGCGCTCCGCTCCTAACGTTAAAATTATATTATTAAAGAACGAATCAAATCCTGATGCGACCCACCATGACTGTATTTGGCTAAATAGTGTTGATTCATTAAGCATAGAGACAGTTGGTTGTCCCATAAGCCGTAAGTTAATCGAGTATAACGCAATCATCATTAATATCCCGGCTAACAAGGCATTGATTTTACCTTTCGTGTGCAATATTCCAGTAATACATCCCGCTATAAAACCTGCGAAAGCACCTAGTAATGTGGCGAGAATGGGCGACATTCCTCCTACAATTGCAACGCCTGCCACCCCTGCACCTGTTACGAAGCTACCATCGACTGTTAAATCTGGAAAGTGTAATATTCGAAATGATAAATAAACACCTAAAGCCATCAAAGCATAAATTACACCTGATTCTACTGCGCCAAATAATGATATTAGCATGACGTCCTCCTTCGACTGCGATATAGAAAAGTAAAGCAGATTCTATTGATGTCTGCTTTACTTTTCTCCACTTGTTTTATTAAATTGATAGATTTAATCTTCGTTCTCAACAAATTGTGCTTCGTCATCCCATTCATCCTGCCATTCAACACCTTGAGTCTCTGAGGCTTCTTGATTAATAAAGAGCTGAATTTCTGGTGGATACTCTGCAGGGATTTCACTTATGTCTGACTCACCTGACAAAATGTCTGAAGCCATCTCACCTGAGCGATAACCAATTGTATAATAGTCAATTCCATACGTGGCAAATGCCCCTTTACTTAACGAATCAGGCTCACCGGTAATGAGAGGGATCTCATTGTTATTCGCCACACCAACCACACTATCTAAGGCTTCTACTACTGTGTTATCTGTTACGATAAAGAATACATCAATGTCACTCACTAATGTAGTCGCTGCTTGTTGTACTTCAGCTGCGTTTGCTACTGTACGTTCTTGTAGAGTTAAGCTCGTACCTTCAGCCGCTTCTTCAACCGACTCAATTTGGGCAACAGAGTTCGGCTCACCAGCATTGTAAATTAAGCCTACTGAAGACCCTTCAAAATATTCATCAATAAATTCAATCGTAGCTTCGATCGCACCCGGGTGTAAATCAAGAACGCCTGTTACGTTCCCACCTGGATCATCCATTGAATCAATGACACCAGCCCCAACAGCATCTGTTACTGATGTAAATACGATTGGAATATCGTCCGTTGCTTCATAAGCACCTTGAGTACTTGGCGTTGAGTTAGTAAAGATTAAATCTACACCATCTGCAACGAAAGCATCTGAGATTGGTTTAACATTGTTTGGATCATTTTGTGCATCTTGAAAATCATACTCTACATCTAATCCTGCATCCTCTAAAGCATCCTGAAAACCTTCATATGCCCTGTCCAGTGAAGGGTGTTGCACGATTTGTGTTGCGCCTACAGCGTATGTTTCACCAGATTCAGCATCACCATTATCAGAACCTCCACCTTCTTCATCCCCACAAGCAACGAGTAGCAATAAACCAATTAAAACGACTGAAAATAATAGAAAAATCTTTTTCATCCAACATATCCCCCTAATATATAAAATTTTGGCTTAAATCACCAAGCTTTTAAAACTATCTCAACTGCTTTAGGTTGTGACCTGAGATTGCTGTTTCGGTGTTGTATGAATAGATTGACCCATTAAGGCTTCTATTGCTTCTAGTAACCCTTCATTGACACTTGGATGAGCAAAATGCGGGAAAGTAACATCTTCTATCTTCGCTGCCATTTCGAGTAATTGAACGAAGTGACTCGATAATTCAACAGCTCCTTCACCAACCATATGAACTCCTAGAATAATGTCTGTGTTAGCGTCACTGATTACTTTGATCAAGCCGTCTTTCTTGCCTGAAATTAGTGAATAACCGTTGCCACCTAAATTGAACTGGCCAACTTGATACGCTATGTTATGCATTTTGACTTCTTGTTCAGTTAAACCAACTGATGCAATTGGTGGATTTGTATGAGCGACTAATGGTAAGAATGTAAGATCTACTTCAGGATTCTCATTAGCAATCGATTCTGCAGCAACCTTACCTTGTTTAATCGCCTTAACTGCTAGTGATTCACCTTCTGTTACATCACCTACCGCATAAATGGATGGAACAGTCGATTCCATCTTGTAATTAACTAAAATACGCCCTTCAACTGTCTGCTTTACTCCTAAGCGGTCTAGGCCTAGTGAGTCAACATTTGGTTTTCTTTGACCACTCACCAATAAGTGAGAACCTGTTATTGCCTGTTCTTCTTTACCTTTCTTGACGTAGGCTGTAATGCTTTCTTTTGTTTCTTCTACTAATCTTATAGTTGATTGTTTTAATATATGAACCTTTTTCTTTTTAAATAATCTTATTATTTCTTTTTGAATGGATTGATCAATTGAGAGTTGTTCATGATCTTCTATAATTAACGTGACCTTCGAACCGAAGCTTTGATAGGTTGATACCAATTCTAAAGCTAAGTAATCAAAACCAATAATGATGATATGATTAGGTATTTCATTTAGCTGGAAGATCTCTTCGGATACAAAAGCCCGTGTACTATTGGCTGGGAAATAATCTGGTTGGATTATGCGACTACCCGTTGCTATAATCGCGTTATTAAATATGTAGTGATCAAATTGATGACCCTTCTCAACACCTATTCGGTAATCACCTGTAAAAGTCGCCGTACCATGGATCACTTCTATTTGATTTTTTTTAAGTAAAGATTGAACCCCTTGCTGTAATTGAGACGTTACTTGCGATTTATAATTTAGTAGTCGCTCTAAATTGATCGATGGCGATTCAATATCGATTCCCAATTCTTTCATATGAGGAAGTTCTGCTTGTTTTTTAGCAGCATAGGTCCATACTTTTGATGGAATACAGCCTTCATTCAAGCAGACTCCTCCTAACTCTCCTTGTTCAACTAAAGTCACGTTAAGTCCTAATTGGGCAGCTCTAATAGCAGCATTATAACCACCTGGGCCACCACCGATTATCATTAAATCTCTTTCTTGTGTAATTTCACCGACTACCATCTATACCAGCTCCAACATTAAATTGTTTGGATTTTCGATCAGACTAGCTAAACGATTTGTGAAAGCTACAGCTGTTGCTCCATCTGCCACCCGGTGGTCAAATGACATAGATACATTCATCATATGACCAACAACGATCTCTTCATGTTCATTAAAGACTGGCATTTTCCGCGTCTTATGAAAAGCAATTAAAGCCGTCTCAGGATAGTTAATGATTGGTGTGGCTCCAGTGCTACCAAGTGGTCCAACATTACTCATAGTAAATGTGCTTCCTTGTAATTCCCTTGGTTGTAGGCCACCGTTCTGTGCTTTATTATTAATCGACTTAATTTCTTGATGGATTTGACGTAATGATTTTTGGTTTGCGTTGTGTAACACAGGGACAACAAGGCCTTCATCTGTGTCTGTTGCTAATCCAATATGATAATTCTTCTTTAAAATGATTTGTTCATTTTCTTCATCTAATTGTGCGTTAAATATTGGGAAGTCCTTTAATGCCATGACAAGTGCTTTAAGTAGGAAGGCAGAAACTGAAATGTTTTCACCAGACTTTTTTAGATCTTCTCGAAGGTGAAACAGCCTTGTCAGATTGATTTCATCAAAGTGTGTCACATGAGGTATTGTGTATATAGATTGAGTCATTTTATTAGCAATCGTTTTACGTATACCACGAAAAGGGATTGTTTCTTGTTCTTTTGGCTGTTGTAATTCTAATTTGATTGGCTGTTCACTAGATTCTATAGTAGGTGGTTGGTTGTTAGACTTATTAATATATTGGTAGACATCTTCCTCTGTTACCCTACCTGATGGGTCAGAAGCAGATACTTTCTCTATATCAATATGATGATCACGGGCAATCTTTCTCGTATAAGGGGTTGCTAATACCCGGTTAATCGTCGTTTGAACTCGTTGTTGTTGTAAGCCTTGAGTAGGTTTAATAGTTGTTTGATCATTCGGTTTTTTAGCTTGTGTAGATTTAGATGGGCCAACACCTTCTATGTATATTAGTGTTGTACCGACTTGAACGGTTTCACCGATAGGGATTAATATTTCATGGATCTCTCCGTTTCCAGGCGAAGGTAGTTCAGCAACCATTTTATCCGTTTGTACTTCAACAAGAGGTTGGTCGGTCGTAACGGTGTCGCCTTCTTTTACGAAGTAGTGAACGATTTCCCCTTCAGTCATTCCTTCGCCGATATCGTGTAATTTAACTTCTAGCAATGCTTTTCCCCCCTTTAGTTAAAAGTGGACTGCTTTTTCAATACTCGATAAGACGCGTTTAGCAGTTGGTAAATAGTGTTCTTCTAATGCGAAAAATGGCACAGGCACATCAAATCCGGTTACGCGTTCAATTGGCGCTCTTAAATATAAGAATGATGTATCATTAATGACTGATAAAAGATCATTTCCAAGTCCACCAGTCCCATGCGCTTCATGAACTATGACAGCACGGCCCGTTTTTTGGACTGACTCGGCAATTAAATCTCGGTCTAATGGATACAATGTTCTTAAATCTAATACTTCACAGTTTATGTTCTTCTGTTCAGCTTGCTTAGCTGCTTTGAGTGCCACTGGTACCATCGCACCCCAAGCAATCACTGTCACATCCATACCTTCTTGTAATGTAGCTCCTTTTCCAATTTCTACAGTGTATTTTCCTTCTGGTACTTCTTCTCGTTGAGCCCGGTAACTTCGCATCGGCTCCATAAAAATAACTGGGTCTGGGTCTTCGATCGCTTCTATTAATAACCCTTTGGCATCATAAGGGGTAGCCGGGCAAATGACTTTCATTCCAGGCATATGAGTAAACAATGCCTCAGCACTATCTGAATGAATTTCCGGTGCTCGAATACCAGCCCCATATGGCGCTCGAATAACCATTGGTGCTGAGTAATGACCCATTGTTTTCATTCTAAGGCGTGATACATGAGTCATAATTTGATCATAAGCCGGGTAAATAAAGCCCATAAACTGCATTTCTACAACTGGCTTAAAACCATTTACAGCCAGTCCGACTGACGTTCCAACGATCCCTGACTCTGATAAAGGTGTATCAACAACACGTTCTTCACCGAATATTTCTTGTAACCCTTCTGTTGCTCGAAATACACCACCATTTTTCCCGATATCTTCTCCGAGTAAAATCGTTGTATCGTCTAATTCGAGCATCGTTTTCAAGCCATCATTAATTGCTTGAATCATTGTCATCTGGTGGGTTTTATTGTTTGATTTCGGTTTCTGTTCGACCTTTAAATCCACATTAATCCCCCTTTAGATGCATTAAATATTGATCTTTTTGCTCTTCTATCTGTTCTGGCAATTGTTCGAATACATGGTCAAATAGATCTTTAGGATCAGCTGCAGGACTGTTTTCCATCGCTTCAACAGCCTCTTCAACTTCAGTATCCAATCTCTCTTTCGTTTGTTTAATCCAACTCTCATCCCAAAAATTATAGTTTTTCATAAACATTTCTAAACGATCGATTGGATGAACGATCTCATCACCTTGGCCTTCAGGGCGATACTTCGTCGGATCATCAGCTGTCGTATGTGCTCCTGTTCGCCACGTCACAGCTTCTAATAAAGTTGGCCCTCCACCTGTTCTAGCGCGTTCGACTGCACGTTTTGTTTCAAAATATACAGAAAAACAATCATTACCATCAACACGCACACTCGGTAAATCATAAGCCAATCCTTTTTGAGCAATTGTTTTAGAATTCATCTGTTTTTCGATCGGGATTGAAATTGCATAGCCGTTGTTTTGGTTAAAGAAGACGGTTGGTGTCCTAAAAACTGTTGCGAAATTTAACCCTTCATGAAAGTCACCTTCAGACGTAGCACCATCACCAAAGTAAGCTAAAGCAATGTGATTGGTTCCTTTACGTTTTTCAGCCCAAGCCGCGCCAACAGCGTGTGGAATTTGTGTAGCGATCGGAACTGCTTGAGGGAAAATATGTTTACCGCTTGGCGGGACACAGCCTTCTTGACGCCCATTCCAATACTGAAACGTTCGGACCATATCTGCACCGAAAGTTAAAGTCGCTCCATGATCACGATAAGTTGGAAACATCCAGTCCCCATCCTTTAAGGCAAGTGCACTACCTACCTGAGAAGCCTCTTGACCTTCAAATGGTGGATATGTCCCTATTCGTCCTTGCCGTTGCAAATTGATAGACTTTCGGTCAAATGTCCTTATCCTTAACATGTGGTAATACATTGTTTGTACAAGCTCTTCATTAATCTCCAATTCATGTGATGAATCAATTATATTCCCTTGGTCATCGATCATTTGTTTCATTGGGAATTGTTCTTCCATTTCAAGACCCCCAATACTTATTTAATGACGTAAGTTCCATTTTGGACTAATCGAACGTGTGTAAAAACTATTACGTTTCTCACGGTTAGCCATAACTCTTTCACAAAGTTGATTAGCTGCTTCAACTGTTGATATTTGGTATAAATCAGCCTGTTTATAAACTTCTAAAATCGTATTATAAATCTCCTTGGTTTTAAGTAAGACACGTTCTTTGTTAGCACCATATAACTCATCAGAAACTTGAATGAGCCCTCCTGAATTAATAATATAATCTGGCGCATAAAGAATGCCTTTTTTAGCTAATTCGATTCCATGCTTTTCCTCAAGCAACTGGTTATTCGCAGAACCTGCTATCGCTTTAAATTGGAATTGGTCAATTGTCGTATCATTAATAATGCCGCCCATCGCACATGGAATATAAACATCTGCTTTTTGCGAGTAGATTTCATTTGTTTCAACAATTGTTACAGTTCCTTCTGATGTCTGGGCTGCTTTCTCTTGGATCGCTTGAATCGAATCTACATTAACATCTGATACGCAAATTGTTGCTCCTTCTTTAAGTAAGCGTTCAGCTACTTTAAACCCAACTTTACCTAAGCCTTGAATCGCATAGGTTACAGGTTGTAAGCTTTCATTACCAAATAACATTTTGTTCGTCGCTTTTAGTCCATATATAACACTTTCTGCGGTAGGAACTGACGAGTCCCCACCACCCCCATATGCTTCAGGAATACCAACGACATTATTTGTTTCTTTCATTGCGTGGATAAAATCTTCCATTGTCGTTCCCATGTCTGTACCGGTATAAAATCGACCGCCGAGAGATTCAACAAATTGGCCGAATGCGCGGAATAGTTCTGGTGATTTATCTGTAAGGGGATCTCCAATTATGACAGCCTTGCCTCCACCGAAGTCTACGTCAGCTGCTGCACATTTGTAGCTCATACCTTTGGAAAGTCTTAATACATCATCTAATGCTTCATCAAAACTTTCGTAAGGATGCATACGGCACCCACCAATAGCTGGACCAAGCTTGGTACTATGTATTGCAATAATTGCTTTAAGGTTAGTAGAAGGATCATTACAAAAGACAACTTGCTCATGTTCAGACATTTTTTCGAGAAGTGACATATTCTCGATTTCATCATTTTTTGATGATGCCGTTAAAAAGCTCATAGTAAACCTCCTAATTAAGGGAATTGTTAATTAACATACAATTATCCAATTCGCTTCTCAATTACTTCTTTAGGGAGAATCACTTGCTTGACATTACCTTTACCGATTAGTGTCTGATCTCGATATGCTTTTATAGATGTAATCACCTGATGGTTATGATATTCTGTCAAAGTTGCTGTTAGGACCACTTTAGTATTTAAAGGGGCAGCATCAATGTGCTTAACTTCAACTGAAGCTCCCATCCCTTCTTCGTGCTCCTCTAAGAATGGTAAAATAATTTTTCGTGACACCCACTCCATGTGGTAAACCATAGCTACCGTTGAGTAGACTGGGTGAATGACATAGCCTTCAAAATTCGCAAACATATCCTCTGTCACTTTAATTTCGATTGTTTCAGTTCTACCGATTTCCATACCAGGCTTCATACCATCGCCCACTTCCATAACGTATGATTAGAAACTCCATCAATTAAAGCGCTTTCATAATTCGACAGCTTTATACATATGACGTTATTATAACGCTATTGTATCATTTTGTAATAACGAAAACAATCTATTTAATTAGAAAATTGTTTATTTTCTAATATTTTAATTGATCATTCTCTACTTTTAACAAAGATCGGGACTGTTCCATCTGTTCAGCCGCTTCTTCTATCATTCCTTCAATTAATTCTTGAACGGTCGGAATATCATCAATCAACCCAGTAACTTGACCACTGTTTAAAAAACCATTATCTAAATCGCCGTCTAATGCACCTTTAGAATGCAATTTTTCAGAAGTTAAGTGTCGATAATCATCTAGGGTGATCCCTGACTTTTCAAGGTGCTTCAGTTTTTTCGCGTATGAGGTGTTTAGTATCCTTCTAACTTGGCCAACCGTCCGACCTACAATTGTCGTCCCCGTCCCGTTAGCCTCTAGAACCCTCTCTTTATAATGATCATGAAAAGGAGCCTCTTCCGTTACGATAAAACGTGTCCCCATCTGTACACCGCTAGCTCCAAGCATTAAAGCAGCTGCTAACCCCTTACCATCCCCAACGCCACCGGCTGCAAGAACTGGTATATTAACATGCCTCACTATTTGGGGAATTAATGTAAAAGTTGTTAGTTCAAGGTTCGAGTTAATTCCAGCTGCTTCATAACCTTCAGCGACAAGCAAGTCTGCTCCTGCTTCTTCTGCTTTTTTAGCATGCTTTACTGAGGCGACTAACGCCATCACCTTAATACCATGTTCTTGTAAACGAGGAATATAAGGGGCTGGGTTTCCTGCTGAGAGTGATACAACGGGGACTTGTTGGTCAATGACTAATTGAATCATTTGCTCGACATCAGGTGCAACAGCCATTGCAATATTGACTGCAAAAGGATTATGAGTCATTTCTTTTGTTGCAATGATTTTCTTTTCTACTTCTTCTAGTGACATTGTCCCGCACCCGATTGTTCCTAAACCACCAGCCTCAGATACCGCTTGAGTTAATCTAGGGCTACTAATATTTCCCATTCCGCCTAAAACGATTGGATAGTTAATGTTTAATAGGTCACATACTGAGTTCATAACATTCCTCCTTAAACCTTTAGGACTTCCTTTAATTATACATTCTCTATAAGTGTTGATATTCCCTGCCCAACACCAACACACATTGTTGCTAGGCCTAGTTTCGAATCACGCTTTTTCATTTCATGAATTAAAGTCGTTAAAATACGCGCACCACTAGCACCAAGTGGATGACCAAAAGCAATTGCTCCACCATTTACATTAACGATCTCTTGGTCTAAATTTAATTGCTTCATACACTCTAAAGATTGCGATGCAAAAGCTTCATTTAACTCTACTAAATCAATTTCGTCGATTGAGCGGTTTGTGCGTTTTAACAATTTTTGAGTAGAATAGATCGGACCAAGTCCCATAACATCTGGCTCTAAACCAGCTGTAGCCCCACCAACATATTTGGCTAAAGGCTTTATACCTAACTGCTTTGCTTTCTCTTTACTCATAAGAAGTAAAGCCGACGCACCATCATTAACACCTGAAGCATTCCCAGCTGTAACCGTACCCTTTTCAAAAATGGGCTTAAGCTTTCTAAGCTGATCACGTGTTGTATTAGGGCGTGGATGCTCATCTAGTGTAATTTCGAACTCATTTCCTTTTTTGTCATAATATTTGACTGGAACAATCTCATCTTGAAAGCGGGCGTTTTCGGTCGCTTCTTTAGCCTTCATTTGACTACTATAAGCGAATTCATCTTGTTCTTCTCTCGTAATCCCATAACGTTTCGCCACGTTGTCAGCTGTTTGAGGCATCGGGTCAGCCCCATACATTTCTTCTAATTTTGTATTTGTAAACCGCCAGCCAATCGTCGTATCATACATCTCCATATTGCCTCGTGGAAAGTCTTTCTCTGGTTTAGCCATGACATAAGGCGCTCTTGTCATGCTTTCAGTCCCACCAGCAATATATAAATCACCATCTCCAACTGCGATTGCACGAGCTGCTGAGATAACCGCATCCATACCAGATCCACAAAGACGATTAACTGTTGTTGCACTGACACTAGTAGGCAAGCCTGCTAACAAAGTCGACATACGTGCAACATTACGGTTATCTTCACCTGCTTGATTGGCATTACCAAAAATGACTTCCTCTATCTCTTCAAGAGGGATTTCACTATTTCGTTCTAATAATGCCTGGATCACTATAGCACCCAAGTCATCAGGGCGAACCGTTTTTAATGCCCCTTTATATCGACCAATCGGCGTTCTCACAGCATCTACAATAACCACTTCATTCATCTTTTAATCAACTCGTTTTCATCAGTATAGTCATAAACCCCGCGACCTGTTTTTCGCCCTAGCCTTCCTGCTTTTACATATTTTTCGAGCAGTGGTGCGGGACGGTATTTTTCTCCTAATGTTTCATACAAGTAGTTTAAATTATTTAACCTTGCATCTAGGCCGACTAAATCACCTAACTCTAGTGGTCCCATTGGATAGTTGAGTCCAAGTTTAATCGCCTTATCAATATCCTCAGCAGAAGCAACCCCTTCTTGAAGCATATGAAAGGCTTCGTTTCCTACTAAGGCACTTATTCTACTGGTTACAAAACCTGGAAATTCATTGACTTCAACTGTTTCTTTCCCCATCAACTTAGCTGTTTGATGAATGATTTCTACTGTTTCATCACTCGTCTCTAACCCTCTAATTATTTCAACTAATTTCATGACATGCACTGGGTTAAAGAAGTGCATCGCGACTACTTTTTCAGGGCGTTTGGTATAAGAACCTAATTCTGTTGGACTAATGGTTGATGTATTGGATGCTAATATAGCGTGTTTTGGTGCGTGTTGATCAGCTGTTTTAAGTACATGTTGTTTTAAATCTGACTTTTCAGGAACAGCTTCAATAATTAAGTCTGACTGTGAGGTTGAGGTCTCTAAATCTATTGATGTATGGAGGTGATCTAATAGTTGTTCAGCTTGTTTCTCTTTCACTTTCCCACGTTTAACACCTTTTGCCGCGGTTTTTTTGGCGTGTTCATAGGCATCTTGTAACTGGCTTTCTGATACATCAACAAGCTCAGTTTGAAAACCTGAAAGGGCCGAGACATATGCTATGCCTCGCCCCATAACACCAGCCCCCACGACAGTTATATGATTTATCGTCATGGACACTCTACCTTTCTTTTAATCTATTATTTAAATATTGAATGGATTAAGAGGTTTTGAGCCATAGTATGAAAGTACACTCTTATCTTCCATATATAAATCTAGCGTTTCGACTGTTAATTCACGGCCGAACCCTGATTGCTTATAACCTCCAAATGGTGTACCAGGGAATGCTGAGAATGGACTATTCACCATGACGATACCTGCTTGAATTTGATGGGCTACACGCGTTGCACGACCTTGGTTTGTCGTCCAAATTGCAGAGCCTAATCCATATTTCGTATCATTTGCCCGCTTAATTACATCTTTTTCATCTGTGAACTTCTCAACGACAACGACTGGTCCGAAGATCTCTTCTTGAACAGCTTTCATATCAGGTGTCACATCCGTAATCACTGTAGGTGCATACCAATAACCGTCTTCAAAGCCTTCAGGGAAAATTTGCTTACCACCTGTTGCAATCGTCGCACCATCTTGAACAGCTGATTGAACGTAATTGTCTATAATGTCTAGCTGCTCTTGGTTAACGATTGAACCAAGGTGAGTGCCTTTATTAAACGGATCGCCTGATTGAAGTTTTTCTGTTTTCTCAATAAATTTCTCCATAAACTCATCATAAATGGACTCATGAACAAACATACGTGAACGCGCTTCACATGATTGTCCTGTATTGAAATAGATACCAAATAAAGACCCAGCAACAGCCGCTTCCATGTCTGCATCTTCAAATACAATATTCGGTGATTTACCACCAAGCTCTAGTGTGACACGCTTTAGCGTTTGGGAAGCTTTTTCCATAATATCTTTACCAGTTGGTGTTGACCCTGTAAAAGCTACTTTATTAATATCTTCATGTTGTACTAGATAGTCACCAACAACGCTCCCTGACCCTGGAACTGTATTAACAACACCTTCTGGAACACCTGCTTCATGGCAAATTTCATTTAATAAAATTGCCGTAATAGGTGTTAGACTTGCTGGTTTAATAACAACAGAGCAACCCGCTGCGATTGCAGGGGCAATTTTCCACGCTGCCATCATCATCGGATAGTTCCACGGAATAATTTGTGCACAAACGCCAACTGGTTCTTTATGTGTATAGTTAAAAAAACCATAAGGCATGTTATTTACTTCACCACGATGACCTACAATTGCACCTGCATAAAATTCAAAGTCCTCTATTGACTGGTTGATTTGCACTTGTGCTGCACCAACTGATTTACCGCTATTTAATACTTCCATTTCAACGAGCTCTTTAAAACGAGAACGCATAATCGAAGCAATATTGTTTAAAACTCTTGAGCGCTTACCTACAGGGTATTTCCGCCATTTTCCATGATCGAAGGCTTGTCGGGCCGCTTGTACTGCCTTTTCAGCGTCTTCCTCATTTGCCTTAGCAATTGTTGCAATAGCCTCACCTTTTGCTGGGTTAAAGGTCTCAAAAGTATCCTGTGAGCTACTTTCAACTCGTTCACCATTAATAATCATCGCATAATGGTCACGTTTCATCTCGCCTACTTGTTCGATTGTTTCTTTCGTTAATTCCATTTTAGAAACACTCCTCATTAATCTACTTAATTATTTTCCTTGGAAATTCGGTTGACGTTTTTCCTTAAAAGCTTGCATACCTTCTTGATGATCATTTGATAAGCCAGCAATACGCTGAGCTTGTGCTTCCTTATCCAACATGTCTTCGTATGGCGAATGCATGCTATCCATCATATAACGCTTCACTAACGCAATGGCTTTTGTTGGCATATTAGCTAACTGACTTGTAAAGGCATCTACTTTCTCATTCCACTCTTCAAAGTCCACCACTTCAGTTGCTAAACCTAATTCAAAAGCTTCCTTACCTGTAATAGGCTTACCTAATACCGCAATTTCCATCGCTTTAGCATAACCAACTAAACGCGGAAGGTTATAAATAAATCCTGAATCTGGTATTAAGCCTATGCTCATAAAAGCACTAACAAACTTTACATTCGAATGCACTAATCTAAAGTCGCATGCAAGTGCTAAGCTCATTCCAGCACCAGCAGCAGTTCCGTTTACAGCAGCGACTACTGGCTTAGGCGTTTCTTTAATAGCTTTTAACATCGGGTGGTACCTATTTCGTAAAAAGGTTGCGTGATTCGTGCTTTCATCAACACCTTGTAAGTCTTGCCCAGAACAAAACGCCTTTCCTTCACCCGTAAATACTATGCAGCGTACATTTGGGTCTTTGTTTGCCTGCTTTAGAGCTCGTGTCACCTCATAATTCATACCTTCTGTAAATGCGTTGTATGCTGATGGGCGGTTTAGTTTGATCGTCGCAACACCCTTAGCCTCTTCATAAATAATTGTTTGAAAACTAGTTCCCATCAACTACACTCCCTTAAAAGAAGGTGAACGTTTCTCAGTAAAAGCTTTCATACCTTCTTTTTGATCGTCTGAGGCGAATGTTAAATAAAAGTTTTTCCGCTCTAACTTCATACCATCCATTAAAGGTGTTTCATCTGCCACCTTTACTGCTTCTTTAATCAACCTCAATGATATTGGCGCCTGGTTTTTTAACTGATTAGCTAGGCGAAACGTTTCTTCTACGACTAACTCATCTGCTACAACTCGATTAATTGCACCTAAGTTCATAGCTTCTTGAGCACTCATTTGTTCACCTAACCAAATCCACTCAAGTGCTTTTCTTTTACCAATTGCTTTCGTTAGAAGCTGTGTACCGCCTGCACCCGGCATAACCCCTAACTTCACTTCAGGAAACCCGAACTTAGCTGACTCTCCTGAAACAATTAAGTCACAATGAAGGGCTAGCTCAAACCCACCACCTAAAGCAACACCATTAACTGCTGCAATAATCGGCTTATTAATTAATGTTATGCGATCCCATACTGCAAAAGGGTCTTGTAACTCCATCGTTAAAGGTGTTTCATCAATCATTTCCTCAATATCTGCCCCAGCTGCAAATGCACGCGCGTTACCTTTCATAATAATGACACGGACATTGTCATCTTCGTCATATTTTTCTAGTTTCTCTACGATCTCACCAATCATTTGCCGGTTTAAAGCATTTAATACATCAGGACGATTCAGTTGAATTACCCCGATTTGATCCTCTACATACGATTCAATGTATGTATTAGACATTAACAGCAACTTCCTCACCAATTACTAGTGTTACAATATCACCGGCAAATTTCATGACATCTTTTCCAGATGCTTTTCCTTCATCTGTCTTCATTGCTTCTTGCAAAGCTTCATGACTGTCGTAATACATCTCACAGAGTAAGTAATAATCCGTTTTTCCCATCGGAGAACCGACAATTTTTGTCACTTTCATGTCTTTTAATCCTGGAATCTTTTGCGTTAGTGGTGTGTGTACGTTATAGTAATGCTCATCAAACCTCTCCTGATCTTCTGGTTGTTTGTAAATCGCGATTAATTTAACCATTTAAAGTCCCCTCTCATTTATTAATTAATTATATATTCCACAACAGGTTTCATTGCTTCAAACGGGTTTTTACACGAGCTGCAATACAAAATACTACGGCATGCTGTTGGACCAAAGACATTATCCATCGAGGTGTAGTCTGAACCACAATACGGACAATCAACTGACCATTGTTGTCCTGGTTGATAATCTTCTGGTGGAGGTGCTATTCCATGCTTCTTTAGTTGCCTCTTCCCTTCTTCTGTAATGGCATCTGTTGACCATTTTTCTTGGAACGAAAACTCAACTTGGCAGTCTGTCACCAAATCTAGTTCTAAAACAGCTTTCTTAACATCTTCTTTAATGAAGTCTAATGCAGGACACCCCGCAAAAGTCGGAACCATAGTGACAAACACTTGATTGTTGACGACTTTGATTGTGTGAACCATTCCGAGGTCAGCGACACTAACAGAAGGAAGCTCAGGGTCATCGACAGTCTTTAACACCTCTTTAACTTCTTCTATCAATCCATCAGTCACTTTGCCGTCACCTCCTTTTCGTAATCAGACTTACCATACAGCCTTCTCATCACTTCGGTACACTTCAGATAGAGTTTTTAGTGCTTGATTTAAATCTTCAGTATACTCACCTTCTCTGCCACTTCCTAGATTTTTGGCTAGTGGTTTTTCCGGAAATGTTCCGATTGTACTTTCTATCTCCTTTAAAAAACGTTCTTTCAGCTCATCTTCCCCTACAATAATTCCAAAATGCTCTAATTCAGTCGCATGTGGACCTAACTCTAGCACATCGCTAAACTGCCCCCACGCTTCTTCTAACCGCTCTTCTAATCTAGCTTTCGCATGTTCAGTCGAGTTGTAAAGCTGGTTAAACCAAATGCGCCAATGTGCTAAGTGATAGGGTTGTTCCATTAACACTTTTCCAGAGACATTAGCGAGTGGTGTGTACGAACTTTTTGTTAACACTTCCAACTTAACCTTTTTGAAAGATTCATAGAGAAAGTTTCGAACGACTGCTAATGCCCAGTCATAGTATGGTTCTGTTAGATAGTCACCTTCACCGTTTTTCTTCTCAAAGTAAATCGCATTTTTCCTCTCACTCGGGCCACGCTCATGTGCAAGCACATCAGCTTCACCCTCACCTAATTCCTCAAGTAAGGTGTAATACATAAGTGCATGACCCATCGTATTTTGTGTGATCGAGGAGAATGCGACATCTTCTTCAATGTGCGGTGCTAAACCAAGCCATTCAGACCCGCGAAAAGAAATGAGAAAGTCATCATCTGCTAACTGGTAAAGTATATCTTTTAAAGCTTTTAAGTAAGTTTCGTCATTCATTGCATCCTTAGCCGTTTCAACTTGCGTCATTTCTTTTTCACCTCTTTCCATGACATTATTTCTTTCTCATCTAACATACCTTGTTCTTTTTCTTTCCATTTCTTACGTAAGTAACCATATCCTTTTGTTTTACGGTAGTCTTTATTGTCCAGACGTTTCGTTAGGTCTATTCGTTCTTCACTTGTCATCGAACGAATATTACTACGTTTAACAACCCAAACATCTAGTACATCTTCACGTCGCATGAAGTTTTCAACTGCCATATTTAAAGCCATTTCCTCATTAGGGGCTAACAAGCTAAATTGATATTGCATGGGCGTTTTATTACTTTTCTTACTAAAAACTTCATATTCTTGGTAAAAGTTAGATTCATGCGATTCCGACATAAAACCTCTCCTTTCTCCTTATTGACCAACAGCCTCACGTGATAAAGCTTGCCTTACCCAACGGTTGTTTTCATAGGCAATCTCACGTAAACGTAGACGTTCTTTAGAGCGTGGTCCTTTGTTTTTAATAATTTGTTTAAATTCATTCCAATCTGGTTGTTGATAAACCCAATGTTGTTTCTCTTCATCATAGTGAACAGTTTCATCTGGTACGCTCAGTCCTAATGAAAATACACGAGGCAGATATTTATCGAGAAATGCTTGTCGTAATTCTTCGTTGGAGTTTTTACGAATGCGGTATTTAATCATCGTGTCTTGTTTGGAAGATCCGGTTGTGTCAGCTGAACTTGGCCCGAAGAACATAAGAAGTGCTGGCCACCAGCGGTTAAGTGATTCTTGTAAAATCTGTCTTTGATGCTCTGTACCTTCAGCTAATGCCATAATGATGGCTTCTCCATGTTGTGCGTGGAATACTTCTTCCTGGCATATGCGTTGAAGTGCACGTTGGTAGGGGCCATAAGAAGCATCTAACATGTTTGTTTGTGAAATGATGGCTGCACCATCAACTAACCATCCGACCATGCCAGCATCCGCCCAAGTTTTCGTTGGCATGTGAAAGACGTTGTGAAATTTAAGATCACCACTTAATAGATCTTCCATTATGTTTTCACGGTTTTGATCATATGGTTTCATCAAATCCTCAGCGACTCGTAGTAACAGTTGACCATGGCCCATCTCATCTTGAACCTTTGCCATAATCCCTAGCTTTCGTTTCATGGTTGGTGCTTTAGGTACCCACTCTTTCTCAGGTAAAGCACCCATTATTTCACTAATACCGTGCATTGAAATTAATTTAATAAGGCCTTGCCTGTAATCATCTGGCATCCAATCATCTGGCTCGATTTTCTCTCCTGCCTCAATTCGTGCCATGAATTTTGTATATTTCTCTTGGTCATGATTTGATTCATGAGGCTTTTCAGAACCACCATATTCAATATAGTTATACATACAGAAGCATCTCCCCATCACGATTATTTAACGTAATCATATCAAAACGTTACATAAACTTCAATATAAATATTTTAATTTTCAAAAAATATAATGAACTACTCATTTCATTATATGTACGGTGAAAAGGTTAATATTCGTAGATTTGCTTACGTTCAATTGGACATATTGATAAAAAAAGAATGAATAATTCACCAATGTGTAGTAAACTAGTTATTAAACAATCAACTAGAAAAGAAGGATCTGATAAAGAAATGGATAAACAGTTTAAGACACGCTCGATGATTTTTACGTTATACGGTGACTACATAAGGCATTATGGAAATGTTATTTGGATTGGAGGTTTAATACGTTTATTAGAAGAATTCGGACATAATGAACAATCGGTACGAGCGGCCATTTCTAGAATGAGCAAACAAGGCTGGCTTCAGTCTGAGAAAAGAGGGAATAAAAGTTACTATTCCTTGACTGAACAAGGGAAAGCCCGAATGGAAGAGGCTTCAAAACGAATCTATAAATCTGAATCACCTCAATGGGATGGTAAGTGGCGAATGCTTGTCTACTCCATTCCTGAAAGTAAAAGACACTTAAGGGATGAACTTAGAAAAGAATTAGTTTGGAGTGGTTTCGGTTCATTAACAAACAGTTGCTGGATTACACCAAATCCACTTGAAGAACAAGTTCACCGCTTAGTTGAGAAGTACGATATTGCATCTTACATTACATTTTTTAATGCAACATATGAAGGAATGAGCTCACCTCACGATTTAGTTAATGAGTGTTGGGATTTAGGTGATGTTAATGCTAAATATTCACAATTTATAAAGGCGTACAGTGAGAAGTATTATATCGATAAAAACTTAGTCGAAAAAGGGGAGATTAGTGATGGGCAATGCTTCGTAAAATGTGCATCACTAGTTCATGAATACCGGAAGTTTTTATTTGTCGACCCAAACTTACCTGAAGAACTGTTACCTGATCAATGGTTAGGGGATTCCGCTGCGGCATTATTCTCTGATTATCATGAATTACTACAAACACCAGCCACACGCTTTTTTGAATCTGTCTTTGAATAGGGAAGTCATCGGATTATTTAGGAATCCGATGACTTCTTTCATTCTCCGATTAATCTACTTGCTTAGATAACACCATTTATGTCCTTGAAACTCGTTCAAAAATATCCGGGTCATTAAATTCTTGCCCTTTTTCCGCGTAAACTTTAATTGTTTCTTCGATCATTGCAAGATCATCATCTGTTAACTCACGAACGACTTTACCTGGTGATCCTAATACAAGTGAACGTGGTGGGATCACTTTACCTGATGGAACTAAACTGTTCGCACCAATAATAGAGTACTCACCAACTTCAGCTCCATCTAACACTGTTGCGCCCATGCCAACGAGCACACCCTTTCTTAACGTACACCCATGGACAATGGCGTTATGGCCAACTGACACTTCATCTTCTAGAGTAAGCGGAAACTGTTCATACAGGTGACACATGGAGTTTTCCTGTATATTGCAACGATCACCAATTCGAATAGGTCCTTCATCACCTCGTACTGTGACATTGAACCAAATGCTAGATTCCTTTCCGATCTCAACATCACCAATAACTCTAGCGTTATCTGCAATAAAAGCTGTCTCATCTATTCGTGGGGTATGATTCTTGTAGCGGTAGATCATAACCATCCCTCCTCATTAATCTGCAACTTTAATATAACATATTTTTGTCATGTCGTTTTTAGTTCATAATATATTGACAGTGTAAAGTAACTTTTGTATTCTTTTATATAACATAAATGTTAATTACCGTTTAAAAAACGTTATAAAGGGAGGGTGGTCATATTGAATGACCGCATATATGATATTACAGTAATTGGAGCTGGGCCAGTAGGGTTGTTTACAGCTTTTTACGCAGGAATGCGAGAGGCTTCGGTCAATGTTATTGATAGCATGCCCCAAGTTGGAGGGCAATTAGCAGCTTTATACCCTGACAAATATATTTATGATGTTGCTGGGTTTCCTAAGGTGAAAGCACAAGAATTAGTCGACCACTTATACGAGCAAGCTAAAACATTCTCACCTTCCATCCATTTAAAAGAATCAGTGACAGAAATTAACCGCATCGATGACCATTTCGAAATATTCACCAACAGTAGAACACACTACTCCAAAACAATTATTATTACTGCAGGTGCCGGAGCATTTCAACCACGAAAGCTTAAAATAGATCAAGCCGAACAATATGAAGGTGGAAATTTACATTACTTCGTTCATAAATTAAATGCGTTTAAAAATCGACGCGTACTTATCTGTGGAGGCGGTGACTCAGCAATTGATTGGTCATTAGCGTTGGAGCCAATCGCTAAGCAAGTCACACTTATTCATAGACGTGAACGCTTTCGTGCCCATGAACATAGCGTAACACAGTTAAAACATTCAACAGTTAACATTATGACGCCATTTGAAGTTGATAATATAACCGGAGAACACAACCGCATCGAACAAGTTGCTGTTAAAGAGGTTAAAGGAGAAAGAATTAACATAATCGATGTAGATGATGTCATTGTAAACTATGGCTTTGTTACTTCATTAGGACCACTAAAAACATGGGGAATTGAGCTTCAAAAAAATAGCATCTTCGTTAACTCCAAAATGGAAACGAATATATCAGGAATCTTTGCTGCAGGTGACATTTGTACTTATGAAGGTAAACCGAAGCTAATTGCAACAGGATTTGGAGAAGCGCCCATTGCAGTTAACCATGCTAAGTCATTAATTGACCCTAAGGCTAAGCTAAGCATTCATAGTACCCATCTATTTGAGAAAGCAAGGTCGTAAACGAATCAAAAATAGCCCAGCTAAGACTAATATAGTCAGCTGGGCATTCTAATGCTCTATTCCTCAATTTCCTCTAAAGTAAAATCATGTTCCTCAGATAACTCTTCTATTTTATCATCTGCTTCCATCATTAACTGCTCAGCCTCAATGTACAAGACTTCAACGTCTTCATATAATTCAAATGATTCTTCCTCTGTAATTTCACCGTTAGCAAGTTGTTCAAGAAGCTCAAAATCAGCATATACTGCTTCACTCCATACCTGAACCTGTTCATCTCTCATACCATGATACTCCAAAGCAACGTCACTATCAGGAGACTGTGACGTCACAAATTCCACAATCTCATCAACAATTGGTAAAAACTCATCACGTTCTAACTCATAGACCTCTTCTATTGAAGTTAAATTCATCGCTTCTTGAGCAAGTACATCCATCTCTTCACCTTTTTCTTCCCATAAGTCTACAAAACCATTGTGGTATTCAATTAATTCTTCTGTTTCCGCAGATGTACATGCTGCTAGTAATACCGCCAAAACAAGTCCCATAAGTAAACTTTTAAACTTCTTCAAATCCCTTCATCTCCCTTTATATTTTTATGCTACACCGCCTCGTGTAGTTCTTTATGTCTTATTGCATTAAGGTGGTTTTTTCGTATTAACGGTAGAGCTGTACCAACTATAATAGCTGTATAAGGAAACCCACCTGAACCTCCTAACCAATCAATGGCCATTACAGGTACAACAATAATGTAAATAAATAACATTAAAATCATATAAAACCTGCGCCATCTTTTTTCGGATTTTGACAATTTGATTCTCTCCTCTCATTAATCCAATGGAATAGTATTAGAACTAGGCCAAATGACTTCTAAAAAATCTATCGTTGGACCCGCTGATTCTTGATACACATTTTCGTTAATCTGCCCCACAATACTATCTAAAGATGTTGATTCAAACTCATTGGCAGCCCTTACATAAAAACGATTGTCACTTACGGTTAATACAGCACCATCTAAAACTCCGTTGTTTCTTTGAATAGTATTTCTTGCTTCATTAATTACACTCGTTCTTACTTCTTCGTCTTGAAGTAAACCACTTAAAGTTGTTCTGACTATTGGCTCATTTAATTCTTCTGTTAACACTTGGTTAAATGCCTCTATATTAATTTCATTTTGCGACCAACCTGTATAACCGCCTGAACTAGAAAGTTGGTCAACTCTGTCGGAGACTTTTTCATTGAAATCCTCGAAAAATGCTAGTAAGGATCCTTCCAACGTCTCATCTTCATATTCATCTATAACCCTACTAACCTCTTCATAAAATACACTTGTCGCAGCCAAGCTTGCTTGTTGAACTGTAGTAGAGGATTGTTCTTTAGTAGCTAAAGCACTCGCCATGTTTATAACTAATATAAACATGACCATTATGATACTTAGCATCCCAAGAACGAATATGGCAATGTTTCCTCTTTCATTTAGATAATTTTTCATTACTCAATCACCCGACCATGGGCTGAAGTAGTGAAACTTATTGAGGGTGTACTCCAACCTAAAATCTCATCAGGTAAGAATATTAGACTTATACTCACATTGATGTCGGCGTCAAAGTTCTTTCCAGTTACATTAAGACTAGAAACTGAACCTTCTAAGTAATCACCCGTTGATGTTAAAATTCGATTAGCTGCACTTGATGCTTCAGTAGAACTTTGTGTTACTGAATAAACCTTTGCGTACTCATTGGCAGCTGACTGAGCAACCAAATATCCGTTCACACCAACAATAAACTGAATTAATACAGCTAACAAAATCAACACAAGTGGAATGATCCCCAAAAATTCAATTGTAACTGAACCTTTGTTGTTTCTAACCCTTTTACTCAGTGTTTGCATAGGATTCACCTTTACTTTTGGATTCTTAAATCCCCTAAAATCTAATCTTCTCGATCTAAACAGTAAGTTTTTTGGGATACCTTAAGTGGCTTATTAAAACTTTATTGGACCTCCTTTGTCTTTCTTCAAAATCTTTTTGTACAGACTTAATATATTCCTCTTTGCTCATACTCTCTGGGTTATTTATGAATGTAATTTCATTCAAATTTTCCATTATATTACCTTTATCTTTACAGTGTTCGTCAAGATAGGTTTCTACTTCACTATTAAGAAGATTTTTGCTTTCCGATTTATATTTAACAACCTCTCTGATACTTTTAAAAGTATCAATAGAGTCATAGAAACCTTTTACTTGGGTGTACTGAATATAATCGATTTCATTATTCACTCTGTTCAAGTATTTAACATCTTCTAGTGAATACTTATGATTTTGGCTTTTTAAAGCATAAAACTGGTCAAAGTCCTTCATTATCTTAATTAAGTCACCCTGTAGTCTCAATGACTTGTCTATAGATTTAACTCCAGCTTGCAATAGGTTAAGTTCTTCTGTACTTAAATGTACTTGATTAATTACACTGTTTAAAAATTCCTTAGTCTTTTTAAACCCAGTCATGTTAATGTTTCTTCTTTCTTCACCTAAGTCTTTTATGGTACTCAATCGTCTGATCAACAGAACAAACCAATGGAACGCGTTATGATAATCTTCTTTAGAGACATTCTGATTAAGTGTAAAGAAAACAGCACCACTTGTTTTACTAAACCTATAATAATAAGCAAGAGAATAATTATTGTTGTTATAAACCAATTCATGTTGATCAATTCTATAGGATTCTAGAAACCTTTTATACTTTTTTACAAAACCATGTTCAGTAGACATTCTAGATCCCTCACATTAATTTAGGGTATCTTAACTCTTTCATTAGACTTCGATTCGATAATTGTTGCCTCTTAACAAAATCTTTCTGTACAGCATTAATATATTCTTCCTTACTCAATTCATCGAGTCCTTCCACATGAGTAATGTTATCTAGTGTTTTCCTTAGTTTTTCTTTATTCATACAATGTTCCTTTAGGTAAGTTTGAATTGCAGTATCCATTAATCCCTTTATCTCTCTTCGCTTATATACAATGTTATTAATCTCTTGAAAAGTGTCTACAGATTCATAAAAATCCTTTACTTGATGGTATTGTATATAATCGATTTCATTATTTACACATTGTATATATTCTACATCTTCTATTGAATACTCATGATTCGGTTCTTTATCCTTTAAGAACTGATCAAAATCATTCATTAATTTAACTAAATTTTTTTGTAGCGATAATGCATATCTAGTAGAGTCAATACCTTTTTGCACCAATTCGTATTCACTTTGTGACAGACTTACTTCTTTATCCACTCTCTTCAAGAATTCATTAACCTTCTCAAAACCAGTCATATTAATATTTCTTCTTTCTTCACCAACGTCCTTTATAGACCCTAAGCGCATTAATAGAAGTGTAAACCACTCAAATGCTTCTTTGTATTCCCTCTCTGAAGCACCTGGTTCAAGTGTGAAAAACGCCCCTCCCGTATCTTTTTTTAGTACTTTATAAAAAGCTAAATAATATCTTTTATTGTTATAAACAAGTACTTGCTGATCGATCCAATAACTTTCGTAAAACTTCTTGTATTTCTTTGCAACCCTGTGAATATCATTTACTTTCACCACATTAAACCCAACTCCTTAGCCTAATAATCTACAGCACTATAAAACCAAATCATTTGGAAACCTTAATTCTTTCATTAAATCTATATTTAATCTTTTCTGCCTCTCAACAAACTCTCTTTGCACAGCATCAATATATTCGTCCTTATTCATTTGGTCTGCACCTTGGATAAATGTAATATCATCTAGGTTTTTCCTTATGGATTCCTTTCCTTTACAGTGTTCATTAATATAAGTTGCCACTCCATGGTTAGTTAATTTCTTTACTTCACTATTATTATTAGCAATATCTCTAATTCTCTTAAAAAGGCTTATTGAATCACGGAACCCTTTTACTTGTGTATACTGTATATAATCTATTTCATTGTTCACTCGTTGTAAGTATTGAACATCGTCCGTTGAATACAAATGGTCAGGGCTTTTAGAGTTGTAAAACTGGTCAAAGTTCTTCATTAGTTTTAATAAATCATCTTGTAACTTCAGTGATTCAGAAATAGACTTAATCCCTTCTTGAAAAAGTCTATGTTCTTCAGATGATAATCTCACCTCATTTACAACGCTCTCTAAGAAATTTTTAGTCGTTTTAAACCCTATCATATTTATGTTTCTTCTTTCTTCACCCAAATCTCTTATGGTTGCTAAACGCCTAATTGAAATGATAAACCACTCAAAAGCTTCTCGGTATTCAACCTTTGAAGCACCAGAATCTAATGTAAAGAACACAGCTCCAGTATCCTTTTTAAAGGCTTGGTAAAACCCCATATAGTATTTTTTACCGTTATATAGAAGGGTTTGCTGGCCAACCCAAGACCTTTCATAAAACTTTTTATACTTTTTAACGAATTTTTGAACCCTTTTATCATTTGTCATTTAATTACCCCACATTACTATGAAAACCAACCTTTAACAGTCCCCCATGCATTCTTGGCTGTTTCTTTCGTCGTATTCCACATAGCTTTCCCTGTGTCTTTAACATTGCCTTTCCAATGGTTATCTACAAGGTAATTAGTTAAGTTTTTAACTCAACATTTCTTAAATCTTTCTTTAATTTTGGGAAATACTTTTTTGATTGTTAATGGCTGACTCTTTGAAAAGCCGTTTGTGCTCCTCTTCCGTCAAAGACTCCATATGATCAACACGTTTTAGTTCTTTTAAATTTCTCTTAGCTTCCACTTCACCTCTTACTATTAACTTTATATAAAAAGCTACTTCTCGATCGATATACTTTTTAATCTCGGGTTGTTGCTTTTTGACCTTTTTAGCTTGCTTAAGTAACTTAGCAGCATCTAGTGACGCTTTTACTTGGTAATATTGGATATAATCAAGATCTGCCATTACTTCTAATACATGATCAATATCAGATTCATAAAACTTCTGACCTGTTTCTGATTTGTCATCTAAATAATCTTGATAACTATACATAACTCGATCATGATTACTTTGACATTGTTGAACTTGTTTTAATGCTTGAGAACACTGTTCAAACAATTTCTTGTTACTTTCAGTTAAATTAACATTAGATAGCACTTCCTCGACAAAACCCTGCGTCGCTTTGAACCCTTGCATGTTACTTTCTAACTTAAATTCTCCTTCTAAGGCTGAGATAATAAAACTTAGTAAGTAAACCAATTTTTCATATGCATAATTAACTTCTTCTCGGGTTAAGCTTTTCTTTGTTGAAATTAGAGCTGAACCATTGTGTTTTTTAAAAACTTTAGTATTAAAAGAAGAAATATAATAGTCTTCTCCATTTATGTTTATATGATTTGGAGATATTCTGTAGTTTTCATAAAACTTTTTGTATTTTTCCGTTTTATTTATAATTAAACTATCGGTAACTTTCATGAATCACCTTCAAGAATATTAAAATTTTTGTGAAGTCATAGAAAAAGGAAGTGTTAGGCATGGCCATTTATTCTTGTGGCCTAGAGTCCTTTTTATAATTTTTACTCAAATATATTTTTTAAGAATATTAATTGTGGTCCATAACCTTTATTAGGGATCTGTTCTTCAAATGTTGGAATGATATCACCATCAGAAACACTACTAAATGTTGCTGTCGATTCAACTTCTAAACGCCAATCCTCTTCTGACAAAATTACTATAGTATCCTCTATACTCCCATTGTTATCAACAATTATGGATTGAACAGCGGAAAGTATCTGATTATGCAAACCAACATTCATAAAATGGTTCTCTATTGTTACTTTTAACAAATGTCGCTCTTCAATCTCATCGGGCAGCACATCATTAAGTGCATAAACATAAGCCTGATGAGGATTCATTCCAGTTGAGACATAAGATTCTTGTTGTTCATCAATTAATTCTTGAACTTTCTTGAGTCCTTCTTCTATTTCTTCTGCTGGTACCAGCATTTCATCGTACTCTTCAACAGCTGTTAAAGTTTCTTCAATGATGACACTTGACCCCGCAATGGCTGCTTGTTCAGTAGCTGATGACGCCTCCATATTAACCACAAATGCCTTTGAAATATTCACTAACAGTAGAAAGATGACTGACATGACGATCATTAAACCTAGGAAATATAAAGCAACATTACCTCTTTCCTCACGTAAAAGCCTCTTCATTCTAATAACACCTGACCAGTTGTTTTTTCTTCTAGCTTTATAGATGTTGAAGGTCTCCAGTCAGTGGGGACAAAAACTAGAAAGTGATTAACTTCTAAACTTAATTCAAAGCGACCATTATAATGGTTGTTAATACTCATGTCTTCATAACTTAATACTGTCGTATCACCAATTACATCAATCATTATTTGCTCTGATTCGCTCAAATCCCTAGTAATAGCATAGTTTTTTGCCCCTTCGTTGGCAGCTAATTTTAAAGTATAGATAGCATAACCAGATGCCACTACTTGCCAAAGAATTAAAAATAGCATAAAAAATAATGGCAGAATTCCTAAAAACTCTAAGCTGAAAGATCCTTTTTCATTGTTTATAAGCTTAAGCCGTTTGTTCATGGAATCGCTCCTGGTTAACCTCACTTAAATACCGGTTAATCTTGTATTGCAAATAAAAAATGTGAAATATGAATAGTAGGTATTTGTTAATTTCAAGCCCCTCAAATTCTTCTAACAACTCTTTCACTCTAAAAATTGAGAAGTACAGTAATGCTAAGAAAAAATATACTAGGATAAACTCCAATGATTCTATATGAACTAAGCCATACGGTGTAAAAATTAATTCACCTACTAAGGCAAGTAACAAAGAGATCACTAAATAAATCGTTGCAACAACCCACCATCTAAACGGTATATAATGTTGTTGGTTGATAGATTGGAAGTGTTTCTTCCTCTTTAGAAACCAAAAGCCTATATAAGCGCCTAGTGTTATAAAGGTCATAATGATCATGAGAATCAAATAAGTTTTAGGCAACGGGAGTACATCTTGTTCCATAGCAATCCTCCTATGCGGTTGTCAAAGCAACACTTCTATACCTTTGTGTTAAATAAAAGATTAGTATAGGAAAAATTAATGCATTTACTAATGATCTAGCAAACCCAAAAACGATCACACTATTCTCAAAGTTCGAAAGCGACATCATCATCAATCCCCACACAAGTACATGAAGGCTTATAATGATTACAAAATCAAACAGTAAGGATATATTTTCTTTTAATAAAACTCTTCCTACTTGTCTAAAGATATCTTTTATCTTCTTATAATCTACAAAGAATGGAACGAGAAGTATGATTAATAAAGCCATTATTGTTGGGATAAATAAAAGGACACTTCCCAACACTCCTGCGATATAGACAGGGATTGTAATCATTATGATAAAACCAAAGTGTTTAGCAAACTCATAGATTAAATCCATCAAAGTACTTTCTTCTTCATCTTGCAAATCATTTTCTGCCATCCTTCGAAAAACCGGAATTACAAGAGTAAAGTTCACAATGATTAGGAACAAAGCATACAAGTTTGCATATTGGCTTTGATCCAACTCTTGCATTAAATAAACCATTCCAAAATAACAAATAATTGATAGAGGAATAATGATTATAACCGATAACAACATAATTTGAATGAGATAACGATTATATATACTAAAGCTTTCCTTAATCATATAGCTACCTGCTCTCTTCTCTTAATAATTGGTATAACAATAATTGCAGTTAGCATCGATACAAACGTACTATAAATAAAGTTCTCTTGTATTAAAGCTGGATTTAATAAAATAGGAATGCTTAAAACAAAATTTGAAAATATAAAGTTTATTACAGTTAATGTAATGCATCCTAAAAACGCCGCGAAGTACGGTGTTTTCATATTCCAAAGAGACGCTAATATTCCGATGCTAATATATGAAACTAAAAAACTAATGATAATCATCCATTCAAATGCAAATAGAGAAAAGAACCCCATTAGAAATGAAATAACAATTGTAATGATTAGTGATACACCAATTGCTTGGATAAATGCACGCAAGCTAAACATATTAGGCCTCCTCTTTTTCGTTAAACCAATTATCGGAATAAGTCGGTATTTTAAGATCATAAACTACCCTAACTCCATAACGTCACTTAGTGTCCACCAAGATTGGTAATCTCAAGTCTTTCTTTAAATCTGGCAAAGCCTCTTTTTGATTACTTAGAGCTAACTCTTTAAAAACTTCTTTGTGCTCTGCTTCTGACAAATACTCAATATTTTTTACATGTGTTAGTTGTTTCAAGTTTTCTTTTGCTTTTGTTTCTAAGTTAATTAATTCATTGATGTATGTTTGTAAACTATTATTAACTAGTTCTTTCATGGAGTTTGATTCATTAATTTGTTCACTTATAAATGAGGTCAGTTTTGATGCTTCCAGTATATTTCTTAATTGCTTAAACTGAACATAATCAAGTTCTGCCAATAAACCTAGTAATTCATTAATATCAGTTTCATAAAACTTCTGCTCTTCATTTGCTTTGTTCAAAAGGTATTTTTCACTCTCAGACATAATGTCATCATGTTTTTCCTGATATTTTTGAACAGCTTTTATAGCATCTAAACATTGTATATATACTCTCTTATCAGATTCAGTTAATTCAAATTCTGATAATACTCTAATAATAAAATCCTGAACGGCTTTAAAACCTGCCATATTATTATCTTTTTTCTGTTTTCCATCAAAGATAGAATTTATAAAATTGTGTAAGTATGTTAATTTTTCAAAAGCTTTTTCAAGCTCTTCAATTGTTAAGTCATTCTTTGTAGACACTACAGTGAGAGCACTTACTTTATTAGCAAACTTTGGCCTGTAATAAACAACATAAAAGTCTTCTCCATTAATGTTTAAATGATTTGGTGATATTTTATAATTTTCATATATGCGTTTTAACTTTTTAGTTTTTTGTACTATTAACTGATCTGTTACTTTCATAGTAGTACATCATCCTTTCAATTTAACCTACTACGAATCCCAATACACTTGGTGGTATAAAAGGTATTGAAATGATTATGAGAAGACCTAAGTGTTTAACAAACTAAAAAATTAACTCCAACATGGTACTCTTTCTTGCAATTCATTATCTACCAGTCATCGAAAAACTGGAATTACTAGAGTAAAGTTCACATATTGACTTTGAGTCTCCTCATTTTCATTAGACCAATTACTCTTCCGCCATAACCTCTTCCATTCTCTTCGGTTTGATCAGCATGATTGGATATATATTATATTTACTCCTCCGCCAATACTTCATCCATCTTCCTTGGTTTGATTAAGAGAACAGGTGCAACAAACCAACAAAACAATGAGAAAAGAAAAGTATATAAAGAGGCTTGTAAAGGATCAGTAGTTTGAGAATACAGGCTATCAGCATAAACACCTGACCCAAATATCAATAACATACTTGATAAAATGATATAAACCCTCCCTAGCCTCGTCTTATAAGGCTTATTTACACTTAGTGCAACCTCTTCAGAGAAAAGATAAGGAACTAGCAACATCGAAATAACAAGTAATACGCCGACCCAAAATGAAATTGAACCATAAATAAATACTAAAAACGGTACAGCAAAAAAGATTGCAAATCCGTTTAGCATTACAAAGCTAGCTAATGAAAAATACCTTCTACGCTGCCCCTTGTATAACATCCATAAAATAAAATAAGAAGTGCTACAAACGGTTGCAATAATTAAGTTTAGAATCAAAATACCCCAAGTTTCTAAAAACGCACTTGCAAGGACGGCACATAGATACATCAATAATGATAATTGGATCACTTTACTCTCTTTTAAACTAAGATTGGCTTTAGACAAAATACGCCCCTCCTTTTGAGTTATTAACCACTAAAAAATGAAGTAACCTTAGAAACTCCAGACTTAGCCATTTCCTTTGCGCTATTTGCTGCTTTCTTATAACCTTCAACTACTTGCTCGCCAGCACTTACAACGCCATCATAACCTTTTTTAATAGCTTTATTAGCTCCCTCTTTAATTCGACGACCTGCACTTGTATGATTAATAGAAAATGTTGTTACTAACCCTACTGCTAGCCCTGCTCCAGCTCCAACTATAGTTCCTATTGGTGTAGCTACACTCCCCATTGCTGCCCCAGCAAACATACTTGAAGCGACAGATCCTGCTATAGCCCCTGTTGCTGCAGATGCCACCCCGACTCCTGCCTCAGTAGTTAGATCTGCAGCAAAGTCTGTAGTTCTTAACCCTGACCAATTTTGAAAACCACTTGAATGTTCATAAACTGGTTCAGCAGCTGTTAAACCTAGTCCAACAGGTCCTCCAAGTGTCGCAGAGTTTGATAGTCTCCAAAAATCTTTATTAAAAATATTTAATGAGCTATTTATAGCATTTCTAGCTGATTGAGTAACACTATTGGATGAACCTCCTAAGCTTTTGTCTGCTAAAAACTGGTTGTAAGTTTCTTGGTTTATATGTCTGGATTGGGGTCCAAAGGTGTGCTGTACACCGTTATTATTAAATGTTCTATATCGGTTATAAAACGAATTTGCAACTGAATTATTTAACTGGTTTTTGCCAGTAATTGAGTATCTCCCATTCCCTAAGTCCCTAAAATCAAAGTTAGCATAATTGGCCACTAAACCTTGTGCTATATCATCTGCAGCAGTTATCACTTTACCAGCATTATCCAAAGTGTTTGATAAACCAGGAACCCAGCTCGATTGCTGTATTTTTCGGTCACTTCTTTGAGGGTTCAAAAATGTTCCTACAGTTCCATTTCTATAACCTATACCTTCTTGGTAAGCTCCTTCCCAATTATTCAAGGAACCCCTTTCATACGTAAGACTCGCATCCAGTATTAGGTTTCCACTGCCTAACTCATTCCCACTTGTAGTTTCTCCATATATTGAATTTCCGCCTTCAAAGAACTGGCCTGACTCGACACCATGACCTCCACCAGTAGCTTCCCCTGGTCCAACAGGGTTTCCATTACCAGCATAATTACCTGTTTGAGTATGATCGCCTCTAGCAGGATCTCCGGGCGTTGTTTGATTTCCGTATGCTGGGTCTCCAGGTTGAATGTTGTTACCCGGGCTAATAAATAATCCGTTATTAGGTTGGTAAGGCGCATTCGGGATTAAAAACTTACCATCCCGATAAGCATTCCCGCCAATTATTGGTTCACCAGATCTCAAGCCTTCACGACGTTCTAAAAAACCTCCAGCTTCAATTCCTTCCCCGTAGTCATATACATCACCTGGAACAATAAACTCTCCTACTTCAATATGATCACCTGGAGTAATTGGGTCTCCAGGTTTAATCGGATCCCCTGGTGTAATTGGATCTCCAGGTGTAATGGGTTGACCAGCACTAGCAACAACTATGAAAGGGAAGAAAACCCATAACATCAAAGATGTGATTAAGAATATTGATATAACTCTCTTCAACCGAGTAAACCTCAATTTCTTCACACAATACTTCTCCTCTCAAATTAAATTACTTTCAGCCCAATCCCTTTTCACCATCAGTACTAATCGACATTGGATTCAAATATTTCTTCTAACTGTTCTACAGCCTCTTCATAAGATGCTTCATTTAATTCATGTAGTTCATCATTGATTCTTTCAATCTCATCTGTGAGCCACGTATGGAATTCACGATTTTTTTCTCTAAGATAGCTAAACGATTCACGGTCAATTAAATCCCGTTCAGAATAAACTGAAAGTACACTATTAATCAGGTGGCGTTGAGTTGTTCTTGAAACCCTGTTCTGTGTCGTATAACTGAAAATTTCAAAATAATTTGATGACCTTACGCTACTCACTTCATAGCCTTCATACCTTTTCCAATCATCCCATGCTCGCGCGATTTCACTTACTTTATTTAACTCATCAGCTAACTCACTCTCGTCATTCGCTGTTTCAAAGATTCCTTCTACGGTATCTGCTATTTCCTTGAGGTGATTTTGCCCTTCACCATCAACATCAAACCCTATTACATTAATGATTGGTGTAATATTAGAATGATATAGTTCATCTGCTGCTTCCACTGGGTTCGTGTCACATGTTTCAATACCATCACTCACGAGATATACGATATTGGTATTAGTTTCTCCGTCAAACGATGATAGGTCTTCTTGCGCCTCTTTTAACGCTAGACCAATTGGTGTCCAACCCGCCGGCTGAACACTGCCTAAGGACTGTTTAAAATCCGATTCATTATACTGGTCAAAACCATATACTAACTCAGTACTCTCACATGATAATTGTTGATCTGAACTACTTGAAGACCCTTCATGGCCATACACTCTTAAAGCAACATTGGTCTCTTCTGGCAAGTTCTTCATAAAATTGGTTATAGCATCTTTAGCAGCATCCATCTTCACTTTTCCACTTACTTCTGCTGCCATACTTCCAGATGCGTCCAACAAAATAATGACATTTAAATTCTCTTTAAACTCATATCGCGTATCTCCAATATCAGGGTTTCCAAAAGAGTGGAACTTGAATTGACTGAGAACTTCTTCTGGCCCCTTAAAATCAAATTGAGCCTTTCTCAATAACTCTCTATAGAAGTAATCCAATTCTTCCTCTGACGGGTCTTCACTTAATTCTGGTAAATCACTAAAATCTTCATAAATTTCCTGACGTCTCTCTTCCCAACTCTTTCCTAGCTCATTGTACTGCTTGGCATTTTCCCCAACTTCTTGAGCAACAAGCTCTTCAAATGTACTTGGTATCGGGTCAACTTCTATTTCCTCTTCTTCTGATTCTTGCTCGTTTGATTCCTTTTCATCATCATTTTCCTCTTTGTTGTCCTCCTCTTCTTCTGCCTCTGCTTCAATTTCTATCGACTCTAATTCTTCTCCAGAGTTACTCGATTGAAAGCATCCCGATAATAAATATAGACAAATTACTGTTATAGCTATTAATCTAATCTTCATCTGTTACTTACCACCCTATTTACTTATTAACCTATCATTTCAGAAATACTTTCTATGACACTTGTAATTATTTCAGTAATTCCACTTTCACTATTACTAATAGCAGTTGAGATTATACCAAGAACTAAAATGACTAAAGCTGCGATCCCTAGCCATTCTAATGATTGAGCTCCCCTTTCATTTTGAACTGGTAACATCATTTTCCAAAAAAAGTTTTTGATTTTTTCCATTTAAGCCCTCTCCTTTTAATTAATTTAAAAATAATTGAAATATATTACGATTTTGGCTAAACATATTGATGATCATAAGACCACCAATTAATACTAATGACGAAGGCAATACTATAAACGTCGTAATTAATGTTACTTTTGGTGATGCTTTTGCTGCTTTTTCTTTAATTAATTCCTTCTTTATTTTTCTCATCTCTTCTGCCTGCTGATGAAATGTTTGCGAGATCGGTACACCTAACCTCTCACCTTGTATTAATGACTTAATGAGAATTTGGAATTCTTTGCTATCATTTCGAGATTGTAGTGTCCTATAAGCCTCATGTCTCGGAACACCAACGCTTACCTCTTGTAAGAATCGACCAAACTCTTCTTGGATTGGACCTTCAAAGTAAGGAACAATATCTCTTAAGGCTTGATTAAGGTTGACACCAGCCTGTAGAGTCACACTCATCGTGTCTAAGAAATCAGGAAGTTGAAACGATAGTTCTTCTTGCCTTTTTTTTGCCTTATTTTTCATCCAAACTATAACAATTGCATAACTAATTAGTGGGTATAAGACAACGCCTATTTCAGAAAAAGGTAAACCTAATAGCAAACCTATTCCTGCGAAAATCAAACCGATAATCATAAATAGTATTTTTAACCCTTGAAATCTATCAACCGTTAACTTATAAGGATAACCGGCTTTCATTAACCACTTTTTCACATCGTGGTCTTCACTATAGAAATTTATCCTTTTGCCTATATGTGAAAAATCATCAGCATACTCAAACATTTGAGATAGTAGCCTTTCTCTTCTAGACATTCTTTTTTTCATAATGTTACGTTTAACCGTCTGATCTTTTAGGTCTCTTCTTAACTGTTGCTTATACACTAAGTACTTATAAAGATTGATAAAACCTAGCCCTAAAAAGAACATGGCCATGACTAACAAAATGACAAACATCCCATCCATAACTTCACACCCTAATATTAGTTATTCTTCGGACTAGAAAGGCAGTTAGACCTATACCAGCAATAAAAATGACTAATAAAACTATGCCTATCCATGTAAAAAGTGGATCTAAAAAGCCATCTACAATGTTATTCATCATCAAAACTAAAAAAATAGGAATAACAGGAACTAAGTATGCAATATACTTTTGCTCAGCTGTCATAGTTTTAATTTCTTGTTGTAAAACTTTACGATTTTCTAAAGTTTGCCCCATCTCATCTAGGATTGTAGATAAGTTTCCACCTGCTTTTTTCTGAATTTGTATCGTTGCTGTAAATAACTTAAACTCTCGGTTATCAATTCTTTCTTCCATTGACTCAATAGCCTTATTAAACTCAACTCCTAAACTCAACTCATGTGCTAATCGTTTAAACTCATCTCTAGCAGGTTCGTTTACTTCTTGAGCAACCACATGGATTGATTGGTTAAGTGTTAAGCCAGAACGAGTTGAATTAGCCAGTACACGGCATATCTCAGGTAACTGTTCTGCAAACCTTTCCTTCATTTTATTTTTCCTCAATAGGAAAAGGACTCTTTTGCTTACACCTAAAATGATTAATGATAGTAACAGACTTAGAGTGAAATTAACTTGAAACATATTGGATAAGATCAATACTAACCCCATGAATGTGACAATTTGTGCAGCTATGAATTCTGACGGGGTTAGAGGAATGTTAGCTGATTTTAGCTTTTCATTCATTGGTTTGGCCAAATCCGTTTTGTCAAAACGATCTCCTAATAAAACAATAAAGCTTCGTCTTTGTTCATCAGGTTGGTATAAATCCGTTGTATACTTTCTAATTTGTTTTCGCTCTTTGCGAAAATCTAGATAATACATAATGGATATTACAAACATAAATGTTGCTATGACCGAAAGAATAATTATTGCCAAATTGGCACCTCACCTTCAGTTCTAAAGGCACTCTCTGGTATTCCAAACCCAAAAACTTTAAGCCTCTCCAAACATTGAGGAACATACCCAGTTGAAGTATAATAACCTTCAATCTCACCATTTTCCTTCATCCCTGTGCGCTTAAATACAAATATATCTTTAACTTGAAAGCTTCCATCATTACTTTTTTTCAATTCTGATATGGATACTACTTTTCTAGTACCATCAGTTAGTCTTGTCACTTGAACAATAATATCCAAAGCACCAACAACATACTCTCGAATGATCTTTGGTGGCAGCTCCAGTCCCGCCATTACCACCATGGCTTCTACTCTTCTTAAAGCATCATCAGTCGAATTAGCGTGAATAGTAGTTATTGAACCCTCATGTCCTGTATTCATCGCTTGAAGCATGTCAAACGCTTCTCCACCACGAACTTCACCAACGATTATTCGGTCAGGTCTCATCCTTAAAGCATTTCTAACAAGCTCTCGTATGGTAATTTCCCCTCTGCCTTCAAGGTTCGCAGTACGCGCTTCCATACCAACAGCATTCTCTCTGTCGATTCGTAATTCTGCTGAATCTTCAATTGTAACTACTCGTTCAGAATATGAAATTTCTGTAGCTAAAACATTAAGCAATGTTGTTTTACCTGAACCCGTACCTCCAGAGATTAAAATGTTCATTTTAGAGTTAACTAATGCTTCTAAGAAAGCAGCCATCTGACTATTAACCGTATTGAAATTTATTAGGTCATTCATTTGAAAGGGTTCTTTTCTAAACTTCCTAATTGATACAAGAGTACCGTGAAGGCTGACTGGTGAAATTACAGCATTTACACGACTACCATCAGGCAACCTAGCATCCACCATAGGTGAACTTTCATCAATTCTTCTACCAATTGGAGCTACTATCCGATCAATGACATGCCTTACATGATCATCATCGCGAAAAGACACTTGGCTCTTTTCTAGTTTCCCAAAACGTTCTACAAACACTTCATCGTAGCCATTTATTAGAATCTCTGTTATCGTGTCATCGTTAATTAGCGGTTCTAGTGGACCAAAACCAACTGATTCATCCAAAATTCTTGTAATTAGTAGATCTTTGTCTTGCCTTGGAATAATGACCTTCTCTTCAGACATAAACTGTGAGACCAATTGTTCAATCTTCAATCGCTTCTCACCATCATTCAAACTTGTTAAAGCCTCTAAGTTGGTGTCCTTTAGCAGTCTATTTTTATAATGACTGACTAAGTCTTCTATAAAATGAGCGTTTTCTGTATTTCTATTAGGTTCTTGCCTGGCTCTTCCAGTTCGCTTGTCAAATAATGATGCCACTCAAACACCCCCTTACTTTAAAACTGCTCTTGAGAATTTCCTTACATCCCGTGCAAAAGGGATTAGCTTTTCCTTTTGTTTCTTCCTAATGGGCTCTCCCTTATTAATAAAAGATTGCAAACCTTTATAATCCTTGCGAATAGTAGCAACAACAGGAAACCTCATTAGCTCTTTCAAATCTTTTATCTTTAACTCATTAGCCTTCGATACTTGGTTAATAATAATTTCCATGTTCGATTCCAAATTAATTCCAAGCCGTTCACAAAGCTCTTCATAATGCTTCAAAACTTTTAAAGATGGTGTTTCAGGTGAAAGTACATAATATATATAATCTGACTCCTCTAAAGCTGTAGCTACTAAACTATTAATTTGAGACGGTAAATCAATGACACAAAGGTCAAAAGATCGTCTACATGTACGCAATAAACGGCTTATAAATTGATCGTCTAAGTAATCAGTAGCTTCAGCGTCCCTTGGGCTAATTAAGACCTCTAAATTAGAGTACTGCTCTGTCTGAGACACATTCCGTATGTGACTCTCATTCAACTCTTGAATAACTGGCTTCAAATCTAATAATGATCGGTTTGAATCAATGGACATAATTGTTTCAATACCGCCGTATTGGATATCAAAGTCTATTAGAATAACTTCCGCAACAGACTCTAACTTTACTGTCTGTGCAAAAGTCGAAGCCAACAATGATTTGCCACTCCCTCCTTTACCGCTATAAAATGAGTAAATGCTGCCATTACTCTTTCCGAAAATCATAGTCTCATTTTGTTCAGATTGTATTTTTATTTGATAATTTTTTATAATGGTTGGCATCCGACTGATAAAGAGTGAAAGTTCATCTGGGAGAATAAAAAACTCCTCAGCTCCAGCTCGCGTAATATTCCGTAAAGTACTTATATCTGTTTCCTGACTTAAATAAATCACCAAGGATTGTGAGCTAATGTTCTTAACATACTGAATATGCTCTACAACATACTCATTGTCCGAATGTACGAATATAACAATATGTCTCATTTGTCGGTTAACTTCTCTTGAAACATCTTCAGAGCGAATAACTGTTATGCTTACTTCATCACGTTCTAATGAGTTTAGAATTTGGTTTGTAACACCTTCATTTTCACTAACTAATAAGATGTCTAACTTTTCCATAAGGTCATTCTCCTTACTTATTGATCTCCTTCCAAATTGTCAGGATCGTTATGTTCATTCTCCTCACCGATTTCAGGGAGTTGTTCATTTACTCCTACATTCGCTTTTATAATCCTTATGTGCTCTGCATAATTTTGAGCATGTATTAAATCAGGAGCTTCCTCAAAACTAACCTCAACGGCTATTCCTGAAAAATTTTCATTAGAGCCTTGAGCAAAGACAACCGGGACATCTGTCATGAAGACTTCCGTTACTTTATCTCCATCATCATTTTCATTAGAGACAATGATATCAACACGGTCTAATGCATCGATAACTTGATCAAAATGGATATTTTCAGTTCGATGTATTGCAATTAATCTGTTTTCATCATTTTGTAAGTTGGACTGAGGCTTCAGTACATTTTTAGTTATAAGATCTCCATCCTCTAAAGGAACAACTGAAACCCTATTATGTAACTGTTCAGAACTAGTAATGTGGCTATCTGTAACAAAACGGTTGGGGAGCTCCATAACTTTATAATTGTTTTCTTGAATTAATAGACGAGAAGGTATGTTGCCATTAGCAACGTATACTTCGGTCATACCACCTAGCTCTGAATTTAAGGCTCTAACCTTATCATAGACAAAGTAACCAGCACTAAGTGCGAGTATAAAAGCCAATATAAGGAAAATCATCGCCCTTCTCTTTGTTTCCAACATAGATATTCCTCACCTTCTCTTAGGAAAAAACACTATTATTTATATGACTACTGCTAAGGTAAATAACTTTGAACTCAATGCCATTACTGTCCTGCATACTGCTCTAAAAACAGTTATATTGGATTAGTATTATATGACTATTAATTTTTCTAATAATCTAACAATCTATATATCTAAAGTGGCTTATTCAGTGTCACTGTTGTATATTTCTTTTAAATTCCTAATTTTGTTACAGTGATGACTATAAAAGCAATAAAAGTGAAACAACCTATATAATTCCAATTGTTTGACAAACATTGTAACAAAGTTAGAATATTTTTCCATAATACTTTTTGACTACTCACCTATACTCAAAATCAACATAGTACAAATTTCCTAATTCTTGTAATTGGGAATATGATATAATGAAACTCACTTTTATATAAAGGGAAGTGTGGTTTGTGCCGATTTGTCAGCAATGTGAAACAAAGTGGTCGTGGTGGGAGACGAATAAAGTTTCTACTAAATTAGACACAAGAATGGTATGCCTTCATTGTCATGCACACCAGTATGCCTCTAAAAAAACGCTGAAAGTAACGGGGGGATTAACTTTACTTATTCCATTTATTATTATTGTTCCATCTATGATTTTTAAGATGACCTTATTAGACGCCATTGGACTTTCTCTTGCAGTTATACTTTCATTCTCGATCGTTTACCCTTTCATTTTAAAGTTAAGCAGTACTGAAGAGCATTTAGTTAACTGGGGGAAAATGAAATAAAGCCAGCCGTCAATTATTTATGACGACTGGCTTTATTTATTGCGCGGTATAGTGACAGGCCGCTAAATGGTCCTCCTTCACTTCTTCTAAAGCTGGATCAACTTGTTTACAATATTCTGTTGCAAGGGGGCAACGTGTATGAAAACGACATCCAGAAGGTACATTTAACGGACTAGGAACATCACCTTTAAGCTGAATTCTTTCTTTATTATTCTCTGTTATATCAGGAATTGCTGAAAATAAAGCTTGTGTGTAAGGGTGCGCTGGTTTCTCATATATGGAGTTTTCATCAGCTAACTCGACCATTTTACCTAAATACATCACACCTACTCGGTCGCTAATATGCTTAACGACAGATAAATCATGAGAAATGAAAATATAAGTGAGTTGGTGTTTCCTTTTAAGCTTTTGTAATAAGTTCAATACTTGCGCTTGAACGGATACGTCTAATGCCGAGACCGCTTCATCACATATAATTAACTTAGGTTGTACAGCAAGTGCTCTTGCAATACTGACTCTCTGCCTTTGCCCACCGCTAAATTCATGTGGATACTTCCAATAAGCTTCAGCCTTTAACCCGACTTCTTCAAGTAAATTTTGAACGTAGCTTTGCCGTTCTTTTTTAGGGACGATTTCATGAGTTGCTACAATTTCAGTCAACATTGCTCCTACTGTCATTCTAGGGTTCAATGAAGCGAAGGGGTCCTGGAATATAATTTGTATATCTTTACGTAACTTCCGTAACTGCTTACCACTCAGTTGAGCAATATCTTGACCTTCGTAAAACACTTCACCTGACGTTGGTTTTTGTAGTTGAATTAGTGCACGTCCCATCGTTGACTTACCACAACCAGACTCACCGACAATACCTAACGTTTCACCTTTTTTAACGTTAAAGGTCAAGTCATCGACGGCTTTGACTTGTTGTTTTTGTTTAAATAAGCCACCACCGACTTCAAAGTATTTTTTTAACCCTTTAACCTCTAATAGGTTGTCGGTCGACTGCTTCACTTGAGCTGTTGTCATTAGACTCCCCTCCTTCAAATGGTGTCATCTGTTGCCACTCACCTGAATACATCCAACAACGAACGGGATGGTCTTCTGTTCCTACTTCTTCTGGAGACTGAACGAAACACTCCTGTTTTGCAAAAGCACACCTAGTCGAAAAGCGACAACCAGATGGCATTTCATCCGGGTTCGGTACAGACCCTTTAATGACTGGTAGTTCTTCTGTTTTCCCTTGTAGCTTTGGAATTGATTCGATCAACCCTTGTGTGTATGGGTGTTTTGGGTTTTCAAATAACGACTTTGAATCTGTATATTCAATTACTTCACCTGCATACATCACGAGCACTTGGTCAGCCATTTCTGAAACGACGCCTAAATCATGGGTAATCATGACAATCGACATGTCTAAATCGGCTTTCAACTCATTTAATAAGTCTAATATTTGAGCTTGGATCGTTACATCTAATGCGGTTGTTGGTTCATCGGCGATTAATAATTTGGGATTACAGGCAAGTGCCATCGCAATCATGACACGCTGACGCATTCCTCCACTCATTTCGTGGGGGTAGTTATGAACTCGCTCACGTGGAGAAGGAATACCAACTAATTCAAACATTTCAACAACGCGTTCATAGGCTTCTTTTTTCGTTACATTACGGTGAATTCGGACTGCTTCTGCAATTTGTTTCCCTACTGTATGAACGGGATTTAATGACGTCATTGGCTCTTGAAAAATCATTGAGATCTCATTGCCACGTATTTTACTCATTTCTTTCATGGATTGGTTCGTTAAGTCTTGACCTTCAAATCGAATCTCACCTGAACGAATTCCCCCTGATTCTGGTAGTAGTCCCATAATTGAAAGTGAAGTTAAACTTTTCCCGCAACCTGATTCGCCAACGATACATAGTGTTTCTCCTTTTTGCACGTTAAACGACACACCATTTAAGATTTGTGTGAAGTTCTTTTTATTATTAAATCCAACTTCTAAGCCGCGGACTTGTAATTGGTATTCTTCGCTCGTATTTTTCATGACGTGACACTCCTTACTTCATCTTCGGATCTAACATGTCGCGTATGCCATCGCCGAACAAGTTAATTGATATGACGGTAATGAAGATTAATGCCCCTGGAAATAAAGCGATCCACGGAGCCGAATCTAAATAACCTTGACCGGTTGCTAACATGGAACCCCAACTTGGATTAGGTGGCTGAGTTCCTAAACCTAAATAACTGAGTGAAGCTTCGACGATTATAGCTGCGGCAATAGCAAGCGTTGCTTGAACCATAATTGGCGCAATTGTATTCGGTAAAATATGCTTTAGAATGATACTAAAATCACTAATACCTGAGGCCTTCCCCGCTTCTACATATTCTTTTTCACGATGAGCCAAAACTTCACCACGAATTAAACGAACAAAGTTAGGGGTTAACACTAAACCAATCGCAATCATCGCATTAGTTAACCCGGCACCTAATACCGCGGCTAGAGCTAATGCTAATACTAAAGCTGGGATTGAAAGCATGGCATCTGTCATTCTCATAATGATGTACTCATCTATAAAACCGCGGTAATAACCAGAAATTAAACCAACCGGAACTCCAATAATTAACGCAATGCCAACTGAGATTAGACCTGCTTGTAACGACACTTGCGCTCCATATATAACTCGGCTAAAAATGTCACGGCCTAGATTATCTGTTCCAAACCAATACTCAATACTTGGTGCTTGTAGGACAGCACTATAATTTTGTTCAGTTGGATCATGCGGTGCTAACCACGGCGCAAAAATAGCTGTAAATATTAATAGGAATGTAACGAAACCACCGAAGACGGCTAATTTATTTTGCAATAACCGTTCTAGCATTGTTTTAAGCATTCGCAGGCGAGGGCTTTGAACTTTGGGCTTTTGTACTGATAGGTTTTGAGATTGCTCCATTATTGTGACCCTCCTGTTAGCTTAATGCGTGGATCTAAGATTGAATATAAAACATCTGTTAAGAAGTTGATTAATATCACAGCTAAAGCCATAAACATAACGGCCCCTTGTAATACAGGGAAATCTCGCGTTTGAATTGATGTGACTAATAGTTGGCCTAACCCTGGAATATTAAAGATCTCTTCTGTAATGACCGTTCCGCCTAAGAAAGCAGCAAACTGTAACGCACTAACTGTAATGACCGGTAAAATTGAATTCCTTAAGGCATGACCATATACAACAGCTCGTTCAAGTAACCCTTTGGCATAACCTGTTCTTATATAATCTGACCCTAATACCTCTAGTAAACTAGAACGAAGCATACGGGTTAGTTCTGCTGATAGCCTCACACCTAAAGCAACAGCAGGTAGTAACATGTACCATAAACTTTGGGCGACATTTTCTGTAATAGGTACATAACCTGATGGTGGAAACCAACCGAGCGTGACAGCAAAAATAAAGATTAATAGAATACCTAACCAAAAAGGTGGTAATGACACGCCTGATAGTGCAAATAAGGTGGCTGATGAATCCCATAGAGTCCCCTTTCTTGTCGCACTAATGACACCTGCTGGAATTGCAATTAAAACAGCAATCGCAAACGACATGACTGTTAGCTGTAGTGTGATCGGAATCTTTTCAGCTAATAGACTCGAAACTTCAGTATTATCTCGAAACGATTGACCAAAATCACCTTGCAATAAGTCACCAACCCAAGCAAAGTACTGCATAACTAGAGGGTCATTTAACCCCATATCCTCACGCAATGCTTCTAAAGATTCGTCTGTTGCTTCCTGCCCTAAAATCATTAACGCCGGATCACCAGGTAGGACATTAACTAGTGAGAACACGATAATACTAACGAAAAATAATATAACGATCATTAAGCCTGCACGGCGAAGTAGAAATGAGAGCACCTTCACCCCTCCTGATTGTCTAAATTAGTGTAAAGCAAGGTGCTGCAATTGGCTGCAGCACCTTACCAACTTTTATTCAAGTGTTAAATCTGCCGGTCGAATTAATCCGTCTGGTACGTGATTGAACCCTTGAACGTTGTCTTTCATCGGTTTATAGTCATTTTCGTGATATAAGAAAATGTAAGGCGTTTCATCCCATAGAATCTCTGCTGCTTCGTGGTACATCTCTTGTCTTTCACTTTGATCAACAGTTGTTCTAGCATCTATTAGCAATTCATCTAACTGTTCATTAGAACTTCCTGTAAAGTTATACGTTTCATCTGTGTGGAACCAGCTATATGCATTACCATCTGGGTCTACTCGACCACTCCATCCAAGTCGAGCTATATCAAAGTCACCTTCATACATACGGTCTAAAATAGCACCAAACTCAACTTGCTCAATTTCAACGTTAAACCCAACTTCATCTAGCATCGACTTTAACATTTCAGAAAGTTGTTGCTCTGCTGGTGATGGGCTAACAGTTAACGTGAATGATAAATCCTCAACCCCTGACTCTTCTAATAGCTCCTGTGCCTTTTCAACTTCACGATCAGGCACTTCTAAGTCTGGATTGTTTGCCCAACTTGACGGTGCAAATGGACTAACTGCTGGTTCAGCGCCATTATGAAAGACGACTTCAGTAATAGCTTCACGATCTACTGCATAATTCATAGCCTGTCTTACTTTTTGGTTATCAAATGGCTCTCGGTCTGTATTTAACATTAAACCTTGGAAGCCGATTCCATCTTCTTCAGACATATTGATTTCTGGATTCTCTTCTAGTTGCTCAAGGTCTTTGTGAGCCACGCGATTCACGATATCTAGATCACCTGATACTAAGTTTGTAATGCGCGTATCTTCGTTGGAAAACGCATGATACTCTAAGTACTGATAATCTGGTTGATCACCCCAGTAATCATCGTGACGCTCGAACTCTAAATGGCTTTGAGCTGTACGGTCAACGAACTGAAATGGTCCTGTACCAACGGGTTCGTTAGACAAATCAATTGACTCATCTTCAGCCGCTTCAGGCGAAACCATTTGACCTGCTCGGTGAGATAGTCCAGATAAGAAAGGAGCAAACGGTTCCTCTAGCTCAACGACAAATGTATACTCATCCTCTACTGACATTTCTTCAATTAACCTTAAGTCCGAAGCATTTGGCGAACCAAGATCTTCATCTAAAATTCGTTCAAAGTTATACTTTACTGCTTCAGCGTTAAAATCTGCTCCATCGTGGAAAGTGACACCTTCTTGTAAATAAAATGTATAAGTTAAACCATCCTCTGAGACATCCCAATCTTTAGCAAGTCCAGGGATAGGGTCTAAGTTTTCATCTACATTAATTAGCGTTTCATAAACAGCTTTGAAAATTTGACTCTCTACTTGTGCAGTGGATAAGTGAGGGTCTAACAACGGTGGATCATCATCTAAACCAACAACTAAAGTGTCTTCCGCATCGTTATTTGTTAAATCTTCTGGCTCTTCTTCTCCACCAGCTGCCTCATCATTTTGATCGTTACCACCACAAGCAGCTAGTACCATAAGTAAAGTTAATAATAGTGTTGTTAATAGCTTTTTAGAATACATTTGATCGTCCATATAAGTTCCTCCTAGGTTTTAATAAAGTCATAAGTCTGAAATAAAATCGCTAATGTCATTTTCCACACGTACCAACTCCTCTGAACTTTTGAAATAGTTAGATAATTTAAATTTAAAATCCATTTTACTTACTTAAACCACAAAGTCAATAACATTTTGATAGGTTTTTATATGTAATCGCTATCATTTTGTTGCTCATTTATGAAAACCCTTTCATATTGTTATTTTAGACCTAAGCATATTTGTCTATTAACCATTTACAAACAAAAGTTTAAGTGATAAACTTTTGTTATAATAAATTGATAGCGATTTCATTTATTGAAAGTGGAGGGTTCAAAAATGGAAAAAGAACAACAAATTTTAAATTTTATAAAATTAAACCCTTACATCTCACAACAAGAGTTAGCTGATGAAGTCGGTCTCTCGCGTCCAGCGGTTGCCAACTATATTAAGAGGTTAATTGCGTCTGGTGACATTAAAGGACGAGCCTATATTTTAAATGACCACAGTGGAGTTACATGCATTGGTGGAGCTAACGTTGACCGTAAGTCACATGCTTTGCAAGACGTTAGAATGGAGTCGTCTAACCCTGTTATAACTGACGAATCTCTTGGCGGTGTAGCAAGAAACGTCGCTGAAAACTTAGTCAGACTAGACTTAAAGCCGACTTTGGCTACTTTTGTAGGTCAAGATAAAGAAGGTGCTTGGTTAACGGAGTCAGCTTACAAAATCGGAATAGACACAAGCGAAGTTACTACCTTACCTCAAAGCCGTACAGGAACTTATACAGCGTTGATCGACCGAGATGGTGAACTCGTTGTATCTATGGCAGATATGGAGATTTACAACAAAGTATCTGAGCAGTTAATTGAGCAAAAATGGCAACAATACGCACGCTCTGATGTAATCTTTTTAGATACTAATATTTCTGAAAGTGCTATCCATGCAGTAATAAGACGTTCTAAAAGTAATCAGAAGCCATTATTTTTAGACCCTGTCTCCTCAATTAAAGCGAAAAAGCTACCTGAAGATTTATCAGGTGTGCACACGATTATTCCGAACAAGGAAGAAGCCGAGGAACTGTCAGGTATTACAATTAATAGTGCTAATGACTTGGGGAAAGCTTGCCATGAGTTACTGCGAAGAGGCGTTAAGCAAGTTGTCATCACTTTGGGTGAAGAGGGCATTTATTATTGTTCTAATGATGAAGAAGGTAGGGTTGAAGCTATTCGTACAGAAGTTGCTGACGTAACCGGAGCTGGTGATGCGTTCACTGCTGGTATTATTTATGGTTTTATAAATGGTCAGTCGTTGCAACAGGCTTGTCGTTTCGGACTAGCGTGCGCAACGTTAACACTTCAATCAAATCAGTCTTGTTCAGAAGACTTATCAACAGAGAAGATTAATACTTTATTAAAGGAGTTGTCGTAAATGGAACAATTTTTATCATACACAAAAGAAGTACAAGAGGCTTTACAAAATAAACAACCTGTCGTTGCTCTAGAATCAACGATTATCTCTCACGGGTTACCATACCCGCAAAACTTAGAAATGGCTCGTAAAGTTGAAGAAATAATCCGTGAACAAGGGGCAGTACCTGCTACGATCGGCATTATGGATGGCGAGATAAAAATCGGTTTAACAGAAGAAGAATTAAATGATTTTGCTACGAGTGAAAATGTTCATAAGGTGAGCCGTCGTGACTTCGCTCATGTTATTGCACAACGAGAGCTTGGGGCAACGACTGTTGCTGGGACGATGATTGCAGCTGAACTTGCAGGTATTAAAGTGTTTGCCACTGGTGGAATTGGTGGTGTCCATCGTGAAGGTGAAATCACTTGGGACGTTTCAGCAGACTTAACGGAATTAGCACAAACGAATGTCGCTGTCGTTTGCGCTGGTGCTAAGTCAATATTAGATATCGGTCGAACGTTAGAATATTTAGAGACGCATGGGGTTCCGGTTATTGGTTACAAAACAAACACATTCCCTTCATTCTATTCTCGAGTAAGTGAATTCGGTGTTGATTACCAAATCGATCAACCAGAAGCAGTTGCTAAGTCACTAAAAACTAAATGGGACTTAGGTCTTGAAGGTGGCGCTATAATTGCTAACCCAGTGCCTGAACACGCTGCATTAGACTATAATAAAATTGAAAATGTCATTCAAGAAGCGATCACAGAAGCGAAAAATAACAACATTACCGGTAAAGAAGTAACGCCGTTTATTTTAGATAAAGTGAAAAGTTTAACAGATGGCCAAAGCTTAGAAACGAACTTAGCTCTTGTTTATCATAACGCTGAAGTGGCTGGTTTAATCGCTAGTGCTTATCAAGAAAATTAATCAATCTTTCAATAATTTTATAAAACAAAAGTGAGTGAAAACCACATTAGGTTCACTCACTTTTGCATTTATAATTAATTATTGTACACTTAATGCTTCCCCATCTTCTGTCTCAAAGATAAACGATTTCCCTCTGAGATCTTCTTTGTTTACTTGTAAATACTGACGAGGCATTTCATAGTCTTCTGGGTCACGATAATCCTTAGGCTCATCGTGTATTCCAACAACAACACGAACAACATCATCATCTTCTAATACCATTCGTTGAGCACGCAAATCATAGCCTAAATATTCTTCATCCCCAATTTGATATAACAAGATATCATACTCATCAAAGTCAAACACATCTGTTACATCACTTGGATGGTCATCTTCTGTATATAACCAAACCCCTGCATTAGGTTGTCTTTCAGGTGAACCAAATGTAAACCAAACTCTTGTGAATTCTAATGTGTCTTCGATTTCAGAAGGTGCAACAGCTTGAGTTGAATTATCATCTTGATCTTTATCAGCTGTAGTTTCCTCTTCTTCATTCGTTTCTGAATCTATGTTGTCTTCATTTTCAGATACACCTTCACTTTCTTCTTGTGTATCTTCATCTGTTCCATCATCCGAGTCGCCTAGACAAGCTGTTAAAATAAATAAAAATAGGCAACTAAGTATTAAGTAAAACCATTTTTGTTTCCCCATATTAATCCCCACCTATTTATTTTTTCTATTAAAGAGTATACCACTGAACTTAATGTTGTAAATAGTTGGAAAGGCCTTTTTTTAACTGTATAGCAAAATAAACAAACGAATATCTTCCCTAGAAGATATTCGTTATTATGATCAGTGTACTTAATTATTTTCTGGATCTGGACTCCCAGGAGGTCTATACGCTGGCGGCACCTTTAGCCAACCGCGTTTTTTCATCATTTCTTTTGCACTAAATCCTAAAGAAAATTTATCTATTTGAAACTTTAAAAACATTAACCCTAAGTCTGTTCTTAAACATTGACTAGCTGAGGCTGCACACATATCCCCTGCATAAACGAAATTTATTGATAAAGTATTCATTAACTCTTCATCACTCATCCTCGCACCCACTGGTACACTTCTCGGATCTGATATGGGCTTATGAGCTGGTGATGAGGCTATTGGGATTCCTTCATTTCTCATAAGTGTCGTCATTTCTTTAATGTGTGAGTTTGCTACGTCATAAGCATCATTAATAAACTTTTTAACATCCTTATCCAATGTCATATTTAGCCCAACTTCTTCATAAGCAATAATACTTTCAACAAAAGCTAAGTATGTCCAACAAGCCATCGCTTCTCCAACATGAACAGGGCCTTTACTATTATCATTAAGTTCCTTTAACACTTTAACTGATGCTTCAATCCACTTACCATAACTACTTGCCAAAATATACACCCCCAAATTCTGTATTTATAGCTTGAGAATTTAGGGGTGATTTATTCGTTATTTTTATTTCAGACCACCACGCGCATCAACTGGCCAATTGTTTACCACTTCGTTTTCATTACAAACGACATACTCATGAAATAAGTTAGCTACTACGCAAGCATGGTTTGGGATGATTTCGACTGTATCATTAACTTCCAACTCACACTGTTCATCTATTGGAATGACACCATGCTCTTCAGACAGCCTTTCAATAACTAAACTTGGGTAACCAATGACATGACCAAACCCGACAACACTTTCGTTACCATGTGCTCCTTTTTCAAGTGACAATGATTTGCTTCCTGCATCAATCACTATACGATCAGAATGTTTAGCAACAACCGTGGCAAGTACAGTTAAAGCACAATCTTCAGGTTGAGCTACACCTAAACCAACTTGAACCATATCATAAAAGATCGCATTCCCTGGTCTAATTTCAGTTACACCCTTAACCTTACCTGCATCCATGAACGTTGGGGTAGCACCAACACTTCGATGCCGAATACGGATCCCTTCAACTTCACACGCTTTTGCACTCTTTACAACACTTTCTGCTTCATACTTGGCTATACTTTTCCGTTCTTCATTTGACTTAGCACCGTAAGAATGGCCAGCATGAGTATATAAACCAGTTAATTCAAGGCCTGGAAGTGCTGCTATATACTTGGCTAGGCTAACTGTCTCTTCACCTGGCTCGACACCACAACGGTTCAACCCAGAATTCACTTTAATCCATACTTCTAGCACTTCACCTTCAAATGTGTCACTTAAAGCTTTTGCGCCGACCTCAGAGTCAACGCTAGCAATTATATTAGCTCGTTTAGTTAACTCTTTTAAACGGTTTGCTTTTTGTTTATTAGTAATTGGATAGGCAATAAAAATATCTTCAATACCACCATCGATCATAACTTCAGCTTCATCCAGTTTAGCAACGGTTACCCCAACCGCTCCTTCTTCAACTTGCCTTTTAGCAATATGGACACTTTTATGTGTTTTAATGTGAGGGCGTAATGCAATGTGTTGTGATTGGGCAAAACCAACCATACTCATTAAGTTACGCTCCATTGTATCTTGTTGTATTAATAAACTTGGCGTATCTAAGTTCATCCTTCAATCACCTTTTCTGTTTATCTTTTAATAATCGGCAATACGACAGAAGATGGATACTGCTCCGAGTGGTAGACCGTTTGATTCGCCACTTTCACCTCAGTCGTTTTACCTAATTCATCTCCTGTATTTAAGTTGCAGTCATACTTCGGAAAAGCACTTGATGCGATTTCAATTCGGATTTGATGACCTTTTTTAAAGACGTGTGACGTATTCCAACAGTCGACTTCCACTTCGTAAACTTCACCTGGGGTCATTAGTTCAGGCTTGTCAGTGCCGTTACGGAAACGGCCGCGAACGAGCCCGTCTGTTAAACGTTGGGCAAAACCACTCGGCCTTACATCTAGTAATTTGACCGTAAAGTCAGTATCTTTCGCATCAGTTGATACGAATAAATTTGCTTTTACTGGCCCTGTCACCTCTAGATCGTCTTCTAATACGTCACTTGTATAAACTAGTACATCATCTCTTCTTTCAATTGAAGAGTAGTCATCTGGACCACCAATTTGGTGTGATACCATTTCAGTGATGAATGGTACCGGGTTGGCTGGGTCATAAGCGTACTGGTCATAATCCGCCTCACTCTTAGCTGGACCACTCGCACTTAAAACACCATCTCCAAAACGGCTATTTGCCTTGCCACCACTATGTAAGTAAAATTTGGTCCACTTCGTATTTGGTAGAGGCCACGTTTTTTCTTGTCTCCACTTATTTTCTCCCATTACGAAAATTTCGACGGGCTCCTTCTTAGTGAACCCTTGGTCAATTCCTTTTAAGTAGTAGTCAAAAAAGCTTCGCTGATAGTCATTCATATTAATTAGCGATTCTTCTCCAAAGTCTAGGTCACCTAGTTTGGTTGATTTGTTAAGTTGATGTGGCCAAGGACCCATTAACAAATGTTGATCAGACTTGCCTGCTTCAACCATGCCTTGGTAATTTAATGGCGTCCCGATTTGTTCATCATCATACCAACCTGAAATATTTAAGACTGGTACGTCAATTTCATCAAAACGGTGCTGATAAGCGATATGTTTCCAATAGTCATCAAAGTATGGATGCTCAATTTCTTCACGCCACTGCTCGGAATACCATCCTGTCGGTAAATCCATATCGACATAAGGTAACGTCCAGTAAACCTTTTGCCAATCAACTAAATTAATATTTTGCATAACACGACCTCGCGTCATATATAACCAACAAATATGCATCGGATTTGGTAATCCCGTTGGCCATTCAACAAAAGGATCTGACGGTGTTACTAGTGGAACCATCGCTTTAAGTGATGGAGGTTGCTCTAATGCGGTTAGCCACTGAATGCGTCCTAAGTATGAGCCTCCAAGAGTACCAACATTTCCGTCACACCACGTTTGGCTTGCGACCCATTCGATGACGTCATAACCGTCAACACCATCATTGCGGTAAGGGACGAACTCTCCTTCTGAATCTCCACGTCCTCTAACATCAACATTAATGACGTGATAGCCATGTTCAGCGAAGTACTCACCTTGCAAATGTTGCTGTTCTCGCGTTTTTCCATAAGGTGTTCTTACAACGATCGCTGGGTATACACCTTGTTCTTCTGGTTGATAATGATCTGCTGATAATAACACTTCGTCCCTTAAAGGGATCTTTATATCTCTTTTAACACGGTAACTCATCCAAACCCTCCTTATAAATTATATTTCGTTATTCGAATAAAATATCCTGCACAACTCTATTTGTTGGCAAGAAATATTTAACCTTTCATCAAACTTTCACATTGGAGGTTTAAGCTTAAGTTATAGGAGGGTGAAAATTGACAACGACGACTGCAATGATTCAGATCGCAATCATAATTGTGAGCTTTTTGTTAAGCTTTATTGTTTTTATGTTTATTAGCCCGTTAAATAAACAACTTAAAAAACAATACTTAGATGAAACCGTTTCTTTTATTATAAACATCGTTTTACTTATATGGCTTGGTAAAGTCGTGTTTAATCTTTCATTGATTTTAACTGACCCGATGGCTGTTTTAGCCTACCCGAGCGGGGCAAGAGAATTTTACTTTGGCATAACAGTAGCCGTTATAATTTTTATAGCAAAACATAAGAAAAAGGAAATTCGAATTATACCGTTTTTACACGCCTTTTTAACCATTTTCATATTCGCTTCATTTATTTACGAATTTATGGAACTTATTGTGCAAGGTCATACTTACTCGTTTAACTACTTAACTTTATTATTTATTGTTTTAATTACGTTTGTCATGATGAACTCTTTATCATTTGGGATTTCAAGTGGGGTTACTATTACGTTGTGGAGCTTGGGGCAACTTGCTTTAACAACAGTACAACCCTTTATAACCATTTTCTCTTATATGGTTTCCCCGTGGTTCATTATGATTGTGTTTATGGGCGGAATATCAATATTAATAACTAATATTAAGAAAGTTGGTGCAACATGATTGATGTAGCAGACCTAACAATATGGTTAGCTTTAGGCGCTGGAATGTTGTCGTTCTTATCTCCTTGTACTTTACCTCTTTTTCCAGCCTACCTTTCTTACATTACTGGGGTAAGTGTAAAAGAATTAGAAAACAACAAAGATATGAAAGTAAGGTCTAAATTACTTATTCACTCTGTTTTATTCCTATTCGGTGTATCGTTAATTTTTATCGGTTTAGGTGTTGGTGTATCTTTTATCGGACAATGGATTCAAAGCTTCCTAGCTGGCGAATCAGGTCAGTTTATTCAACGAATCGCTGGTATTTTCATTATCGTGATGGGACTTTTCGTAGGTGGATGGCTCAATATTAAAACGTTTATGAAGGAGAAGCGTTTTAACTTCGCGAGAAAGCCTGCCGGTTACTTAGGTACTGTCTTTGTTGGAATGGGGTTTGCCGCAGGGTGGACGCCATGTATTGGTCCAATTTTTGCAACAATCTTAGTTGCGGCAGCAAGTAACCCATCTCAAGGCGCTTTTTACACCATTTTTTACGTGATCGGTTTCGCTTTACCGTTCCTAATTCTAACGTTCTTTATCGGCAGAACGAGATGGATTGTAAAGTATAGCGGCATGATTATGAAAGTCGGTGGTGTCGTCATGATCATTATGGGGCTTCTTCTATTTACTGGCCAAATGACACGAATCTCGATCTTTTTATTAGAACTAATTGATGATACTTGGTTTTCAAATTTAGGTTAAACGAAAGGTGGAAAATATAATATGAAACGTCTTATTATTTTAGCCATCATTGTATTAATGTTTGGTTGGACGGTGTATGACCTTGTTATAAAAGAGGAAGAAACAAACGAACAAGGTACAGACGGTTTTATGGTAAGTGGTGAACCTGATGGCGGTGACCCCGAGGACCTTGAAGTTGGATTAGACATTGGTAGTACAGCTCCTGACTTTGAGCTTGAAACGTTAGAAGGAGATACTGTAAAACTGTCTGACTTCCGCGGGCAACGTGTTATGATTAATTTTTGGGCTACTTGGTGTCCACCTTGTCGTGCTGAAATGCCTGACATGCAACGTTTCTATGAAAATACAGATATTAAAATTTTAGCAATTGATTTAATTGAAACAGAAAGCTCTAAAGACGATGTGAGAGAGTTTGCTGATGATTTTGAATTAACGTTCCCTATTCTTTTTGATGAAGGCGAAGAAGTGTCAACACTGTATCACGTCTTACCTGTTCCAACGACGTATATGGTTGACTCAAATGGCATCATTCAATATAAAGCATTTGGTGCGATGAACTATGACATGATGATCCAAGAATATGAAAAGATGGATTAGGCTCTATAAATTATTTATAATGAATGGTTAAGAGGTGTTAGCCATGAACCAAACGATTTTAGTCGTTGAAGATGATCAAATGATTCGTCATCTTATTCGAGTTTATTTGGAGAAAGCCAATTATGAAGTCATTGAAGCTTCAGATGGTTTAGAAGCACAAGAGAAGTTTGTTAAGTACCAACCTTGTTTAATTATATTAGATTTAATGTTGCCTAAACTTAGTGGCGAAGATTTTTGCCAGTGGGTTCGTGACTATGAACAAGAAGAAGTTTCAATCATTATTTTATCTGCTAAAACACAAGTTCAAGATAAAGTCCATTTGCTTCGAATAGGTGCGGACGATTATTTAACTAAGCCTTTCGAACCTGAAGAGTTAATTGCTCATGTAGAGGCCGTCTTAAGGAGAACTGGTCGTTATTGTCAGAAGATCACTTATGATGGCCTATGCTTAAAGGTTAGAAAAGGAGAAGTATTACTAAATGGTGAAGAAATCAACTTAACTAAGCATGAATTCCATTTACTTTACTTCTTTATGCAAAACCCGAATACGGTTTTAACACGGGATCAGCTAATCGAGCAGTTGTACCCAGCAAGCGAAAATGTCGTTTATGATCGTACAATTGATGCTCACATAAAAAAGCTACGAGAGAAATTACATGATAAAGATGAACCTAAAAAAATCCAAACAGTAAGAGGAATGGGGTATAAGTTTGTTCCGAAAGAATCCATTTTTTAAAGGGTTATTGTTCAGACTAACTCTATTAAATATGTTGATTATTTCCGTAGCCATTATTTTAAGTAGCTTTGCGATTTATCAAACGGCATGTTTTCTCGTTGAGTCGATTAGTGGAGTAGATTCAAGTACTCAAAGTCGGTTTGAGGCATTATTGTTTGAGTATCTCGTCATTTTTACAATTGTCGCTATTTTAATTGCGGGAATTCTTCACTTTTACTTAACACGAAACTTAATACGCCCGATTAGACAATTAATTCAATCAACAAAAGAGTTGAAATCTGGACAAAACCCTAGTTTAGTTCAGTATGATTCAAACAATGAAGTTGGTGAATTAATTGAGCATTATAATGGACTGATTGATCAATTGAAACAACAAGACGAAGTGAGAAATAAGATGATTGCTGATTTATCACATGAATTACGCACGCCTGTTTCTAACCTAAATGGGTATTTGTATGCGATGAAATCTAGGGTTATCGAAGCAAGCGAAGAGACGTTACAAGCTTTACATTTAGAATCACAACGTTTAAAACAATTAATTGAACAAGTTGATCAGTTGAAAGAGTTAGACTATATTTCAGCCCAACAATTTATCAATCATACAGTACAAGACGTATCTGATGTGATTAAACAAAGTGTCTCTGTTTTTGAGTGGAGCTTTTCACAAGCTAGTATCCCTGTTCAAGTTGATGTTGAAGCTTGTATGGCTAAGTTCAATCAAGAAGGTATTCAACAAGTAATCAACAACTTATTAGATAATGCTTTAAGGTACCATGAGGGGGATCAGCCCGTTTTAGTTAGAGGATACAAAAATGATGGGAATTATTATGCTTCTGTTACAACGAGCGGCAAACCAATTCCAACTGATGAACAAGACAAGATTTTTGAACGATTTTACCGAGTCGATCACTCTCGTTCTAGAGAATCTGGCGGAAGTGGCCTCGGGTTATCTATTGCTAAAGAAATCATCGAAAAACATGACGGGACAATAGGTGTGAAAAGTTATAATCATTCAAATGAATTTTGGTTTGTAATTCCTATTAGAAGTTAACCCCAACTCGAGTTTAGAGTCGGGGTTTTTGTTTTTACTAGTTCTCATTCAGCTAAGCTAACCTCATCGCAACAATGACGACAACGACAATTGAAAGGATTGTTGAAATAAATAAGAAGTTCGTATACATTTTAGTAATCGCTGTTAAAGACTTATCTTTTTTTAGTTCAATGCCTTGTAGCTTCTTTTTAAGCTTCTTACTATACAGGGACACGACGATTACAGTTAGTAAAATAGCAACGCCACCGATTTCTTCCATCAACTTCAAGTACAGCGGCAACGTATCGCGGTTAAACTGTAAGATCATATACACACCTGTTAACATGACAACAATACCACTTGGTAGCACAACCCAATTAATCATGCGACGCAACTTCTCTATTACGAGCGAATGTTTCTTTAACTCTTCTTCAGATTTTGCCAATGACCTTAATAAAAGGCCGACAACAATAAATGCTCCAATCCATAATGCGACACCAACTATGTGTAAACTATACGATAATTCATACATGTTATAACACTCCCTTTATCTTTTTAAAATTGTCGCAATTGCTGGCACTAACATACCGCGTACTAAAAAGGCGTCTACTAAAATACCTAAACTCACGATGAAACCGAACATAAACAATTCTAAAATAGGCTGAGTCATTAATACGCCGAACGTCCCTGCAAGAATGATCCCTGCAGATGATATAACTCCTCCTGTTAAAGCAACTCCGCGCCTAACCGCTTCTTTCATTTCATACTCTTGGCGCTCTTCTCTTATGCGAGACATTAACATAATGTTGTAGTCAACGCCGAGTGCGACTAAAAAGACGAAAGCATAAAGCGGAATACGGTAACTCATACCTTCATAGCCGAGGAAGTTATCAAAGATAAACCAACTAATTCCTAAAGCTGAGAAATAAGAGATTAAAATTGTTGTCATCATATAAATCGGTGCGACAACCGAACGCAATTGCCACATTAGCATCGCTAAAATAACTAGCGTAACAATGGCGACAACGACAGCTGTATCTCGTTCATTATAAGCACGAATCTCACTTTGTTGTGCTGACTCTCCTGCAAAATATATCCCCGAAAAGCTAGTACCTTCAATGATTTTGTTATGTTCATTTATTAAATACTCGAGTGTGTCTAAAGATTCATGGTCATATGGATTTTGTGCTAACAATGCTTCAAGTTTCACAACCGTTTCATCTTCTGATATCGAGAACGTTTCTCCTTGAAGATCACCTTCTTTAAAAACATCATGAGATGGTAATGTCGTTTCACTTACCCCTTCATAATCCACAATGGCTGTATTAATTTCATTCAGCTCTTGCAGTTGTTCTTCAGAAAAAACGATCTCCTCTTCACTTTCTAAAACGATGACGACTGGGGCTAACTCACCAGGTGGAAACTGTTCTTCTAACTTTTCATAACCAACTCGCGAATCCATTTCTTCCGGGAAAGAGTTTAATAGATTAAATGAATAATTGATATTCATTACATTTAGTCCGTTTACTATTAAGAATACTAATACAATCCCAGCTGCAACAAATGGCTTCTTCGTCACCCAGTTCCCCATTTTACTCCAGAAGCGATTTTTCTCTAACGTATCTTCTCCTACTTTAGGCTTGTCAGGCCAAAACGCTCTTCGTCCAAACGCTGTGAACAAGGCTGGAACTAAGGTTAAACCTGCAATTAGTACAATGGCAATGGTAATTGAGAAAACAGGCGCAAAGTTTTGATAAGGTCCATAGACCGCTAAAAACAGTACAAGCATCGCTGCTAAAACCGTTCCACCACTGAAGAAAATCGGCCTAGCGACACCTGTTACAGCTCGAACCATTGCTTCATGTTTACTCTCAACTTGCCGTAACTCTTCTTTGAACCGTGAGAAAATAAATAAACTATAGTCTACAGTTGCACCGAAAAGTAAAATTGACACAATGGATAACGATTGAGTCTCAATATAAAACACGTCATTCGCAGCAAAAAGTCCTAACACTCGGTCTACCGTTTGATAAACAAATAAGGCTGCCAACAACGGAATTAAAGCAAGAAGGGGCGATCGATAAATAATAATTAGTAAAACTAATACTAAGCCAATCGTCGAAAACAGTAACACTAAATTAGCATTAGAAAAGATCGTAATCGTATCAGATGCAATTCCTGCAGGCCCTGTCACATTTACTTCTGCATTTAAGACTGTTTCACTTGCCTCACTATGAAGTTGCTCGACTTTCGCATTAATTTCATCCATTTCAAGCCCGTCTGGTAACGTAACAGGTAAAACTAACGTCGATTGATCATCCGAAACGAATTCTTCTTTTACATCCTCAGGGAAGAAGTGAAATGGAACAGACGATAACAAAGAATCTTCTTCAACCTGCTCCCACAATGACTCACTTAACTCACCAACTGATTCAAATGCATCTTCACTCCACTCAGAATCATGTTCTAAAACGAGTAAAGCAAGTAAACCACTTTCATCTGGAAAGTGTTCTTCGACTTTTTCAGATGCCACAACTGAATGAGCATCTGCCGGAAGATCAAACTCCCCCGTATTAATCGTATGTTGCTGGGCAGATGGTGCTGCGCTTAAAGCTCCAACTACTAAAATCCAAATAATAATGACAGCCCACATACGCTTTCTCGTTTTAATTAAACTCGATAACTTCTCCATTGGTCGACCCCTTTTCTTCTAGCAATCTATAAAAATAATAACAAGCCTATATGAACAGAACATGAACAACAGATTAAACATAAATAAACGACTGTAAAAATACAGTCGCTTATTGTCGAGTTATTTATTTGGTAAAGTAATTGAAAAGGTTGCTCCCTTACCTTGTTGCGATGTAACATCGACCTTTGCATCGTGAAGGTCTGCAATAGATTGGACGATTGATAAACCTATTCCTGTACCGACTTTTGATGATCTCGATGTATCAGATTTGTAAAACCTTTCAAATATCATTTTCAAATCTTCTTGCTTAATTCCTTCTCCTTCATCCGTAACAGAAATCGCGACACCATTTTCAATGATCTTAGTTTGTATTGTGATTGTTGTATTACGCTTTGAAAATTGAATCGCATTTTGTATTAAATTAACTAACAATTGATCTATTCGATCTTTATCAGCGTTAATTTCAACTTCTTCTAAACTAAGGTCAACCTCAAGCTCTTTCTCATTGAACTGTGGCTCCATTCTCGCAACGATTTGGCGGACTTGTTCTGAAATATTATATCTTGATTTATGAATGTTTACAGTACCGGATTGGAGTTGTGTCATATCTAATAGGTCATTAACTAACTTGATCAGTCGCTCTGTTTCATCCTTCATAATGTGGTAATAATGCGTTCGCTTATCATTTGGGATTGTGTCATCCAGTAAGGCGACAAGAAACCCTTTAATCGAAGTTAATGGTGAACGTAAATCGTGAGAAACATTGGCGATAAAATCACGACGCATATCTTCAAGGCTTTCAAGCTCTTCTGCCATATAGTTAAACGTTTCACCAAGTTGCGCAATTTCATCGTTTGATTTCGGTTTTGCCTTTTTAGAAAAGTCACCTTCTGCTAATTTTAATGCGACGTCATTTAGTTCTTTTAAAGGAGCTGTAATCTTTCTAGAAATTGCCCAAACGATAACTGTCATAATCATTAACGTAATGATAAAAGGCGTCAACAGCATTACAGCTAATTGAGTGTACTCGTGGTTTAAGTCATAAAACGCCATCAACATAACATCATCATCTTGAAACGGTGCTGCCACGACATGGACAAGCTCACCATCTTCTAACCACATACTGTCATGTGTGATTTCACCTGATTGTGCTTCTGTAAGCAGCCCTTCATTCCAATAAAAAGGCTCACAACTTGTACAATCACTATAAATTAACACTTCACTTTTACTTTGGGTTAACATTTCCTCAGCTAGCCGTTCATCTTCAACAGGCCACTGTTGTTCTAGATGCTCGTGGTGATAAGAAAACTCCTCTTCAAACTGATCATAAAGCTGCAGATGAAATAGAAAAATAAACACCCCAGCAAATAAAACGAAAGAAGCTAACATAATCCCCGCATAGCTTAAAAACAGTTTAATAAATATTTTGCCACGCAACTTACGAATGTACTTCAAACTTATACCCTACCCCTCTAACTGTTTTTAACGCCCAGGTTGCTTCGTTGTTAGTCGATATTTTCTCACGCAAACGTTTAATATGAACATCAACTGTTCTCGGATCGCCGTCAAAATCGAACCCCCAAATATGGTCAAGCAATTGCTGGCGGGTAAACACTTGGTTTTGATGAGACGCTAAATAGTACAATAGCTCGAGTTCCTTCGGTGGCAGTGTAATCGGCTCACCTTCTACTTTTACAATATATTCATTAAGATCAATTGAAAGGTTAGTAAACTCAAGTACTTCATACTGTTGGTCATATTGATGTGAACGTCTTAAAATGGCTTTAATTCGAGCTATTAATTCGTTAGGATCAAACGGTTTTACAACATAATCGTCAGCCCCGAGCTCCAAACCTTTAATTCGATCATAGCTTTCCCCTTTACCTGTAAGCATTAAAATCGGTATTTGCTTTTGGTCGTGACGTACTTCACGGCACACTTCCCACCCATCTAAATCAGGAAGCATAATATCTAACACAATAAAGTCGGGTTGCTCATCATAGTAAGCTGCTAACCCTGATTCACCATCATAACGAGCGATGACATCATGTCCCCATTTATTTATATATAATTTAATTAAATCACTAATGTGCGGATCATCTTCTACGACTAGAAACTTCAGCTGCTTTTTCATGCTTTAAGTCCCCTTTCTCCCTTTCCATTATACAGAAGAAATATGAACAGAGTATGAATGACGGTTGGTGGATTATTACCGAATGAGTGGGGATTATTACCGAATAGGACGATTTATTACCGAATAGGACAATTTATTACCGAATGAGTGGAGATTATTACCGAATAGGTGTACTTTATTACCGAATAAGCAGAAACTTTGTCGAATCTTGTATTCTATGAGCCAATATTTTACTTCTATGAGCTATTTTCTGTATTCTATGAGCCATTTTTCAAATTCTATGAGCTATTCCACAATTTCTATGAGCTATTCACATGAAAAAACCCTCATACGACTGTATGAGGGTTACATCTAACAGAATGAATCTTTTGATTTTGGTACGGATAAGCCAAAGAGCGGCCTTAAATATAAGGCGAGGAAGGTTCCACCTAAGGCTAGAATTCCCCAAATGTATCCGTGTAGGCTGAATGATGCGATCCCGCCGAAGTAAGCACCGATATTACAACCGAATGCTAGACGTGCACCATAACCCATTAGTAAACCACCAATAATGGATGCTGCTACATTACCTTTCGTTAATCTCGTAAACTTAAATAATCCACCTGCAGCTGATGCGATGAACGCACCAATAATAACACCGAAGTTCAGTACAGTTGTTGAATCTGTTAGAATTGAAGCTTCTAATGCGGCTGCACTTTCACCTTGCCAATAACCCCAGCTTGCAACATCAAAGCCGATCACGTCTGCTACTTTAGAGCCCCATAGCGCAAATGCTGAAGTTACTCCCCAAGGTTCACCACGCGTCATTAGAGTTAGAGCGTTTAACCCTGCTAACACAATAGCAGCTGCAAATAATGGCCAAGAGCCACGGAAGATTCTTTTCCATCCTTGTTCAGATGGTACTGGTGCCATTTTAGGTGCTTTTCTTTTTCTTTCAATGACTAATGTAATCCAAGCAATTAGACCAAACAAAGCAATTGAAATCATCCATGCTCCACCATAACCAAATCCTGTCGTTTCAGCTAATGATACAGGTTGGTATGCTGGCATTTCTTCTGTCCAGAATGGTAAATGATAAGCTCCAACCGTTGCACCAACAATGAAAAAGATCAATGTCACAAACATCACCGTACGACCGCCACCAACAGCGTATAACGTACCTGATGCACAGCCTCCACCTAATTGCATACCAATCCCGAACATAAAAGCACCAACTACTAAACTAATACCAATTGGAGCCACGTATCCAGATACACCTGTATCAAAAAACGAGATTCCAAATGCTAGTATTGGCGCAAAAAGGGTTACAGCAACAGCGAGCATGAGCATATGCGACCTCACCGCCTGCCCATTTCCGACTGATGCTAATCGACGGAATGCCGATGTGAAACCGAATCTAGCATGAAATAACGTATATCCTAAAAGAAGACCAATGATGAGCAGCAACGCCTGAACGCCATCATAAGATGTCATTAAATGAATCATTAAAACAGCAGTTACAGCTAAAGCACCAATGATCAACTTTGTTTGAGGTTTATTTAAACCAGTATCGCTCTTCTCAACAGATACCGGGTCTTTAACTTCATTAACCGGTTGTTCTACCTTAGTTGTCATGTTAATTCTCCTTTTCTGATAAACTTACTCGGAAATAATCCATGTATATTACTATATTCGCTATCACCTATTTCGTCAATCCCTTTATTCCACTTTTCCTTAAGGGGCTAATACATGTGGTAATAAGTGATCTTGAAAATAAAAAAAGCCGGCTGATAATTCAAGCCGACTTATAAAACTTATATTCACTTATTTAATAGGGCTACCACCGATTAAAAGCCTTTTACATAGTTAAACTCAATTACCTCTTAGTCTTGGCAATATAATCAACAATACCTAATCCACAAACATCAGCGTCCAGCTTAATAAACTGATATACCTTATGATCTTTTGGAACATTCAGGCTGTCTAAATGCTGAGCTATTAAATCAAAAAGTGCTTTTTGAACTGCTTCTGTCTGATCATCAAGGTTTGCTCCTTGATGGCTTTCTAAAGCCGCTTCACTTACCTCAAGAAAACGTGGTAACCACTCACGAATCTGTGCATAGACACGTTTAGGGTTTCTCGATTGGCCATAATGACCGAAATTAATCGCATCAACCTCAAGACTTTCAACGCGACCCAATGAATCTAGCATTATATCAGGGTCAAACTGGTTAGGTGAAGTTGACGGTAACACGAATTCCACATCAAACTCTAATAAATCAGGGTAATACACGCCAATTGTATCACCTGTAAAGATACTATTGCTTTTCGAATCATGAATGGAAAAATGATGCTTCGCATGACCTGGCGTATCGTAAAACGTTAAAGTGCGGTCGCCTAGGTTCAACTGACTACTATCATCTTGTTCTTGCAATCTTCCTTCTGGTACTGGGACAATGGGGTCAAATAATTCATCAAACTTCTCTCCATAAACTGCCTTAGCACCTTTAATAAGCTTTGATGGGTCCTTTAAATGCTGCTTGCCACGTGGATGTACATAAACAGTCGCATTAGGGCATTTCTCTAATAATAGTCCTACGCCACCAGCATGATCTAAATGGATATGCGTGACTATAATATGCTTAACGTCTTCAAGATTTAAGCCTAAATCATCTAGCCCTTTTAATAAATAAGGAACGGATGGACTGGCACTTGTCTCAACAATCGTCAATTCATCCCCTTCAATAACGTAAGCTCCCGTTCTTTTAGGTAACTCTAAATCATACAAATCGATTAATGAAATGCCATGACCTAAATCAACTGCCTTAGCCATAATACTCCCTCTTTCTTTTAATCTAGTTATGTCTTTATTTCGACTGGTTCATGACAATTCCCTGCTAAATCATCAATTTCCATATCATTTTAAGTTGATTTATGTAATCCTAGAAATAGATTAAAAAAGGAGGGCTTTCACTTGTTAGACTTTTTATTAGGCAATATGTTTTTAGTGTTTTGGATTGTTTTTTTCGTGATCATTTTCATCATTTTCCTTAAAAAAGGTTAGATCTGACCAATCATTCGAATAACCTTACCATCTACTTCAAGCCCTGATTCTTCCATACCTAACTTACGGTAAAAGGCTCTAGCTTGCTTATTAGTTGGTGATACACGTAAGTGGAATTCAGATACACCATGCTTCTTAAAGAAGCTTTCAGCATATTCTTGTAACTTCTCACCCAACCCTTTCCCACGTTTACTTGGTATGAGGTAGTATAAATGAACATACCCAATTTGGCGACCGTTATAATAACGAACCGACAACTCCAATTGACCGATTACCTCATCCTCATATTCCACTAAGACAAACCCAGCTGGGAACTTTTCCACTTTTTCATTTAAAAAGCTGAGGTATTCATCTAGATCTAAATTATGATCAGTCCCAAAACTCACCCTATAAGAATCACGCCGAAAGCGAATCACAATATCCCGATGTTTGTCTGGTTTAATAGGGATAAAATTAAGCTCAACACCATTCTGACTCTTATTCACCAAAGATTCCCCCTCATCTTAATCAATTTGTGTACATATTTATCTCATTATATCCTATGCTAAATAATGGGCACTTCCCCAATTATTTCTTTAAGATTAAAATAACATATTAAGGAGGATTTTAATGAAGAAATTAACTATTTTGATGGTTTTAGTTACGATTACGTTACTAATGGCTTGTAACGATACAAACGTTATGGCTGATTTTCAGACGATTGAGATTGATGAAGTATTAACTAAACAAGAAGAAGGTTTTACAATCGTCGATGTACGTGAAACTAATGATTATGAGAAAGGCCATATTGAAGGTGCTATTAATAAGCCTATTTCTGAAATTCAAGAGAGCAAATTTTCACCACTTGTTAAAGGTGAGCCTTATATTATAATTTGTGAAACAGGTAATCGCTCTCATGAAGCTAGCGAGATTCTTTCTAATGAAGGTTATGATGTGATTAACGTTTCAGAGGGGATGAGTAGCTGGGACGGGGAAGTTGTTGAATCAAGTAACTAAGCTAACAGAAGCTTTTAAAACGCAATTTTTAAACCCATTCTCCTCTCAAATTACTCATTTGCCTATTTTAAACAAAAATAGACTTAAAATTCCATATATTCATGGTATAATTGTCCCATATATTAATGTGCTTATAGGGGGAAAACATGAAACCATTAAATTTAAGGCCAGCATCAAATTCAGACTTAAATGTGATTGACCAGTTATGCCAATTGAGCTGGCATAATCAAAAACAGTGGGTTGGTTATCCAAGGGTTCAACATTTGGAAGAATTGCAGGGGGTAGTTAATGAGTTCGACAACCAATTTCATCACTGTATTATGGTGATTGAACTCGAGGGGCAAATCGTTGGGTTTACAGGGCTTCTTTATAAAGAGGGGGATCATGAAGCTCACATAGTCGGTCCGGTATTACTTGAGAAATACCATACAATAGCCTTTTATAAAATTGTTATTGAAGAAGTGGTATCAAAATGCTTAAACACATTTGAAACAGTCCATATAGAAGTTGCATTGATAAACAAAATACTATTAAAAGCTATTGATGAAAATAAGTGGACAACCGCAACGATCTCACCCTCTAATATGTCTATTGAAACTCAAACATTTTCATTAAACCTAGAACGCGCGCTGACTTTATAAAATCAACGCGCGTTCTTTTATTCTTCTCCATCACCTTCAGAGTCTTCTTCAGTTTCTTCATCCCCAGATTCTTCGTCCACATCTATCTCAATATTTAAATCCTCATCATCTTGTTCGTCATTCTGCTCACCATCTCCACCGAATAACGGAAATATAAAATAAACAATAAACATTAAAACAAGTACAGTAATAATAATTGCTGTTATTGATTTAATAGCTGCCTGACCTGTACGACCTGGTTCTTCTAAGCGTTCAATATTTTCCTTTTTCTCATCTACCATTTTAAAGCCTCCTAATTTGTAGGATTTAGTAATGATGTACCCGTGAGAAGTGAATAGTAAACAAGCGTCTAAGTTTCAGGATTTCAAAACGAGTTGATACACCCCTTATATGAGCTCTAGAGTTCGATTAGTTTTGCCTTTAATATATAACGCCCTATTCTCTTGTCCAAGACTTGTCACGTTTGCCTACAGACTGAATATGTTAGGGGTGAAGACTTTAAGGAGGTTGACAAATGGATAAAGGTTATAAACAACAACCACACATGATGCAGCCAATGGGGCATCATCAACATCAACACGGTCAGCAAAACTGGGGACATCAACATCAACACCCTCAACACCACTATGGGCATCAAGGCCATATGCACCAACAAAAAATGGATCCTAAACAGCACTTAAAAGGCATGTATGATACATGTGACAGACACCGCATGCACATGGTTCAAGTACAGTCTCATGATGGGCAGATCTATGATGGGATTATTGATGATGTTGGTGAAGATGGCGTCACGTTAATTATGCCATGGGGCGACGATGATTATGGATACGATCAAATGGATGAACGTTTCGGCCCAGGTGGCGGATTTGGTCATGGTGGCGGATTTGGCCATGGATATGGTCCAGGTCGATATCCAAGAAGATTCCGTCGATTTAGAAGGCACCGCTTCCCATTCAGTGGTTTATCACGAATTTTCTTCCCATTCTTTTTTTAAGACCGTTGAACTCACCCATACCTTTAAGCCGTCTTCTTCATTATATGTAGGAGATGGCTTATGAAGGGTGGGTTATTTTAATGGAAGATGAATTGTTTTACCGCGCTATAGGAGATTCACTTACAGCTGGTGTTGGAAGTTACTTCAGCAAAGGATTTGTCAGTCGCTACGGGCAAATGACTGTCGAATATTTAAACAGACCGGTACGCACCGAAGTATTCGCTCAAAATCGTATGACTAGCGGTCAACTAAGAGCAATGATTCACGACCAACACGTTCGCTCTCGTCTAATTAACTCTAATATGGTTACCATTACAATTGGTGGTAATGATTTAATCCAAGCCAACCGCATGTTTCTAAGAACATATAATCCTGTTGTTTTCGAACATGCAGAGCAACAACTATATAAAAATTTATTATACACCTTATATGAAATCCAAATTTTAAAATGGTTATACCCTACCCCTTATTTCATTCGATTAGTCGGATTGTATAACCCCTACCCACAATTAGGTTACAGTCAATTTTGGGTTAACCGCTTCAATGATGTCCTCCGCTCTCTACAAACCGATCACATCCGTTATGTTGATATTCTCCCACAATTCACAGATGGGGGGAGAAATTTATTAGCTTTTGGTAGTATCCACCCCAATAGAATTGGCTACAACTTAATTGCCCAACAACTTATGAATTCAGGATACCATCCCCTTACACCGTAAAAACACGCCAATGGTCAACAACGATAACCATTGGCGTGAACTATTTAGATTAACATGAATCTCCATCACAGTATTCTGTTTTCGTTTGATTGTTTAACATTTGTACTTGTGGTTTATTTTGCTCTTCTTTGTGTACTTTATTTAACACTTCTAGAAATGATTCGACTGGTTGAGCCCCTGAGACAGCATATTTCTCATTAAAAACAAAAAAAGGTACTCCTTGAACTCCGATTTGTGCTGCTTCTTGTTGGTCACGTCTAACATTGGATAAATAAGCTTTTGAATTTAAAACATTTTGTACCTCATCAAAATCAAGCCCAACTTGACTAGCTCGCTCAACTAAAACATCAAAGTCACTGACATCTTGCCCTTCTGTAAAATAAGCCTTCATGAGTACTTCCATTAACTCATAAAGCTTACCTTCCTGCTTAGCAAACTGACTTAAACGATGACAATCTTGTGTGTTAGTCGGAATGATCGAATCAACATCAAAGTCTAGACCAATTTCTTTTGCTTGGTTAGCCATTTGTTGATTCATCTCTTGTGCTTTTTCATAGGGAACTTGATATTTCTGAGCTAGCATACTATGAATATCATCGTACTGTCCTTTTTTAACTGTTGGGTCGAGTTGGTAGCTTTTAAACAAGACTTCCACTTCATCACTTTGTTCAAACTGGTCTAAAGCTTTTTCAAAACGACGTTTACCTATATAACAAAACGGACAAACAACATCCGACCAAATTTCAACTTTCATGGTTGTAACCTCCAAAAATCATTTATCAGTTCACATTATTCATGAAGCAGTCAGGAAAATCAAATCATCTGTTTTAATTGGTTAATAAAAAACCCCTTCAATTGTCTATAAAAGACAAGAAGGGGTTAAGTTTATAATTGTTCTTTAATTTGCTCATACTCTTCATTTGTAAAGGCTCTTGATCTTGTTAAAAAACGTTTACCATGAACACCTTCTAATGAGAACATGCCGCCTCGACCATCAACAACATCAATAATGAGCTGTGTATGCTTCCAATATTCATATTGGCTCTTATGAATATAAAAAGGTGTCTGACCAATTTCACCTAAGAAGACATCTTGGTCTCCTATCAATAACTCACCTTTTGGATAGCACATCGGGGAACTACCATCACAGCAACCTCCAGATTGGTGAAACATAAGTTCACCATGTTCTACTTTCAACTGATTAAGTAAATGAATCGCTTCTTCAGTTGCTGTTACCCGCTCAACCATGTCATTTTCACCCCTTCAATTAAATTTTAAAAGAATCCGAGCTTTTGAGGGCTGTAGCTAACGAGTAAGTTCTTCGTTTGTTGATAGTGATTTAACATCATTTGATGGTTTTCACGTCCAATCCCAGACATTTTATACCCACCAAATGCAGCATGTGCTGGATAATCGTGATAACAATTCGTCCATACCCGTCCTGCTTCGATTGCCCGGCCAAAACGATAAGCGGTGTTAATATTCCGTGTCCATACACCAGCACCTAGTCCATACAGTGTATCATTCGCGATTTGTAAGGCCTCTTCATCTGTTTTAAATGTCGTTACAGCTAGGACCGGCCCAAAGATCTCTTCTTGGAATATGCGCATACTATTGTCGCCTTTAAATACTGTTGGCTCGACATAATATCCATCAGTGAACTCTCCGTCCTTCTTATTTTGCTCACCACCAACTAAGCATTCAGCCCCTTCTTGCTTTCCAATATCTAAATAAGACAAAATCTTCTCTAATTGTTCATTTGAGGCTTGTGCACCCATCATCGTGTTCGGGTCTAATGGGTTACCAGTTGCGATTTCTTTAACACGTTTTAATGCTCGTTCCATAAATTCATCATATATATCCTCATGAATTAAGGCGCGTGATGGACAGGTACAAACTTCACCTTGGTTTAGCGCAAACATCACTAAACCTTCAATCGCTTTATCTAAAAAGTCATCATCTTCATCCATAACATCTTTAAAGAAGATATTAGGTGATTTACCACCTAACTCTAAAGTAACGGGTATTAAATTTTGTGATGCGTACTGCATAATCATACGGCCAGTAGTCGTCTCACCTGTGAAGGCTACTTTTCCTACACGATCACTAGAAGCAAGTGGTTTACCAGCCTCCAAACCAAAACCATTAACAATATTAACGACACCAGCAGGCAGTAAATCCTCAATTATCTCCATTAATAACAGGATAGTCACCGGTGTTTGTTCAGCTGGCTTTAACACAACACAGTTACCTGTTGCTAAGGCTGGCGCTAACTTCCATGTTGCCATCAGTAACGGGAAGTTCCACGGGATAATTTGTCCCACGACCCCAATCGGTTCGTTAAAGTGATAGGCTACCGTATCATTATTAATTTCACCAATTGTTCCTTCTTGTGAGCGAATTACCCCTGCAAAGTAACGGAAGTGGTCAACTGCAAGCGGCAGGTCAGCATTTAAAGTCTCTCTTACTGCTTTACCATTATCCCACGTTTCAGCTACAGCTAACATTTCTAAGTTTTCTTCTATTCGATCAGCAATTTTGTTTAAAATATTCGCCCGTGAAGAAATAGAAGTAGTCCCCCATGCATCTTTAGCAGCATGAGCAGCATCTAATGCTAAATCAACATCTTCCTTAGTTGAAGCTGGTACTTCACAAAATGTTTTACCCGTAACAGGTGTCACATTATCAAAGTACTTACCATTAACTGGAGCAACCCATTTACCTCCTATGTAGTTTTTATAGCGCGACTTAAAGTTAACAACTGCTCCTTCTGTGTTTGGAAATGCATACGTCATCAGCTTATTCCTCCCCTATTAATCTTCTACAAGACTGTATAACAAAGTTACACATCTCTCTTATATATATGCGCTTTATAAAGGTTGTATGAGTTTTATAGGATCGTGTAAAACCATTTTGTCCTAGGAGAGTGAGGTGGTTTAATATAAATTTGCTATACAAAAAAGGCTTTAGATCCGTCACTTGATCCAAAGCCTATAAACTAAAATTTACTTCTAACTAGTAATAAATAAGATAGCAATGCACAAATTTGACAAACTAAAATAATCATTGCAAGTGGTAAAACTGATTCTGTCCCTAAAAATCCAACAATCGGTGCAGCAACACCACCGAATATAAATTGGAATAACCCGAGTAAAGCAGCTGCACTACCCGCGTTATTTTCTTGTTTTTCCATCGCAAGTGACAAGCTAGTAGGGTTTAGTACACCTACACTTGAAATTATTAAAAACAAACCAAACATCACCGGCCAGAAATTAGCTCCATTAAGCGCCGCTAACAGTAACGTAACCCCACCAGTTAGAGCGATTATAAAGCCCATAATGAGTAGTCGCTCTTCTTTAACATAATCTACTAGTCTACCAGTCACTTGACTTAACGTAATAAATCCTAATGCATTAATTCCAAACACGATTCCATATGTTTGGGCAGACAAGCTAAATAGATCCTGTAATATAAACGAAGAACCCGATATATAAGAGAATAAAGCGGCAGCGACAAACCCTTGAATAAGTGCAAAACCGATAAAATTGCGCTGTTTAGCTAGTTTAATAAATACATTAGCTGTATTTTTTAAACCGCCAGCTGAACGCCTCTCTTCTGGAAGGGTTTCTTTAACCTTAAACAGACTCATTAAAACAGCTAAAGCTCCTGCAATAGCAAGGATCGTAAAAATACCTCGCCAAGATGTGAATATTAAAATTTGTCCTCCAATCACTGGTGCTAATATAGGTGCTAAGCCCATGACTAGAATGAGTAATGAGAACATTTTCGTCATATCAGAGCCTGAATATAAATCACGAATCATCGAACGGGAAAGGACAATCCCTGCTGCTCCTGTAAAACCTTGAATGAAACGACACACAATAAAAAACCAAATGTTTGGTGAAATAGCACATAGAAATGATGCTATTACGAATACTGATATCGCGAGTACTAGGGGTCTCTTTCGACCATATATATCACTCATCGAGCCAATGATCAGTTGACCAAATGCAATTCCTAGTAAGCTAGCAGTTAAGCTGATTTGTGTTAAAGAATTGGTTGTATTTAAATCTTCAGTTAAAGCCGGAAAAGCTGGCAAATACATATCGATCGTAAGCGGCACTAAAGCCGTTAATGCACCTAGCATAAGTAGTAACTTTAGTCGGCTTTCCTTCATCTTGTTGGTCACAAACAATACTCCTTTATCATCCTAAACATTCACAACAAACTAATCATAACACTAAACATTCACAACCTAAAGAATACGAACTAACATCATTTACGTTTTTAAAAATGTATTGCAAACTGTTCACAAAACACATATACTGTGTATATAGATATAATCACCATAACAGTTAGCCGTTTAGGAGGGTTAAGATGAACAGTTGGAAGGAAGGTTTATGGCTTGCACAACTCGAGCTTAAAGTGACAACCTTTAAACGAATCTATTCACAATTAATTATGATTGTACTATTTTCATTGTTTTTAGCCACAACGGTAGATGGTTATTTAGAAAATAACGCCGTTTTGTTTGATATATTCTTTATTTTAATTTTTGTATACTTAGGTCCATGGACTGTTCCAAAAGATTTTCAATATCAAAAAATAACACACAACCGTTTTGGTTCACCTTACTTCACCTTGCTCAACCAACTTCCAATCAATAGCGGTTCAGTGATTAAAAGTCGCTTTATCATATCTTTTGTAAATACAATTCCATCTCAATCGATTATTTTAATTGCTTTTTATTATTTCTCACCTATTATAAGTGAGACCTTATCTCCGTTTGAGTACTTAGCCTTTTCCATTCTTTGGATTGGAGTGGGGTTAACTTTAGGGTCCATTTTCCCAGCTTCTGATGTAGGCGATTATGCCGGTAAATTCAAAGTATCTTTTTATGGTGTGGCTCTTGTTATCGGTTTTGGTCTGGTTTTATTTTTATTCAGTACTTTCTCAAATGGGATTGTTCATGCGACGATTATAGCAGTCCAAGAATGGCCATTAATAAGCATCATCTTATCTATAATAATCGCCATTACTAGCATCATAGCTTGGATGAAATCTGCTATGAACAAAATGAATAAGATGGATTATTTTGTTTAAAGGACAGAAGGAGGGTCACTATTGAAGCTCCCAATCAGATTATCAAAACAATCAAGAGAACCTTATTATCATCAAATCGAAGAGCAAATTAAGGCCTTAATCGCAAGTGGCCAATTGACAACTGACACTCCTCTTCCCTCCATTCGTGCTTTATCTAAAGATTTAGAGGTGAGTGTCATTACAACTAGAAGAGCTTTTCAAAACTTAGAACATCAGGGGTTTATTTATACTACTCAAGGTAAAGGGACATTCGTTGCTAATGTAAACCAAAACACGATGCAAGAAGTTCAGCATAACACGGTGATTCAAGCGATGAGACGTGCGATTGAAAAAGCTAAACAACATAATTACTCCGATAAACAAATAAAGAAACTATTTAATGAAGCATTAACTGAACAGGAGGGGCGAAAATGAACTCAATCTTAAGTACAAAGCAATTAACTAAAAGGGTAGATGAGTTTACTCTTGGCCCGATTAATTTCGAACTTGAACCTAATACCATAACTGTTATTGTCGGGAATAACGGAGCTGGTAAAAGCACCATATTAAAATCCTTTTTAAATTTAGTGAAACCTAATCAAGGTGAGGTTCGTTTATTTAATCAGAGCCATACAATTTTACCACTCGAAACACAACAGCGTATTGCTTATCAACCACAACGTCTATTTGGTTGCGATTCATTTACAGGCGAACAATTAACTAAACTATTTTCAAAATGGTATTTGAAGTGGGATCACGATCTATTTCAAAACACTGTTCATGCATTTGATATTCCGTTAAATAAACCATACGATAAGTTATCCAAAGGCATGCAACAAAAGTTGAACTTTGCTTTAAATTTCGCTAAGAATGCCGATCTTATGATTTTAGATGAACCAACAGTTAGTATGGATATCCCGTCCAAACAACTCGTTATGGATCTTCTAACAGAATGGATGGAACGAGAAGGTAAAACATTATTAATTACAACACATCAAGTTGATGAAGTTCGTAAACTAGCCGATTATATTATGGTTTTAAAAGATGGAAAGCTCATCACCTACCGCGAGAAAGAGTCCTTCATCAATAGTTTTACATTATATTGGGTTCAAAGTGAGCTTCCTAACCAACAAATCCCAGGGGAAGTAAGCCGTAAAACCCGCCAAATCATTAGTAATAATGCAAAGGAAACTGAAGCTTTTTTACAAAGGGAACAAATTAATTGGGTGACAAGTGAACATCTTGAACTCGAAGAAACAATTTCAATGATGTTATCACGTCAATAGATAAAGGGAGAGAGGAATATGGAAACAATTTTAAGTGTCGAAGGGTTACAAAAATCATTTAAAGGCACAAAAGTTTTACACGATATATCCTTTGATGTTCACAAAGGGGAAATTATGGCGATTTTAGGACCAAACGGAGCGGGTAAATCAACAACGATCCGTAACATTATGGGAATTATGTATCCTGATTACGGGCAAGTCACCTTCCATAACCATGAAGGAAAAGACATCCCCCGTCATAAAATTGGTTATTTACCAGAAGAACGTGGACTATACAAAAACGTTAAAGTGATGGACATTATTCTATACTTCGCTGAGCTTAAAGATTATCCAATCAAAAAAGCAAGAGAAAGAGCACTAAGTTACTTAAAAAAGTTAGGGTTAGAAGGTAAAGAAAATGTCTCGGTTGAAGAATTATCAAAAGGCATGGGACAAAAGGTACAATTTATTGGCTCAATTATTCACGAACCAGAATTACTCATTTTAGATGAGCCATTTTCTGGTTTGGACCCTGTCAGCCAAGATATCTTTAAACAAGAAATTAAAGAACTTGCTAATAACAACGGGACGGCGATCTTATTAAGTTCACACCAAATGAACCTTGTTGAAGAAATGTGTGACCGATTATTTATGATCAATAAAGGACAGAAAGTGATTTACGGGCCACTTAAAGATGTCAAAGCTAAATATGCTAACTTTAAATGTTCCATATATGGTGATAACTCAGCTAGTCAACTAGAAGGATTAGACCATGTTACCCGTGTAGAGCAAGAAGGTTTAACATCGATTTTATATTTAGATCAGGATATTCAACTTCCATCGTGGTTACACACATTACCAAATAACTTAGATGTCCAAGAGCTTAAAGTAGATCGCATATCCTTACACGAAATATTTGTTGACGTAGCCTTAGGTCGATCTATTGCAGAGGAAGGAGGTAGCACTAATGCGTAACAGCTTAAAAGTTAGTAAATGGGAAATTAAACGTAACATAAAAAATAAATCATTTATTATTTCACTCTTCTTAACACCGTTAATCTTTGTGTTCTTTGCAACTGTCCCTAATTTACTTAGCGGTAATGGTGAAGAAGACTCAGGTACGACTGTTTATGTTCAAGATGACCTTGGTGTATATGAGTATATTGAGCCGGTTATTGATGCCAATGAACTCCTCAATTGGGAGCTAACTCAGACCAATGAAGACTTACCAGCTATTCAAGAGCAATTAAATGAGGAATCAAACGCGGCATTTATTCAAATTGATGAACACACTTTAGAAAATGGTGTTGTCACTTACGCGAAAGGTGACGATGTTAGTAACCAGTTTTCAAATCAATTGCATGTGATCGAACAACCTATTAAACATGTTCAGTTGCAAAATGCTAATTTATCTGAGGAGCAACTTGAATTAGTATCAACCCCTATTCATTTTGAAGCAGCAGGTGGAGATGACCAACCAGCGGAAACAGAGGAGGCAGCTAGTGAAGTTGGGGGCATGGCAGATCCATTTGAAAGAGGTATTCCTGCTTTATTCGCAGGTCTAGTCCTATTCTCAATCGTCATTACAGGTATGATGATTTTCCAAAGCGCTTCTCAAGAAAAGAAAGATAAAGTAGCTGAGATCATCTTATCTTCTGTCACTCCAAGTGAGTTAATGCAAGGTAAAATTATTGGTTACTTTGCTCTAGGTCTAATTCAAGTTGGAGTATGGATACTATTTGCCATACCGATTGGGATCTATCTATTAGATGACGTTCCTGTAATAGAGTACTTATTAGTTCCAGAACTTCTCATCTTAGTTTTAATTGCTGTATTAGGTTACTTATTATTTGCCTCACTCTTCGTTGGTTTAGGAGCAACGTTAGAAGACACGAGCTCTAGTAGCAACTTCCAAGGTATGGTGATGATGTTACCATTTATTCCAGTTGTTCTAGTCGGACCAATCGTTTCAGACCCTAGTGGTTTAGCTGCTCAAATTGGAAGTTATATACCATTCACTTCACCGACAGTGCTCATATTACGCCTAGCACTACTTGATGAGTGGCCATGGTTAGAGATTATTATTGGGATCGCTATTTTAATCGTAAGCATCTGGTTATTTATGAAGCTAGCAGGTAAGATTTTCAAAGTCGGTATTCTAATTTACGGTAAAAATGCAACACCACAAGAGATTTGGAAGTGGTTAAGAGCATAAAAAATGTAAAGCGGACTCCACGTGAGTTCGCTTTTTTGTTTTGTACCTCCAAGTTAGATAATTTTTACCCATGGTGGCAAAATAAAGCTAATTAACATATGTGGAGGGACATTTTAGTGGAAGAAACATTAAAAGATTCACTCATTGTTATTACCCGTGTAGTCACCATGCTTCCATTGCTGTTACTATTAACGATCTACATGGGTAAACGCACCATTGGAGAAATTCCTGTCTTTGACTTCTTAATCATTGTTTCACTAGGTTCAATTGTTGGAGCTGACTTAGCTGACCCATCAATTAGTCACATTTACACAGCGGTTGCGATTATTGCTGTCGCGTTACTACAAAAAATAATCACAAAAGCGAGTATTGCTAATAGAAAGTTTGGACGTTTAGTAACATTCGAACCAACTGTTGTTGTCCAAAACGGGCAACTTCTAAGAAAAAATATGAAGAACATTGACTACTCCATTGATAATATTTTACAGTTATTAAGAGAAAGTAATGTATTTGACTTAAATGAAGTTAAAACAGCCATTATTGAGCCGAGTGGTAAAATTAGTGTACTTAAAAAATCGTCACAAACTCCCGTGACGCGCTCAGACCTTAATATAACAATAACTACTGCTGATATCGCTTTACCAGTTGTTGTTGAAGGTAAAGTTTATAGCAATGTATTAGAAGACCTCGGCCTTAATCAGAATTGGCTTCAAAACCAATTGGATTTACGGGGAATTAATCAAATTGATGAGATTTTTTACGCAGCCGTCAATCATAAACATGAACTTCACATTTCTTTAAAAGAAAACAACCTTGATGTGCCTAGAATCTTACATTAAACAAGCACGATCCTCTTCAAACACCTATATCATATAGTAATGACATGATAATGAGGTGTTTTAGCAATGAAACCAATTGTAACTGGTTCATCAACTGACGACATAGTGACAATTGATTTGGACTTGAACCAACGTCCAATCAGTTACTTGAATGTTTACCGAAGCGAAGAGTTAGTAGGAATATTTGAACCTATTCGAAGCTTTCATTTGCGTAATGAAAACCTAGAACCGATTAATGTTGAATGTATATTTAGTGACGGCACTTACTACTCAACATTTTTAACATTTGAAGAAAACCGTCACATAAGAAGCCCGCAAGATTTTAGACCTGGTGATATTTTAGTGGCTAGTGATAACTTTGGCGATGTATTCCCTCCTGGTTACATAGGCCACTCTGCAATTGTTATAGATGACAATCACATTATTGAATCTGTAACATCACATCCACAAGTGCGTAAGGCACCTATTCAAAATTTCTTATCCATTCATACACAAGTGATGCATGCTCGTCCGAAAGATCCGAACATTGGTTTAGCAGCTGCGGAGTATGCTAAAGAATATTTAGAGGTTTATAATTCTAATATGAATCAAGAAAGACCTGTACCGGAGTTTTCTTTTACCACTAGAGTTCCTTTAAATGACCCTGATGATGCTATTTATTGTTCTAAATTAGTTTGGTTAAGCTATTATTACGGTGCTGATGTAGAGTTTCAAAACAACTTCTTCCTCTTTGCACCTGTTGATTTAAAAGCAAATATTGAAGATGATGACCGTTTTGAAGTGGTTTATCAGCATCCCGAATTTGATTTTAAAATTAACCTTAAACTATAAAGTAATGAAGCAGGGACAAAATTAGTTGTCATAACAGAAAATCCGAACGAGTTCGTTTATAATGAATCGTTCGGATTTTTGCAGTTCAACACCACTAAATCAAATGTGCGTATTCGTATTTAAACAAATTTTGATCCCATTCGTTTCAGACTCATGACTTTATAACCCCTAAAGGAAGCCAAACTTTCAAGGATAAATCAACTTTTAGGAGGTTTTATAATCTCAACAGTACCAACTAGCGGTAGTGGTGACTTTAGTCCTTTAGCTGCATTTAATATTCCGATTAACCATAAAATAAATATAAATAAGTTCCCTAACGGTAAAATGAATAACCACCCTATAATCGGAATGATCGAACCTAATACATTGATTACGAAGGCTGTAATCAACAGTAACAAACCTTGGTTCGCATGATAGGTTGCAAACGGTGAATCCTTTGCAATTATTAAAGGAACAAAGAATATAATATAAGCGACAATACCTAGCCCTTTATTTTCTTGTGCATCTTTGGCTTCTGCTTCTTCCTCTGCTGAGTCTTCCCTCTTCTCATCTTGATATTCTTTATATTCTTTATTTTTTTCATCAGTCATACACTCTACACCCTCCCACACGTTCTAATACACCTTAATAAATTTTATGAAGGGCAATATGTCTATATGACTGTGAGTGCAGCAGTTGATATAACGATTATTCTCATAATAAATTGCTGGCAAAGTTTATTTTCATAAGCTTTCATTAAACATGCGCATTTTAAAACTCATAATAAAAACCTATTTTTTTGTTAAATTATTTAATAATGAAATTTATATATTTGTTAAAGTATCCCTTCACAATCCTATAATACCACCAATCGATTTTCAAAAAATGATAATGGCTAAACCCTTTATCTGCCTAGGGATTATACCATTAATTTTAATTGCAAGCTTTTGACATTATTAAAAATTTAGTTATGATAGGAACTGTAAGAAAAAATTTAACAAACTTAACTGTAGGGAGGTTGTTAAATGAGCCAAAATGACAAAGAAGCAAAAGAAGCCGTCGATCAAGCTAAAGATATAGTCATTGAATCACTCGGTGAAACAATGGATCTTTATGGAGTGACCAGAAGTGTTGGAAACCTGTATGGAACCATGTATTTTGAGGATAGTATGACCTTAGATGAAATGCGCGAAAAACTTAAGATGAGTAAGCCCAGCATGAGTACAGGGGTTAAGAAGCTTCAAGAATTTGATATTGTAAAACAATCATTTCGTCGCGGATCGAGAAAGCAAACTTTTGTAGCTGAGAAAAACTTCTTTAGTTTTTTTAACAAGTTCTTCACTCAAAAATGGGAGAGGGAAGTCAAATTTAACCTTGAAGCCATTAAAGAAGCACAACCGATCCTTGAAGATGTCATAAACACTGAAGATGTTTCACAAGAAATACGTAATGAAGCGCAATCCATTAACGCTCAACTTGAGTATTCTAAAGCTTATTATTATTGGCTTGAACAACTTGTTGAAGGCATTAGAAGTGGTAAGATCTTTGAAGTATTCCCACCTGATCAAAACAAAAATCAAGATTACTAAATGAACCCCTTATCTCAAACGTACGAGGTAAGGGCTTTGTTTTATTTTGAGGTATTTTTAACCTTATTATCCATCGTATATTTTACTTTTGACAGAAAAAAATAAGGTTAAGAAAGGTAGGGAGAAACTATGGATAGAAAGCAAGCAGAAGAAATTGTAAATTCACTTATTATGATTAACGTGAAATACCGCGGTATTCCTGTTTACATTCAAACAGTTAATGATAACCAAACAGCCACTGTTTTCCCTTTAGATGAAATGCATCATGAACAAGAAGTGGACTTACAAGGGTTATACGAAGATGATCCAACTTAAAAGGAGGGATATTAATGGACCGATTACGTGCAGAGGAAATTTCTGTATCTCCAGAAATGAAAAATGTACAATACAATGGAGAAAACGTTTACATTCAAAACGTTAACGCGCAAAATAACACAGCCCATATTTACTATTTAGAAGAACCGTCGTATGAATTTGATGTTCAGTTATCCCACTTAAGAGAGAAAATGTAGCCGATAATTTATCAATATAAGTATTTTCCATCACCCTAATAGCAATTAACCTTTTTAAGTACTCGTGATTAAAATCACGGGTACTTTTTTATAAAAATTTATCTGATTATTAAAAATTTTGTTATAATAATTTTAGATCATAATTGAAGGGGGATTTAAACCTTGCGAGAAGTAGTTATTGTTGAAGCCGTCAGAACACCTGTCGGGCGCAGAAATGGATTATTAAGCTTAATTAGACCGGATGAGTTAGCTGCACTAACCTTAAAAGAGTTAACCGACCGAGCATTAATTGATCCAGCCGTTATTGAAGATGTCATTATGGGATGTGTCTCTCAAGTTGGTGAACAAGCAGCTGACATTGGACGTACAGCAGCTCTCATTGCGGGATATCCAATTGAAGTTCCTGGTACTACGATCGATCGTCAATGTGGTTCAAGCCAACAAGCGGTTCACTTCGCTTCACAAGCGATTTTAAGTGGAGATATGGATGTAGTGGTGGCTTCTGGTATTGAAAATATGTCCCGCGTTCCAATGTTTTCAAATATGCAAGGTGCTAAACTGAGCCCTAAATTAAATGAAAAATATGAAGTCATTAATCAGGGATTATCAGCTGAAAGAATTGCTGAGAAATGGGGGTACTCTCGGGAACAATTAGATGAATTTTCATACCAAAGTCATCAAAAAGCGATTAAAGCACAAGGTGAAGGACGTTTTAAAAAGGAAACTTTCTCAGTCGATGTTACTTTAGAAGATGGCTCAAAACAAACAATAACTCAAGATGAGGGACCTCGCCCGGGCACAACGCCTGAAAAGTTAGGTGAGCTTGAGTCTGTCTTTAAAAATGATGGCATTATTACAGCTGGAAATGCTAGTCAAATTAGCGACGGTTCGGCAGCCCTATTATTAATGACAAGGGAAAAAGCGAACGAATTAGGGTTGAAACCTCGATTTAAAATCTTGGCACGATCTGTTGTTGGTTCAGACCCAACCTTGATGTTAACTGGACCTATTCCAGCCACTGAAAAAGTATTAAACAAAGCTGGACTAACAATTGATGATATTGATTTATTTGAAGTCAATGAAGCTTTTGCACCTGTTCCATTAGCTTGGTTAGATGAAACTGGAGCAAAATTAAATAAATTAAATGTCAACGGTGGTGCGATTGCGCTTGGACACCCGCTTGGAGCGAGTGGTGCGAAATTAATGACGACACTCATTCATGAATTAGAGCGTACAGGTGGGCGTTATGGTTTATTAACTATGTGTGAAGGTCATGGTATGGCTAATGCCACAATTATAGAACGATTAGATTAGGGGGAGTTTTTAGTGAAGTTACAAAATAAAGTTGCTTTTGTAACAGGCGGTGCTTCCGGTTTAGGAGAAGCTACTGTACGAAATTTAGTTAGTAATGGGGTTAAAGTGGTTATTGCTGATCTACAAGAAGAAAAAGCACAAACTTTAATAAACGAACTCGGAAGTCAAAATGTTAAATTTGTTAAAACTGATGTAACAGATGATGCAAGCGTTCAAAATGCGTTAAAAGAAGCTCTAGATTTAGGTGGGTTACACGTCGTTGTTAACTGCGCAGGAATTGGAGCCGCTAAGAAAACGGTTAGTAGTAAAGGTGTCCATGACTTAGAGACTTTCCAAAAGGTTGTTCAAGTCAATCTCGTTGGGACATTTAACGTTATTAGGTTAGCATCTGAATTTATGAAAGATCTAGAGGTAAATGATGAAGGTGAGCGTGGTGTCATCATCAATACCGCTTCTGTTGCCGCATATGAAGGACAGATTGGGCAAGCTGCTTACAGTGCTTCAAAAGGGGGTATTGTTGGCATGACACTTCCTATCGCTCGTGATTTATCACCTTATGGTATTCGCGTTATGACGATTGCACCTGGATTATTTGACACACCACTATTCGCATCACTACCCGATCAAGCGCGAGAAGCATTAGGAGCTATGACACCCTTCCCTTCTCGATTAGGAGATCCAGCTGAATATGGGAAACTCGTTGAAAGTATTGTAGAAAACCCAATGCTAAATGGGGAAGTAATCCGATTAGATGGCGCTATTCGTATGCAACCTAAATAATTTTAAAGAAAGCGATGATGGATTGTTGTTGTTTTAGTAATTGAGCGAAAGTTAATTTTTATGATCGATTCTGGAAAAACGTTCGATTCTTCTTTTTTTAAGCGAAAAGCGAAATAATTAAGCGAACGCCTAATTAACCAGGCGTTCGCTTAATTGTGCACAGTTAGTTATCTTCTCTTCTACCACCGTCATTAACACGGTTTACACTAAATGCTCTTGCAGCTTCTCTCTTAATGCATTCTTTTGAAATTTACCAACTGACGTTTTTGGTAATTCATCCATAAAAATAATATCATCTGGAATCCACCATTTCGCAAATTGTGGTTTTAGATAGTCTAATAATTCTTCTTTTTCCACATTTTCATCTGGCTTTATTACGACTGCTGCAACAGGGCGTTCTTGCCACTCTGGATGAGGAACACCTACTACTGCCGCTTCAAAGACTGCATCATGAGCCATAATTGCATTTTCTAAATCAATTGTTGAAATCCATTCCCCACCACTTTTCACAAGGTCTTTAGTACGGTCTGTAATTTTAATCGTTCCTTCTTGATCAATTGTGACAATATCTCCTGTATAAAGCCATCCGTCTTTAAATGCACCCTCAGTACGCTCATCATTATAATACTCATCAGCTATCCATGGACCACGAACTAAAAGCTCACCCATATCCTTACCATTCCATTCGATTTCACCCTCATCGTTAATGGCTTTAATCTCAAGACCTGGGACAACAGAGCCTTGTTTTGCACGAATTTCCAATTTCTCTTCTGTCGATAAATCTTCTTGGTAACTCTTTAAGCGGGATAATGTCACAAGAGGTGTTGTTTCTGTCATACCATAAGCGTGGATAAATGGAATGTTATATTTCTCTTCAAACGCACGAATCATTCCCATTGGTGCTGCAGACCCACCACATAACACAGCACGCAATGAGCTCATGTCGTAACGGTCTTTATTGGCATCAAGCTCTTTTAATAAACCAAGCCAGATCGTTGGGACACCAGCTGTGCTTGTGACTTTTTCAGTCGTAATTAATTCAGCGAGTAATTCTGGTGTAAATAAAGGGCCTGGCATGACTTGTGTTGAGCCAAACCATGTTGATGCGAAAGGAAGACCCCAAGCATTTGCGTGAAACATCGGTACAACTGGCATGACAACATCAGACTCTGAAACCGCTCCAGAGTCAGCTAATCCTAAGCTTAAACTGTGAAGCGTAATACCACGATGCGAATAAACAACTCCTTTAGGTTTACCGGTCGTTGCTGATGTGAAACACATACCTGCAGGGTCATTTTCATCTAAGTCCTTTACAAACTCATAATCTGGATTTGCTTCTAATAATAAGTCTTCATAAGAATATACCGGGGTTAGAGGTGTATCAGGTAACTCATCATCATCTGTCATAACGACAAATGCACGTACTGTTGGAATATGGTCTTTAATGCCTTCTAAGATTGGTAAAAACATTGGATCAACTAATAACACTTTATCTTCTGCGTGATTGATGATGTGTATAATGTGTTCGGCTGACAAGCGAATATTAATTGTGTGTAGGACAGCTCCCATACCAGGAATAGCGAAGTAAGCTTCGAGGTGTCTATGATCATTCCACGCGAGAGTTGCGACTTTATCGCCTCTTTCAACTCCTAAGTTCTCTAAAGCACTGGAAAGACGTCTTGTTCTTTCTCCGATCTGTTGATAAGTGAACCGGTGTATGCCTGAACTCGTGCGTGAGATGACCTCCTTTTTTGGAAAAAGTTTTTCAGCCCTCTCAATCATTTGGCTGATGAGCAGTTTACCTTCCATCATTTGAACCCACTCCTTTAAAAATTATATATGACTCGCCAGTTGACGAGGTCGTTCATACTTTTGGGTTTTGACTTAAGAGGTGATCATGCTCGTTTAACTCAGCTACATGCTCGCTTTTATGAATATTATGATAATGAGTTTGAATAAATGGTTGACCATTATTGATCTGCACTAAACCTCGTTCTTTTACATATTCATTATTAATGACCTCATCAATCTCTAATACTGGGAATAAGCAACAATCATATTGCTTACCCATTTCAGTCCATTCTTGAAAGGTTTTAGTTAAAAATAGTTTTTCAACTTCTAAAATAGTGTCTTGTTCGATTAATTGTTCTGGGAAATTCTCTAGCCACTGTTCTTTTCCAACCGCTTCACAAAAATTCTTCCAAAACTTATATTCTAATGCCCCCATTGTCATAAAACGTTGGTCCTTCGTTTCATAGACCCGGTAATTGGCATAAGAACCGTTTAAAACGGGAATTCCTGATTCAATACCTGCAATAGAAGAAAACATCGCATGATTCCCCATCATTGATATAACAGCATCAGTCATAGCTAGGTCAATGTAAGACCCGTCTTTAGTTCGTTCGCGTTTAAATAACGCCGATAAAATAGCTTCACTCGCCGCCATCCCACCGACTAAATCGGCTAGCGTTTGAGTTGGCATGACTGGATGACCTATTTTATCTTTATATTGACTCAATAAACCACTCATCGCGACATAATTTAAATCGTGACTGCCTTGATGAGAATAAGAACTGTTTTGTCCAAAGCCTGTTAGGGATAGGTAGACGATATCAGGCTTGATATCTTTTATTAGTTCATAGCCATAACCTAACCGCTTCATCACGCCTGGACGAAAGCTTTCGATAACAACATCAATATCTTCTAGGAGCTTATAAATCTTTGATTGGTCATCTTTACTTTTGAGATCAACAGCTACACTCTTCTTCCCTCGATTATTGACTGCAAACAGAGCTTCATTAGCCATTTGTCTAGTCGGATCTCCAGCGGGGGCTTCGACTTTAATTACTTCAGCACCTCGGTCAACTAAACGTAACGTTGCAAAAGGACCCGGTAAGTATTGTGAAAAATCTAGTATTTTAACCCCTTCTAACATCGTTATAACCCCATATTCTTTGCAATTATATTTTTCATAATGTCATTTGTCCCAGCATAGATCGAAGCAACAGGGATATCTCGGTAACGCCTAGCGATCTCATACTCTTCCATATAGCCATAACCACCATGCAGTTGCATGCAAGTGGTCGAGGTCCTTCTTGCCATATCGGTAATCCACCATTTTGCCATAGACACTTCTGTCACAACGCTTTCATTATTCATATGGCGTTCGATCACATCATCTAAAAATGATCGACCAATCTTTACTTCCGTTGCCATTTCAGCGACCTTATGCTGAACTGTTTGGAGTTTTGAGATCGGTTGAGAAAAGGCTTTTCGTTCTTTAATATATCGTGTCGTCATCTCCAGCATTTCTTCTGCTGCCACTTGGCCACTAATTGCAACCGTTAAGCGTTCTTGTTGCAATTGAGCCATTAAGTAATAAAACCCTTTACCCTCTTCACCAAGTAAGTTTTCTTTTGGAACTTTTACATCCTCAAAAAACAATTCAGCTGTATCTTGGGAATGTAAACCTACTTTATCTAGCTTTCGGCCACGAGAGAATCCTTTCATATCTTTATCAACTACAAATAAGCTAATCCCTTTATGTGCCGGATTTGCATTAGGGTCTGTTTTAGCTACAACAACAACTAGGTCCGCGTGGATCCCATTTGTGATAAATGTTTTCTGCCCATTCAAAATGTAATGATCGCCTTTATTAATAGCTGTTGATTTAATACCAGCCAAGTCAGACCCAGCATCAGGCTCAGTCATCGCAATAGCCGTAATATACTCACCCGTGACACACTTTTTAAGCCAGCGCTCTTTTTGTTCATCAGTTCCATATGACTCAAAGTATGGAACGACAATATCATTATGTAATCCAAGTCCGACCAGTCCTGAGCCAACTCGCTCAATCTCTTCGTTAAACACAACCGAGTAACCAAAATCCGCATTAAGTCCGCCATAAGATTCATCAACCCACGGGCATAAGAAACCATTCTCCCCCATCTTAGTCCATAAATCTCGAGGAATTAAACGATCTTCCTCCCATTGATCATAATGAGGTCTTACTTCCTTTTCTAAAAATTTCTTTAAAGAGTCCCTGTATAAATCATGTACTTCATTTAAATACTTTTTCGCCACATTCTCCCCTCCCACCCATTGTTTAAATTTTCTTAATATTAAGATAACATAACGCAATTATTCGGTAAAGAAGATTTAAAGTTATTGATAAAGGCATTCTTTAATTAGATATGAATCATTGTATAGAGTTTATGAGAAGTTCTTTTAATTTATGGGACAAGAAAAATCGTGCGGTACCTGAGGGACAAACCTATGATTGGCTACTAGTAAATTAAAGACCTAGTTACAAAAGAAAAACCAGCCCTATTTTAAGGACTGGGTGCTATACCCTTAATGAACCACGGAAGCCTCTACTTTTGTAATAAGATTCAGCTCCATTATGGTAGGTGAATACATGCCCATATCGACGATCACAAAACAGGGCACCTCCATGCTTTCGAATATCTGAAGGAGTTTGGATCCAGCTAGATGTTTTTAAGTCAAATTCCTCTAGTTGTTGCAAAAATCGATACTCCTCTTCTGTTAAAATGTTGATACCTATATCCGTTGCCAAATTTAATGCGTTATTCTCAGGCTTATATTTTTTCCTAGACTCTAATGCTTCCTGGTCATAACATACACTTCTTCGTTCTTTTGGACTTTCCTTTGAACAATCAAAGAAGATGTATTCATTAGTTTTGTCATCATACATCACAACGTCTGGTTCTCCCCCAGTTTGTTCCATTTCATTTAATGAATGAAGTTTATCTTTATTAGCTAAAATTCTTTCTTCAACTGATTTCCAATTTTGACCTTGATGACGGTGCATATTCTTTTCAAACCGTTCTTTTAACAATTTAAGTAGTTCTTCGACTTGACCGGCTGATAGATCATTTATATTTGATGTTGCCACTGGAATCCCTCCTTTGTTTACTTATATTTTACCATACCGCTTCGATACTTTGATTGCAAAAAAGTGTAATCAACTAATTTAAGATACATTTTCCACATTACAGAACAACTTTGTTAAATAATCACAAGTATAATGTTTAATTCTCATTAAATTAAGCATTAATCATCATCTTTTTTCTTAACCATGAATGTCATTGGATTCTCCTTACCTGTCATAAGGTGATGGACATAGTTTGATGTTAAATTGTAGTGATCCTCAATCTTCTCAGATAAGTGGTGGCTACGTTCGTAAATGATTGACCTAAAGTTTGTTAACTGATGTAACATCTTCTCTATTAGCGCTTCTTGGTGTTCGATTTTCTTAGCCATCTCATTTTGCTTTTGTTCGTAGCTTAAAATTTGTTTAGATATTTTTCCTTGAACTTCTTGCATTTCACTAACCTGTTGCAATAACTCATCACTTGAATCATCTTGTTTCGTTAACTCATCGATTATTATTTGATTAGAGTCATGTATACTCTTAAGTTCTTTAACCAACTGCTCTTTTTGAAATTCTTCTTGTTTCATCCAATCCTCCACTTCCGTTTGTTTTTGATCAAACGACGATAATCGATTTTGGACTTGGTTTTGGAATTGATCATGAGAACGGTGGCTCTTTTCTAAACCTTCTAATTGATTAAGAATATGTTTTTGAGTCTTTTCTTGACGATTATAGAGCTGGTTTAGTGTGTTATAAGATCGGGTCAAATTTCGGGTGATTTTTTGTTGTTGTTTAACAAACTCATCAAAACGATCAACAACCGCTTGTTTTTGATTTGGTGCTTGAATGGGTTGTTTTGACCGGTAAACGTTTGAGTCATCATTGAAATAGATCGGCAAACTATCACATCCTTATACTCTGCTCTTATAACATATGCGTTCGCACAAAAAAAGAGTGCCTGTCTGACTAGTTATTGACAAGCACTCTTACACATTATGAGTTTATTTTTTTCTGTCTTTTAGCCTTTTCAATTTGTTTACTTCTTAATTGTCCACAAGCTGCGTCAATGTCACTTCCTTGTTCAACACGAACACCACAATTAATATTGTTTTCAAGTAACGTCTCATAGAACGTTAAAATGTTTTGCTTACTACTACGGTCGTAAGGGTTGTCCTCAACCGGGTTGTAAGGAATTAAATTCACATAAGAAAGGTGACGCTTATCCTTTAACAGTTCGACTAATTCTAAAGCTTCTTTCTTATGGTCATTTACATCATGAAGTAAAATATACTCAAACGTAATTCGACGATTCGTTTTTTCTAAATAATAATCTACTGCATCCATTAACTCTTCAATCGGATACGCTCGGTTAATCTTCATAATATCAGTTCTTAGCTTATTATTAGGTGCGTGTAGGGATAAAGCTAAGTTAATTTGGATATTCTCATCCGCAAAATCATACATCTTCGGCACAATACCACTGGTCGATACGGTAATATGCCTTGCACCTATTGAAAGACCCTTTTGATTATTTACAACACGAAGGAAGTCCAGCGTATGATCATAATTATCAAACGGCTCACCAATTCCCATTACAACGATATGACTGACACGTTCTTCTTTGCCGCGGTCATCTAAATGGTGCTGAACGTTCATAATTTGCTCAACGATTTCGCCACTTGTTAAATCACGGTTTTTACGTAAGATTCCGCTTGCGCAAAATGAACAACCAATATTACAGCCTACTTGAGTCGTTACACAAACAGATAAGCCATAATCAAAGCGCATCAGCACTGTTTCAATATGGTTTCCATCTGGTAGTTCAAATAAAAATTTGATTGTTCCATCTTTTGATTCTTGCTTGATTGTTTCAGTTAATGACTGTATTTGATAATGCTGTTCTAATAGTTCGATTGTTGCTTTATTCACGTTTTTCATTTCAGAGAACGACTTTACGCGTTTTTTATATAACCAATCCCAAACTTGCTCAGCACGGAAACGCTTTTCACCATTTTCCACTAACCAATTTTGTAATTGTTCTTGTGTTAATCCATATATAGATGGTTTCATATTAAACCCTCATTTCAAAACCTAAGTTACTTTGTTAATACTAATGGATTTAACACAATGTATCAAGTCATATAATATAATCAAATATGTTCCAAATTTTATGAGTCGACTTTTCTTGCTACAGACCTCATCACAATTAACATAAAAATAACACCTAATGAAACAGTAGCTAAAAACAACCATGTTAATTGAGACATTAATTGTTCCTCACTATCCAAATTCATAACCGTCACCATCACTCGTTCTTGTTCAAGTGGCTTATAAATTTTACGGTATTGTTCTTCTTCAAATATAAAGTCTTTAGTCTGCGCCTCATCATCTCTTAATACCGCTTCAATCATTTGCTCGTCTTCCCCTATACCCATTGTCATATGACCATATAAAACAGGGATATCTGTAGAAGGCTCAATTACTTCATGGTGGTCTCCTTCCAACCAGGCAGGACCATTAATGACCGCGATTTCTTCTATAACATCATTGTTCATCTCGATTTGTGAAATAATCTCAGACGGGCCAGAATCAAATGTAACATTATAAACCGCTTCATCTTCTATGTAAGCATTAACCATGTAATCCGTTGTACCATCATAGTAATAAGCAAACTTGTAATAAATATGATCAAAAAGTTCAGCACGTGAAATTGGTCCAACCCAGAAATTGTCTAACGCAAACCCTTCATCAACCGTAACAGGCTCTTCAGACATGAGCTGATCAAAAGCATTATACCAATAACCCCAGTCTTTTGACGGTAAACCTAACTGTGTATCATCTGTTGATTGAGTGATGACAATATCATCCTCTACTCTTTCCCATAATGAAATTTCTTGAACGTCCCAACTTTGCGCAACTTCTACTAGATCTTCTTGACTTATATCTTCTACATCATCCCCTCTTAGCTCTGTCATGATCCCTTTAGAAGCTGTATATAAGCGCATTTCAATCATATGTTCAATTGTATCTGCTGCTTTTTGTGTAGATTCCATTACAGTTTGCACAGTCCTTGTGGCTGATTCTGTTTGTTCTTCTTGATAAGTCTCGATTTGTGAACGGATTAACATAGTGCCAATTACAAAGGATAATATCGCAATCGCTGCAACAGCCAATCCAATTTTAATGACTATTTTATTCGTATTATTCAAAATCACTTAACCCCTTCCGACAATCCTCTACATTATTTTTCGATAACAAACTATGTACTTCCTCCTACAAAATAAGGTTCTAAGTCAAATGTTGGGGTGCTCTCTTAAGAGCACTCCTTATTTATGCCATTTGGCCTTGTATAT